>NZ_CP060724.1:0-331876 GCF_014397255.1 Weissella diestrammenae
AATGGGTACCGTATCTAACTGATACGCACGTGCAAAATCATTACCTGACCCAGCAGGAAGATATGCTAATGGCACCATTTTTGATGTCATTGTGTCACGAATACCATTTAGGGCTTCGTTTAAAGTGCCATCGCCCCCAACAACCACCAAATGATCTTGGTTATTAGTTGGTTGGCGTTGTACAAAATGCTGTGCATATTTAGTGATATCGCCAGGTGCCTGGCTTTCAAATTTTTCAAAAATAATTTTTTCATCATCAAGGTATGTTTCAAGTTCTTGCCAGACATCAGCTGCGTGTCCTGATTTAGCAGCCGGGTTGATTAAAAAGGTATATCGGTGCGTCATTGTTACAAAATCTCTCTCTACTTATTTATGCCAATGTGCATCAATGAAACGTTGACGCTGCGCATGCTCCATTTCATAGCGCACGGGATCCTTTTGATAGAAGTTTTGGTGATATTCCTCTGCTTCATAAAAGGGACCCGCTGTCTCAATTTCAGTTACAATCGGGGCACCATCAAATATACCACTATCCACCAACGCATGCTTAGATTTTGTAGCAATTGCAAACTGTTCTTTAGAATTAATAAAAATTACCGGCCGATAATTATCACCTCGATCTTGAAATTGTCCCATCGCATCTGTTGGATCAGTCACTTGCCAATAAATTTCAATTAACTCAGCATACGAAATAATTGTTGGATCAAACCAGATTTTAACAGCTTCAGTATGACCTGTTTCATGCGCTGATACTGCTTCGTAAGTCGGGTTAGGAACCGTCCCGCCTGTATATCCTGAACGAATGTGCCTGATTCCCGGTTGTTGATCAAATGGTATTACCATACACCAAAAACAACCACCTGCAAAAATTGCTGTTTCTTCTGCCATTTATTATTTCCCTTCCTCTGACTTAAATTTCAATTGCCAAGCAGGTAACGCAGCCGTGCCGTATATTTTCTTGAGTTCTTTTTTGTTGATTCGGTCTGATAAGCCTTGACAACTGCTTGATAACTTGCATTCTTTTCCATTCCTTTATGCGCCACAATCAAATTCACGTAACCTTTCGTATTTTTGTTCACAGGTTCTGTAAATAGCACTGTTTTATCTGCCAACTTCGCGTCATGTGCATAATTTGTATTGACTATTGCCGCATCGACGCTATGTAATGCGCCAACGATTTGATCCGATTGTAATTCTTTAATTTTGAATTGATGTGGATTACTTGTCACATCTTTAGCTGTTGGTAGTTTAACCGCATGATTATATTGAATCAACTTAGCGGCTTCGAGTACATCAAGTGCCCGTTGTTCATTCGATGGATCATTTGGAATTGCAATTTCAGCACCATCAGGTAATTGACTCAGTTGTTGATGTTGCAACGAATATAGTCGAATTGGCGTAATGTATGTTTTCCCAACTGCAACCAACTGATGACCTAACTTTTGATTTTGAACGTTAAAGTAATTGATTGTTTGAAAAGCATTCAAATCAATTGAACGATCAACCAATGCTTGGTTTGGCTTTAAATAATCAGTAAATAAATTCAATTTAATAGTGACACCATACTTTTGTTTAGCTGTCCGTTTAATTGATTGCCATAATGCTTGATCTGATGCGCCAACAATGCCTACTTTAACTGTCTTATTTGCGGCAAATCCAACCATATTAATGCCCAATGTAATGATTACCCCAACTAATCCCAATCGACTGGATACAAATCGTAAATCATGCTTTGAATAATTGCTCATTTCCCTATCTCCTTCTCTAAAACAAATAAAAACTCGTCCCCAATGTTTTCCATCAGAAACGAGCAAGTCGTGAACCATTCTTAATTCAGCTGAAAGTCACCAATTCAGCCCTCAAAATGTTGATTATCTAAACGAATTAAAACCAATTAATCAACATGTGTCATGATAACGGAGACCAATCCGTCCACCGCTCACAAAAATGTTCGCTAGCAGCCAATCACAAGCCATCTTCGCCCTGTATTTACCATTGCCTTCCACCATCACAGCAATTCTCTTGAGATTCACACTGGACTACTCTCTTGTTCAATTTGTTTATTATTTATTTTTTAAAATACTAATCTTTTTCTCATGAAAAGTCAACGATACTATGTAAATTAACTGTGTCGGATTTTTGGTAAAATTTCATTAGCCCTATTATAAATAGATTTTCTGACAAAAAATAGAAAAATCTGAATTATATTTCAGCTTCTATATTTCCATATTTCAGCTTCTATATTTCCCATTGTGCCCGCACGATTTATTTTGCTTCGCTAATTTTTCCCAGACTACAATTCAGCAATTGCCAATTTTTTCAGTTAATTTCAAGGATTTAGCATGGGGGAAAACTATCTTTGCATCGCTAATGACCGTTTTTAAGCCTATAATTATGACCACATTTTTCATTATCAACCATGTACTCACATAACTCATCAGAATAAATAAATCTCAATTCTAACTATACATACCCGTCACGTTCAAGCGCAAATAAAAAACGTCCAGCATCATTCAATGCTGAACGTTATAAATTCAAGAGGGTAACTTACTTAGAAAGCTGCAGTCAACGGTGGCACAACTTGCTTTTTACGTGACACAACACCTGGCAAGTCAATCACGTGATTAACTAATTTACCATTAAATGCCTTTTCAACGGCATCAGAATTGTCACCTAAATAGATGGCCTTTGAATTTGAATTTAAAATATCAGTAATCACGAAGAGGAAATTATCAAAGTCTTCCGCTTTCATTGCCTCCTCAATCTCACTTTGGCGTGTTAATGCATCTTCAATATCAACAGTGTTCACTTGCCCAATGCGGAACACATTACCGGCAAAATCAAATGACTTGGCGTCACCATCAATTAGTTCTTTTGCTGAACGCTTTGATAAATCAGTTCCTGCCTTCAACATCGCTAAACCATATGCTTCATAATCTTCAATCCCAGCAATATCAGCCAACGCTTCCAATGCAGGTTGATCAAATGACGTAGTGGTTGGGCTCTTTAACAACAAAGTATCAGAAACAATAGCAGACGTCATCATACCAGCAATTTCTTCTGGAATCTCAATATCATGTGACTTAAATTCGTAATACAAAATCGTTGCGACTGATCCTAATGGTTGATTATTAAACCAAATTGGTGCATTTGAAGTAAAGTTAATTTTGTGGTGATCATAGACGCCAGCAATTTCAACGTCAGCTAGGTTTGCAACGGATTGCGCAGCTTCATTATGGTCCACCAAAACAACTTGCTTGGTATCAGCTTCGGTTATAACACGCAAAGGTTCAAACTTGAAATAATCTAATGCATATTGTGTTTCTGCATTAGGTGTTCCAAGTGCGACCGCTTCCGTTTCGTCGCCAAATGCTTTATGCACAAGATATGCAGCAGCGATTGCTGATGCAATTGTATCTGTATCTGGATTTTGATGTCCGAAAACCAACTTTTTAGTCATTAAATCATACTCTACTTTCTTTGAATCAACATTTATTAATACATTCATTTTACTACAAAAATCAGTCATTGTGGTTATTAGGATTGTTGAATTTTTTAGTATAACTTTTTGCACAAAATTAATGCAATTTTGCTCCATCAAAACGATTCATTTTTATCAACATGTTCACTCCTCATTTTGAACAATTCAAATCATAATAAAAACCACAAATGATGTCTCAAAATTCGTTGCGAGCGAATTGACGTCATTTGTGGTTTAAACCGCATAATTTCATACATGTTTTTTCGTACTAATACATGAACACTTACAAACTAGTTTAATACCAATGGTTGTTGTAAACGGGTCATTGTTTCTGGCACACCCATTGTATCAACATCAATTACAAAACTACCATTACTGTAACGCTGCCCAAGCGGATGTTCACTCGGAATAATGTCAGCAGTTTTACCGGTATCGGTCACAATATGCAGTGGCACACTTTGTTCATGGTCAATTACTTGTATGGCTATAATCTGGTGTGTATCTTTTTTTAATTCACGCATAATGGCCACACCTTTTTTAGCCCGGGTAGTAACTGGGATTTCGTCAACTGGCATCCACTTAAATGCACCACGATTAGAAATCAACGCAATTGCACACTTATTTTCATCAGAAATGACATCACCACCGACCAAATAGTCATCACTAGCTAAGTTCATAGCCTTTACACCAGCCGTTCGACCACCCTGAATTGGTACTTCGTCTAGACTGTAACGTAAGCCTTGTGCAGCATGAGAAGCCAAAACAACTTGTTGATTTGTTCCAGGCTGTGCCATCAACCGAGTTAGGCCGACAATCTGCGCTGATTCACTCTTCAAATTAATCAAAGGCATGGCACGCTTCTTATAATTACTGCGTGGCGTAAATTCTGTCATTGCAACACGTTTGATATACCCATCATTGGTCACAGCCAACCATTCACCAGTCAATGCATTCACATCATCTACCACAATCACTTGAATGACAATTTCATTATTTGCCATACCTGTAATTGATTGTGATAAATGTTCACCAGCATCTTTCCACTTAAATTCAGGGATTTCATGAATTGGCCGATAAATCACATTGCCTAGATTCGTTAAAATGAACACATGTTGCAAAGTATTCACCTTCTCGAGATACACAACTGAATCATCATCTCGCAACCCATTTTCGACCCCTGAAGCAGAAAATGATCGTAATGACGCCCGCTTCACATAACCTGATTGTGAAACTAACATCACGACGTCTTCATCAACGACTGTCACGGTCTTATCAATCTTAATTTCTTGCACTTCAGCTTGAATTTCCGTTAAACGTGGTGTTGCATACTCTTTTTTTATCGCTAATAACTCTTTTTTCAATACTTTAATTAATTCATTATTATCACTCAAAATTAATTCAAACTGTGCAATCTTGGCTGCCAATTCTTCAAACTCAGCTTGTAATTGCGTCACGTCAGTATTTGTTAACCGATACAATTGCAAAGTAACAATTGCTTCAGCCTGTGGTGATGTAAATTCAAATTGATTAATTAAACTTTGTTTCGCATCTTTTCGGTCTTTTGAAGCACGAATTGCCTTAATCACTTCATCTAGGATGGAGAGGGCTTTAATTAAACCAGTCACAATATGTTGTCGGTCTTTAGCCTTTTTCAAATCAAAAACTGTGCGCTTAGTAATGATTTCTTTTTGGTGGTCAATAAATGCCTGCAAGGCCGTTTGTAAACTAAACAAAACTGGCCGTTGCTCATGAATCGCAACCATATTGAAATTATATGTCACTTGAAGTTCAGTCTTTTTAAATAAATACTGTAGAATACCATCGGCATTGCCATCTTTAGCAATTTCAACGACGATGGTCAATCCATCACGGTCGGATTCGTCGCGGACTTCAGTGATGCCGGCAACGTCTTTATTTGCACGAATTTCGTCCATTTTATGAACTAAAGCCGCTTTATTGACCTCATACGGGATTTCTGTAATTTCAATGACATGCTTACCACCTTTTAAAGGCTTAATTTCAGTCTTTGATCGAACAACAACTTTACCTTTACCTGTTTTATAAGCAGATTTAATACCCTCAGCGCCTTGAATAATGGCACCTGTGGGAAAATCAGGTCCTTTAACAAAGGTCATCAAATCATCTAATGTGACTTTCTTATGCGTCAACATATAGATAATGGCATCAATCACTTCACCCAAGTTATGGGGTGGAATATCGGTTGCATAACCAGCTGAAATACCAGTAGCCCCATTCACCAAAAGATTAGGAAAATGGCCAGGCAATACCGTCGGTTCATACTCAGTGTCATCGAAATTTAGAACCATTTCGACTGTATCTTTATCAAGATCACGCAGCATTTCACCTGCTAATTTTGAAAGACGAGCCTCGGTATATCGCATCGCAGCTGCAGGATCGTTGTCAATCGATCCATTATTACCATGCATCTCAATCAAAGGTGCTCGTAACTTCCAATCTTGAGACATGCGCACCATTGCTTCATAAATTGACGAATCACCATGCGGGTGAAAATTTCCCATTACATTTCCAACAGATTTAGCAGACTTACGGAACTGCTTATCATACGTATTACCATCTTTGCTCATCGCAAATAAAATACGGCGTTGGACTGGCTTTAACCCATCACGAATATCAGGCAAAGCCCGTTCTTGAATGATATATTTTGAATACCGACCAAAACGGTCGCTCATCACTGATTCAAGTGATAGTTCTTGAATCGTACCACTCTGTTTTTGTTCTACCATTAGTGGTCTCCTTTACATCATTGTCGTATAGTATGCAGAAAAGATCAGTCTTCCCACGTTTCAATCACTGGCGCAACGAAAAAGTCATCTAAGTCTGAATCACTTTCAATAGCTGCCGTCATATCACCGGTTGCACCGACTTGACTTGTAGAATCATCACTTTCAGAAATATCCTTCTGCTCGACCGGTTCAATCTCAGGTGATTGATCTGATACTAATTCTTGTGCGTCCTGCTTATCTAGGATTGACGCCTCGTCGGCCAAAGTAAAGGCCACGTGATTTTCAATCCACTTACGCCGCGGTTCAACTTTATCACCCATCAAAGTGGTCACTCGCTTTTCAGCGGTCATTGCATCATCAATCGTAATTCGAATTAATGTTCTTGTCTCTGGGTTCATGGTTGTATCCCACAATTGTTCAGCGTTCATTTCACCCAAACCCTTAAAGCGTTGTAACGTATAGCCTTGACCAATTTCTTGTTCTTTTTGCGCTAATTGATCATTCGTCCAAGCATAAGTAATGGTCTGTTTCTTGGTTCCCTTACGCAGCATATACAACGGTGGTAATGCGATATAGACTTTTCCAGCCTCAATCAATGGCCGCATATACTTATAGAAAAACGTCAACAATAACGTTTGAATATGCGCACCATCGTCATCGGCGTCGGTCATAATAATGATTTTATCGTAATTCGCGTCACTGACATCAAATTCGCTACCAACGCCTGCACCAATGGTATAAATCATTGTTGCAATTTCTTCGTTTTTCATAATGTCAGCTAGTTTGGCTTTTTCCGTATTCAAGACTTTCCCACGTAATGGCAAAATTGCTTGAAACTTTCGATCGCGGCCTTGTTTAGCTGAACCACCAGCAGAATCTCCCTCAACGAGGAATAATTCATTTTGTTTAGCATTCTTTGACTGAGCAGGTGTTAATTTTCCAGATAGAATTCGATCTTTGCTACCCTTTTTCTTACCTGTTCGCGCATCTTCACGCGCTTTACGGGCAGCCTCTCGGGCTTCTCGGGCTCGTAACGATTTGCGAATTAGTTCTTGTGAAAACTCCCCGTTCTCCATCAAATAAAAGCCGAGCTGCTCAGCAATGATACTATCTACAATTGAACGTGCTTCTGGCGTGCCAAGCTTTTCTTTCGTTTGTCCTTCAAATTGAAGCAAGTCTTCTGGAATTCTCAATGAAATCACAGCTGACAATCCTTCACGAACGTCTGAACCTTCTAAATTTTTATCTTTTTCTTTCAGCAGGTTTACCTTACGAGCATAATCATTAAATGCTTTTGTCCAAGCTGAACGTAATCCAGCCTCATGCGTTCCGCCCCCTGGCGTTCGAACATTGTTGACAAATGACATCATTGTTTCAGAGTAACCGTCATTATATTGGGCAGCAACTTCTACTTCAATTCCTTTTTCAGTGCCATCAAAGTACATAATGCCACCCATGGTCGTTTTGTCTTCATTTAAATATTGCGCAAACGCCTTCAAGCCATCTGAATAATGATAGACTTCTTCGCGCTCTTGACCCGCCCGTTCATCAGTCAATGTGATTTTGACATCCTTCAACAGAAAAGCTGATTCTCGTAAGCGTTCAGCTAAAATATCAAAATTATATATTGTTGTTGAAAAAATGCTGCTATCTGGTTTAAAGGTCACTGTTGTTCCATTACCAGCTTTTGTTTTTCCCAGCTTTTCTAATGTACCATCTGGATGACCACCGTTAATGAAGTGCTCTTGATATTTTTCACCGTCTCGCACAATTGTGACTGTCAAACGAGATGATAAGGCGTTGACAACTGATGAACCAACACCATGTAACCCACCAGACGTCTTATATCCACCTTGGCCAAACTTTCCACCAGCATGTAACACTGTGAGAATGACTTCTGGCGTTGGTTTACCGGATGCATGCATTCCCACAGGCATACCACGGCCATGATCCACCACAGTAATGGCGTTATCTTGGTGAATTGTAACATTAATTTCATCTCCAAAGCCGGCCAATGCCTCATCAACCGCATTATCGAATATTTCATAAACTAAGTGATGCAACCCTTTGCTGTCAGTTGAACCAATATACATTCCTGGCCGTTTACGAACGGCTTCCAATCCTTCTAGGACTGTAATATCACCTTCATCGTAGGTATTTTGCTTTGCCATGATTTGCTTGCCTACTTTCATTTTGTTTCTAGTGTTATTAAAAAGCATTCTTTTAAAAAATACCACTAATTAGAATATAAATGCAACCAGTTTCTTAATATATTTGTTTTTCACCTTCAAAAAGGCTCAAAATTGTCCGAAAAATGTCATGTCATCGGCTTTTCCAGCCCATGTTGATTATTTCTCGAAATGAAAAAATGAATCATGTATTTTCACTCACTTAAAAGAAAACATATGATTCATTCTATTTATTGCCTAGTTGGCGTTTGTGCTGAAATGGTTTTATTGAAGGGCACGTCGGCATAGGTTGCTGCCCCCAACTGAATTTGTCCAATACCATTAGTTTGTGTTTGAATCAGACTTTTAAATTGGTCAGTATCCTGTTGTGCAACCAAAACAAGCATCTCAACGGCTTCAGTAAATTTAGTTTCCTGAATAACATACTCATTTTGCGTCAACCAATATTGCAATACTTCAAATTGTGCGTATGGTACTATTACACTGACTTGTGTCAATTGAATCCGTTTCACTAAACCAACAGCCACAATCGCATCCGCCAGGGTTCCTGCATACGCCCGGATGAGACCACCTGCTCCTAGCTTAATACCACCAAAATAACGTGTTTGAATCGCAATCACATCATGTAACCCATTATTTTTTAAGACTTCTAACATAGGCACCCCAGCTGTGCCACTGGGTTCACCATCATCAGAATAACGTTGAACCTGATCACTCGCTCCTAATACATAGGCCCAAACGTTATGATTGGCCTTTCGATGCGTTTGATTTAACTCATCGATTAATTGCTTTGCCTGTACTTCCGACGTAATTCGGAATAATGACACAATGAATTTTGACTTCTTTATTTCTTTGGTAAAAGAAAAAGCAGGTTCTGCAATGGTCAAATATAATTCTGCCATCCTCAAACCTCCTTTTCATTACATCTTTATTTTAATCTTCAAATTCAAATTGGAAATCCAAAATCTGAACCGTATCACCATTGACCGCACCGGCATCTCGCAAGGCTTCATCAACCCCCATAGTCCGTAACTGTCTAGCAAATCGCATCAATGATTCTGTGAAATTCGTATTTGTGCGCTTGAACAAAGTTTCCAGCTTATCCCCAGTCAAAATCCAGTAATTATCATCTTCATGAATAATTTCAAATGGTTTCTCATCAGCCTTGAATTCGTACATGGCACTTGCTTCAGGTTCAGCTGCCATCTCTTTTGCAATGAAAGCATCTGTCTCAGCAAGCACATCGGCCGTCTTTGCCATTAAAGGTTCCAAGCCTTCTTTTGTTAATGATGAAATTGGCATAATCACTGTTTCAGAATCATAATCTGGGTCAGCCATTAGCTTGGTTTTAAACGTAGTCAAAGTTTCTGCAGCGTCTGGCATATCCATCTTGGTTGGCACAATAATTTGTGGCCGATCTAATAAGGCTGGATCATACTCAGCCAATTCAGCATTGATTTTTAAATAATCCGCATATGGATCACTATCAGGATCAATTCCACTCATATCAATCAAATGTAAAATAACCCGTGTCCGTTCAACGTGTCGCAAGAATTGAATTCCCAATCCCACACCTTCAGACGCACCTTCAATCAATCCAGGCAAATCCGCCATGACAAAATCACGTCCATCAGGTAAACGAACCATGCCTAAATTAGGCACTAACGTTGTGAAATGGTAAGCGGCAATTTTTGGTTTTGCAGCAGTCACAACGGACAGCAGAGTTGATTTTCCAACCGATGGGAAACCGACCAATCCCACATCAGCTAGGACTTTTAATTCAAGCTGAATATCAAGCTCAGCGCCTGGCTCACCATTTTCAGCGATTTCAGGTGCTGGATTCTTTGATGAGGCAAAGCGGATATTGCCACGGCCACCACGACCACCGGCGGCGACAACCAACCGATCATCTTTGTCTACCAGATCACCAATAATTTCACCGGTTTCCGCATTAGTCACTGTTGTCCCTTGTGGCACACGAATAATCGTATCATCAGCTGAGGCCCCAGTCATACCTTTCGTCGCACCATTGCCACCTGGTGTGGCTTTAAAATGACGCTTATACCGAAAATCCATTAACGTCCTAAGGCCCTCATCAACGACCATCACAACATCACCGCCATGACCCCCGTCACCACCAAAAGGCCCCCCCATATTGATGTACTTCTCATGTCGGAAAGAAACAGCGCCATCGCCACCTTTTCCACCTTTAACAAATATTTTTACTTGATCAACGAACGCCATCGTGATACCACCTTTCTGATGTTCATGCTAATTTTATTTTGTTAGCAAATCGATTTCATTCCAAACGCGTCGTCTGAAACTTAAGCCGACCGAATGACATAAACAATGAAATTTTAACGCATGCTTAACGCCACGCAACTGCTGTTCATATGTCTCACCATTGTACCGTATTTATGGGGATAATGCTAATTGTTATTCCGTTAGACTGTGATTTTAACCCATCATTCCGTTGCACTTATATCGACAATCTTAACTGATGACATTGATTTAATTTAATCCATTGTGTCTTGTCCCATGCTCTTTAGTGCCTAAATTAGCAATTGCACATTGTTCAATTCGTTTGTAATAAAAAATGTGAGCCAGATTTGCTCACATTTTATAGCAATACTACTGATAGACATCAGCGTCTTGAGTGGCACGTCATCCGTGAACTAACTCATTTTATGTGTCGAGTATGGTCACCCATCCATGCCTAAAATAGCGCAACCTGTCTAAAAAATAAAATGTTTAAACGCATCTCGCATGAATCAACGACACCATCACCTAACACAAGTCAACTAGGTTGGCTAAAAATGAACGTTCACGCTTTTAGGGTTCTGTAGCGTTCGTCTCACCTAAAGTAACTTAGTTATCCTGTAGTGCATTTAGTGATATTTTAATAGCCCGCACCACTTTCATTGAAATACCTAATTCATGTAATTCTTCATCAGGCGCTTGTGCAATTTTATTCAATGATCCGTACTTAACTAATAATTTTTGTCTAATCTTTGGACCAACCCCAGCAATTTCATCTAATTTTGAGCCTAGAGACGATTTTGAGCGTAGACTTCGATGGAACGTGATTGCAAATCGATGCACTTCGTCTTGAATTCGCTGTAATAAGAAAAAACCTTGTGATTTTGGATCAAGCATTGTGTGCGGTTCATCAGCTGATTTTAACAAGTCCGCTGTTTTGTGATGATCATTTTTAACCATGGCTGCCACTGGTAACTGGTCCAAACCTAATTCGTCCTCAAGCACTTCTCGTGCTGCATTTAACTGAATAATCCCCCATCCATGAGAACCAAATCTGGTAACTCCGCATGTTCTTTTAATAAACGTGTGTATCGTCGTCTAATGACTTCCATCGTTTCCGCCCGTTCATCGGCATGCGTCACTGATTTGATTTTATATTTACGATATTTTTGCTTATTGGGGACACCATCTTCAAAAACGACCATTGCTGAAACGATTTCTTCACCCTGCGTATGTGAATGATCAAAAGCTTCAATCTGATGAATTTTTTCAATCCCCAATGCATCAGCGATTTCCTGCATGGCGCCATTTGTTTTCTGTTCATTCATCACCATGAGCCGGAATTTTTCATCTAAGACAATTTTGGCATTTTTTTCTGCCAACACCATCAGTTCTTTTTTCTCACCACGCTGTGGCACACGAACCGGAACATTCAAAACCGCACTGATCGTCTCAGCATCAACCCCACGAGGGACTAATATTTCTTTTGGTAAAACGGCATTCCGTCGATTATAAAATTGAAGAATAAAAGTTGTCAGCTCTTCGAGCGCATCATCAACAACCGCAAATACGCGTTTTTCTCGCTTTAAGAGACGCGCTTGTCGAATAAAAAACACTTGCACTGAGAGCCAACCTTTATCCATATAAAAATTAAACAGATCACGTGGTGTGCCATCTTTTGAGATAATTTTTTGTTTCTCAACTGTTTCCGTTATAAATTTCAATTGATCACGGATATCTGCTGCACGTTCAAATTCCAAATTTTCCGCAGCCTGCGACATTTTTTGATTTAAAATCTTAGCGACTTCTTTCGTATCACCGTCTAAGAAGCGTTGAATGCGTTTAATTTGGGCTTGATATTCAGCAACTGGGACCTCATGCCAGCAGGGACCCAAACATTGTCCCATATTGGCATACAAACATGGTCGCCCCTGCCAGCCATTACAACGACGTAATGGATAATTCTTTTGCAGAAAATGCAACGTTTCTTGTGCTGCATAAACGTTAGGATAGGGACCAAAATACTGAGCACCGTCTTTTTTGACGTCACTTGCTAATTCAATTTTCGGGTCGCGATCATTTGTAATTTTAATATACGGATAGCCTGTTCCCCGTTTCAGCCGAATATTATAATAGGGCTGATATTTTTGAATCAGTGTAATTTCAAGTAACAATGATTCCTTTTCAGAACTCGTCACGATAAAATCAAAATCGGCGATATTACGAACCAGTTCTGCGGTTTTCCCATCATGTTCACTTTTAAAGTATGAACGGACACGATTCTTTAAGTTTTTTGCCTTTCCAACATAAATAATCTTACCGTTTAAATCTTTCATTTGATATGATCCCGGTAATGCAGGTAATAAAGCCAATTTTTGTTCAATATGTTCCGATGCCATGTTACTCGCCTATCCCCTCCATACTATAAATATTTCATTTCGCTAGACTATCATTTTTTTGAATTAATTCAAATCTTTTGACACCAGAAGCATGAAAATCAAGAAATTCAGTCTGGCGTCGCACCCAAATGCGGTCATCAACCATTTGATCAATGTTCTGATAAACCACGAGGGGTGTTAAATTCGCGGTATCCACAGCTAAATGTAAAACAATGTACTCATGACCTTTAAAATGCCGATAGATTTGACCTTTTTCAACACTATTTGTCATTTTTCCTCACCTTTTTTAATTGATTAATTGTTTGCCATACCGTAACAGTGATAATAGCAGTCAGTGCCCCATAGCTATCCAACATGACATCTTGAAATAGCGGAGTCCGACCGCCGGTTTGCATCTGATGATATTCATCAAGGGCCGCATAGCCAGTTGCCACAAAATAACAAATCACACTCGCTAGTAACCAATGGTTAAGTCGCCGCTTTAAGCCATTAAATAGTCCTAATCCCATAATGAAATAACTTAGAAAATGCGCTGATTTACGGATTAAAAACTCAACATAATGAAAATAGTCGCGCGAGGCATCATGCATTTGGCCAGCATAATTTAATCGAAAATGCGTTAAAAAATGTTTACCGGGTTGTGCTTTGAGCACTGCATGCAAGAAACTTTGCTGATTCTGTTGCTCATAAGTTTGACTACTTGAAATAAACAAGATGACCATCATTAAAAAAGCCACACCTAACCAAAGATTTTCCTGCTTTTCTTGTCTGTTCACAACCATGACCTCAATTTTTTACTTGTCCTTCTCAACAAGGCTTTGATTCTATTGTATCAAAAAATGCAACCATCTATATTCACAGATAGTTGCACTGGCTTCAAACGTTAAACTCGTTTGATTATAACAAGATTTTTGCTAAGAAATTTTTAGCTCGGTCAGTTTTGGTCTGTTCAAAAAATGCAGTTGGTGTTCCCTCTTCTTGAATGTATCCACCATCCATAAACCAAATCTTAGAGGCAACTTCTTTTGCAAACCCCATTTCATGCGTTACCACCAACATCGTCATACCATCTTCTGCTAATGATTGCATGACCTGCAAGACTTCACCAACCATTTCAGGATCAAGGGCAGAGGTTGGTTCATCAAATAATAACATCTTAGGTTGCATTGTCAATGCCCGTGCTATTGCAACACGTTGTTTCTGTCCCCCAGATAGCGATGACGGATAAACATCTGCCTTATCTGATAGACCTACCTTATCGAGCAATGAAAGGGCCAACTTTTTTGCTTCCTGACGACCAACTCCTTTAACTTTCGTGGGTGCTAATAGCAAATTCTCTAACACAGTTATATTAGGGAATAAATTAAAGCTTTGAAAGACCATACACAAATCTTCACGAACTTCATCCAGTTTGCTTTCACTGAGGGTTGTTAAATCATAACCATCAAAATGAATAGATCCCGTTGATGGCGCCTCTAACATATTTAACGCTCGTAAAAACGTTGATTTTCCAGAACCTGATGGTCCAAGAATTGCAATCACTTCACCCTCTTGTACCTCATTTGAAATGCCTTTCAAAACTTCATTTGTACCGTAAGTCTTTGTTATTTTATCAATCGTCATTAATACCGACATTGTTATTCCTCACTCAATTATTATTCATTTCATTGTACACCTTATGTAAATTTATGCAACAAAACGATTATTTATTCTTCCAGATAATACTACTTAATGCCCATTTTTAAGCAAGATCATGGTATACTAATCGCAATTAAGGAGGTGTCCCATGGCATTACATACAAAAAAACAAGATACAATCGAAAAGACACTTGAAGATTTTATTGAACTACCAAAGAGTGATAATACCGAGAAAGACACGTTTTTAGGCAAAAAAGAAAATCCGGTCAAAGTATCTGAAGAACACTAACCACTTTAAATCATCTAGATTAACTTGATCAATAGTTCCCTTATTAATTTTTTTTCCAAGATTCATTATGTGCGTTTGCAATACCTACAATATTATTTATATTAGTCTGTCTGATAATCATAGTGATATTATAACTTTATTCACTTATTTTTGACAAATTAAATAACCCCACTCGATAGAATTAACTACCGAGTGGGGCTATTTTAATATATCGATGTCTATCGCTATTTTGTTTAGTAATCACTACCCATGAACTTCTTACTCAATGACTTGTATGCATCAGTAGTCGTATCAATTTTCCATTTTCCATCGACATTAGTGAGTTTGATTTTCTCAGGATATGAATCTTTCTTCATCTTCACTTCTTTCAAAACATCATCAAACTTATCAACGAATAGATTCATCGCACCGGTCTCGATTTGATCATATGACATATCAGAAGTTGAATCTGAATCAATAGCTGCATCAATGATGTCATAAATCATATCTGAACTATCTTGCAAAGAAGCCGTCGTTGGTGTGACCTCAATTTCAGCCGTCGTTGGTGTTGCTTCAATCACCTTATACTCAACCTTTGCTTCTTTATCATTCTTTGCTTGTAACTTTTGAACGAGTTTATTACCAGCGTCAGCCTCTAATGATCGGTTAGAGAACATGTTTGACTCCATCCAAGCTATTGCGTCCTTATTAAATTCTTTTTGATCATCACTCTTGTCATTGGCCACAAACTTATCATACATTAGTGCTTCTTTTCCTTCAAAAATTGTAGAAATATATGCACCTAATGCTTTTGCTGGTTTATCAGTTGTATCTTTCAATTTAACATCTGACAATTTTACTTCAACTTGCTTTTGATCTTTATAGTTACTGTCACGTGAATCAATCAACAACTCATAATTTTTCAATGATGATTGTTTTCCTAAATCGAATACAACAATTTCTTTTGCACTTGATTTTGGTGAAACGCTTGCCCCATAACTCATTACCTTAATGGAATCTGAAACAATTGAAGATTCCATATCAGTTGTTTCATTTGTTTTAGTATTTTTTAATTTGAAAGCTTTTGAATCAAACTTAATTGATTGACTCGTCTTATTATTAACTTTGACATCTAGTTCAACGTAACGCTTGCTTTCGTCAATATCATTAATAATAACCGCATTTGCGGCAGTTACTTTTGCATCGAGGGGACCACCCACCGATCCACCTGTTAAGCTCGCAATGCCAAACCCACCTAAGACAACAACGGCGATTCCACCAATTATTCCACCATACAAATATGATTTTTTCATAACAAACTACCCCTAATATATTTTAAAACATTTTAAATGTTATCATATTTAATAATGAATGTATACTTATTTATAATGAATTTTTATAATTTTTTTTAGTTAACATTCGTTATATTTGAACTGCTTTATCATGCACAATTAACATTTTTATTAGTTATATGACATATTAGTTCGTAATCATTTATCAACAAATTTTTTGAGTATTTAAAAAGTATTTTATATATATTTATGTGTAAGAACAGCTATCTAAGTTGTTCTTATATTTCTATACTACTAATAATGAATTAGCATCATTCCAAAGTGTCAACACACAGTGCCTGTAACATTAGATTCATAATCATAATTATCAATCGTTGTAGCTTTCGTAGGTTGGTCGAAACGTACTACTGCCTCGACATTCGTGTGCCAATTATCACCACCGTCTACATGGGTAACTAATGACCGGGGATGGGAATGTCATGCTTAATTTAGTCAAAATCAGAACCATCTGACTTTGCACAAGTTAACGAATAGTTAGTCATCTGCCAAACACCATTCACAAATTTTACAACATAAACTCGAATATTGGCATGAGTAGTAAACTTATTACCAACACTTTTGAAGTGTTAGATTGTTGTGTTATTGGGGACTGATGGCTCAGGCGTACCACTAACGTCTTGACTTTTAAGAAAGAGAGTATTGTTGTCTTATCACTTGCTGCACTAGTCGTCGCAAAGGCAATATCAGCAAAGGCAATATCATCAGACACAATCGCACTCGACGCAGTATCATACAGCGAATTATTTTTGGCAATTTCCACTGCATTTTCGACTGCTATTGAGGCAGATTCAAAATTTGGAGTGAATGCTCCTAAAACATATCATTCAAGTAATTCAAAACATTCGTATCGATGTTGATAAGTATTATCATCAAGTCGTTACATGAACGCCAATTCAATCTGTTAAGACATCGTCATTTACGTCACGAGCATCTTGTGTTTTTATAACAATTTTTAGATCATCTGCAAGTTCAATCTACAGTCGGTGCTGTCCCCATTGCCCAAGTTAATACTCCATTATTCATGTCTAAATCTGAAATATTTGAATTTAATTCTTGACCATCGACGATAACAAATGTAATCGCGCCTGGTGTATTGTCATCAGCAATAATTCATCATTGCTATTCACTGATGTTGTTCTAACATAATCAACCTCCTTGCCACCGCCATATTTTACGATCACATCACCATTTGTATTCGCTAATGAGCTGGCAACTACATCATCCGCTGCAACAGAGCCTAGTACTACTATGGCAGTATTATCTGTCCTATAAGTGTGTTTCCTGCCAATAATTTCTTTGTTGCCACCGTACTAATTTGAACAGCCGTGAAACTAGCAGCACTTGATAAAATAAAGAGCTCGTGCGCAAAACTATCGCTCTCTCCTCTCTAACAAACGTCGTGCCATTTTTTTGTTTGACAGCATCACCTTGCGCATTTTAGCTAGTGTCGCATCAAGTGCTAACATAGCTGTAGCAACTCCGACCTCCAATTTCTTACTATCTGTATATATTTTGTATCGTAATTTACTCATAAAAATTCCTTCTATAAATGCATTTAGAATAGATTTATTTTTAGTAAATAAAAATTTTTAATAAAAAAGGCATTAATCTCAATGCCGTGGACCTCTATATTAACCTAATCAATAAAAAACAATTGAATGGTCATACTAATCGTAATGATTGCAATGATTAACATCGATAAAATTGGTAACATAAATGCTACAATCAATGCACTCAAATAGCCACCATACAAAATACACCGATAACCGAACGTATTTGTCGCATCTCGACGTGCACTATAATTATCCTTAATAACTTGTCGGTCTAGTATTTGAAATAGAATACTCCATAATAACAAGACAAAAGCGAAAACAAACTCTGCTATAGTATCATTTGATGATTTTCCAACCCAATTCGAGGCGAACGGTACTAATGTGAGTACAAACAACCATATACCATTTAAAAAATATGTTCGCCGTGATAACTGAGTGATCTTTTCAAATAAGTTGTGGTGATTATACCAGACCGTATAAATTAATGTAAAGCTAATCAAGTAGGCTAGAAAAATTGGACATTCTTCCAATAAACCATGAAGACTATTTACCTCAGGAATTCGTAGTTCCAAAACCATAATTGTTGCAGCAATTGCAATAATCGCATCTGTGAACGCTTCCAATCTGTTTTTATTCATACTAATGAGACACTTCCTTTTTATTTATATTATAACATTATGGATACAGTTAATATTTATTATATAAATAAAAAACAGACTCTTAATTGAGTCTGTTGATATTTCTCTTTTGAGCTTAATGCAAATAATAGGCCAATACTGCTAATACAATAATATGGGCTGGATAAAAAATGTAAAAGAAATTACGCATGTTCTTACCCTTTTCACCGTTGTACCAGAGAATTGGTAAAGCGGCGAGTATCATCATCCATTGGTAATTGTTGCCAAATAACTGTCCAAAGTCTTTTCCTATTAATGAAAATGCAGCCACAACAAATAATGAAGCAATTTGCGCCATTTTATTTCCATGAAAGATATAAAACAATACTGCCAAAGCAACTAATAAAAATCCGCCTTCGACTAGCAATATATTAGGTACCAAAATATTCCAGCCTAAGACCAATTGCAGAAAAATTTCATTGCTTCCAACAATATTAATCAGATCTAGTGATCCAATACCTAATAATATCGGTACCATAAACCACGCTATTCCACGAACGATTGATCGTTGGACACGGTCCCCCTTGAAGTAGCTAATAGCAGTCATGTATACGGTACCTAGAAACAGGGTTCCAAAAATGTTGTTGACAACAATCGTATCACCAATGGAAAAATATCGACTTAAGACGAAATCAATAATTCCCATTAACCAAAATCCATAAAGTAAACGTAACATATATTTTTTACGATTTCTTGTATGAATAAATCCCTCCGAACTTTCAAACAAAAAGATTGGGGCTGCCAGTCGTCCGATCCAATGAAAAATAATTGGAAAACTAAAAAATTCACCAATATGGTCGAAAACCATTGAAATTAGACCCGTAATCTTAATTTGAAACCCATTCATTCCTTGCTTATTTTGCATGGGCAGTCACTCCTTTCTATCATTCCTTGCATATAATATGTTCTACTCAATAACTAGATTACAAGTTTACTATTCAAAATTAATAGTACATATCTCATGTTTATATTATACATTGTTTCATATTATTTTATGAGATAAAGTCCGATATTTTATACCGAACCAAGAGTTAAATCCAAGAAAAAAACAGTATTCGAATACTGTTTTCATTAAAATTTATAATTTTATTCTTTTTACAACCGAAATGAATGTTACCAATGAAATGATAAACAGTATCAACAACATAATGAGCCCATAGCGACTACCAATCATTACGCCATTTGGTTTAATGTGTTGTGTACTCGCAAACAAGCTCGCTACAATTGCTGTAGCTGCAGCACCAGAAAATTGCTGCAATGTATTTAAAATGCTATTCCCGTCTGCGGTCACTTTTTGATCGAGTTGCGTTAATGTTGCTGTCATTAAATTATTAACGGCCATACCAGAACCAACCATCATCATCATGTGCCATATTAATAACTGCCATATTGACGCATGTTCAAAGCTAAGTGTCATACCAATGACAGCGAGCGTCGAAACAATTAGTCCAAATGAAATTGGTTTAACAGCACCGAGCTCATCAAGTAAACGTCCAGAAATTGGACCCAAAAATGATCCAATCACCGCACCAGGAAACATGAATAAGCCTGCCGTTGTTGAGCTTTGATGCAATCCTAACTGTAGATAGTTAGGTAAGATAAATGACAGGCCCAAGAACATTGCTTGATAAACTAGCACGCTCAGTAATAATCGCGAAAACGCACTATTTCTGAAAATTGATATATTTAAGAGAACATTTTTCCGATTCACAAAATAAAAGACACCTAATGCCAATAAACTCATTCCCAACCAAAGGCCAGACATCTTTTCAACTGCAATTAGCAAACTGGCTAACCCAATTGATAGTGAAATGAACGCCAGAAAATTGAACTTGTCATTTTTATTTGTCACTTCGTTCGGAATTGATTTTAAGCCCAAAATTAACGATGAAATGACTAGTGGTATTAAGAACCAAAAAATTGCTCGCCATCCAAGTACGGTTAAAACAACCCCTCCGTACGTTGGACCGATTGCTGGTGCGATAGAAGTTGTCATCGTTCCAATTCCCATCATAGCACCACGTTTTTCAAATGGGGATTTAGTCAAAATAATGTGAAACATTAATGGCAAAGCGATTCCAGTTCCAATTCCTTGTAACACACGTCCAAATAATAAAATTAACAAATTAGGTGCGAAGCTATCAGTCAGGACACCCCCAAAAAAAAATATGTTTGAAATCACAAATAAACGGCGTGCTGAAAAATTTCTAATGAAGTATGCCGACAATGGTACGATGACGGCAATCGCAAGAAGATAAGCTGTGGTAACCCATTGAACACCATTGGCAGTCGTTTTAAACTCATTCATTAATGTTGGAAAAGTGACATTCATCGACGTTTCGATTAGGACACCACTAAAACTCATAATTCCTGTTGCAATTATGGCTCGCAATACTTGCCATTCTTTTATTTCCATTATTTCCCCTCCATTACTTTGTACAACAAAAAAGGCAGGCACGGCCATAGGTCACGCTCGCCTCTTTGTCTCGGTATGTTTATTACATACTATCTGTACGAATCACTTTAATCAATAATACCAGAAAAAATTGCACTGTCAACACAGGATATATTGATTTTTCATATTTTTGGAAATAGAGAGATTATCTTATTCTAAAAATCATGTAAATACATACAAAAACACTAATTATTAAAATGATACCAATACAGATAATTTCAATTAGATTGAATCGGCCGTTTTTAGGATTTAAGCCGATACTTTCACGATAGTTTACCACTAATTTTTTATGATAAGTTCTTGTTTTACCATCTATTTTAACCAAAACATCGACATTATATTTTCCGTGTTTTAACTTTGATAATTTTTGATTATACAAGAGAGCGAAATTTGATCGACCAACAATGGCATCTATTGACTTTTTCTTGGTCAGAATTGTCCGTTCGTTTTTATCACGCACAATCAAAGTGAGTTTTACATCTTTTCGATAAAAATCACTTTGATTCTGTACAGGTAACTTCACTGACAAGCCATAGTTTTTATCATACGATAATTCTGGGTTTTCAATTTTCATTCTAAAATCATCATTCAATTTATCATTATGAATAACGATTTTGTATGTTGACGATGTGTTTGTTTTTTTATTCGTGAATGTCAATAATTCAACATATTGTCCTTTTATTTGTTTTGGTAAATTTTTAAACTTAATTTTTATTTTCTTTTGTTCATCTCTTTTCAATTTTACCTTATTTGGAATTTTAACATTTTTATCGATGATATTATTATCGTCATCATCATTCGTTAATATACCATCCAGCCCGTTCGTTGCTTTTGACTTCTCAATATGAATTGTTTCCGTTTTATTGGTAACATTGTACAGAATAAATTCAACAGTTTCATGATCTTGCACACGAACAATTTCCATGAAGTTTCCATCATCGAGACTCATATTAGTTTGTTGAACAATTCCTAAAACCTTGAAATCACCATCATTTTTTGATGCCCCATAAATTGTTTGGTTAAGATTTATAAGGATAACTGTTGTCATTAACACAAAAATACTAATGATAATGACTTTTACATTTCTTTGTATTAATATCAATTTTTTTTCCTCATGAAAACACCTAAAGTGTAAACGTTCCCTCGTGTTTAAGATGTCCGGCGACTTCATCCATTATCATAAATGCAATACCAACCATTACAATCACAACTTGTATCTGTGTGGCAATGGATTTAAGTGCTGGAATAAATTGATTAATGAATAACGGTGTCAAGGCCAATATTAAATTATAGGCAACACTCACAGTTGACACAATGAAAGTCATATACATAATGTGTTTTTGGGTATTTTTACCATATTTTGTTCCAATAATATAGTCACCGCTAACTTCAAAATTATGTGAAATTTTTTTAGCGTCAATATTATAATACGCAAATAGGTAAGACAAAAGAACAACGATCACAATGGGGAAAAAAACAGCATATGTTGAAGAACTCATAAATTCACTAATATTCAAAAGAAATTTCGAATTTGTTTTGAATGTCATGTTAATAAATGATACTAAATAGTTTGGCAATAAGCTTAACGTCGCACTATACATAAACGGCATACCACTAGACGGATTAATGGGTATTGGCAAATAACTATCTTTACCGGATACCATTAATCTTACCATCGGTAGTTTCAAATATGCCCGTTGAATCATCACCGCGAAAAAAATAGATGATACCATGATTGAAACTATAATGAGTATGTTCAATACTGATATTTTTGAAATAAACTCCCAATTTGTTTTTATTGAAGTCATAATACCAAATATGATTGTAAATAATACAATAGTGGTTTGTCCACCAACTCCGTATAATATATTCATATTGGAAAGCCAAACTAATACTAATGTACCTGTCACTAGCAAAACAACACCTACGAAGAAGTCTTTTGCTGTTCTACTACTAAGTTCGGCTTGTTGCCCTAAAATAACATAAGACTGCAACGCACCTAACATAATGGTCGCTAAAATTTTATAAACATATGTTTTTTCAGTAGATGTAGCCGTGGGTCTATCCGTTTTTCCGGCATCTAGCGCTCGCTTTATAATTGATACTGACATCCATGGACTCAACCCCATAGAAAATAAACTTAACGTACTTGTATTTATTCCTACCATTGCAGTCAACGAACTAAGTGAACTACTCCCACTACTTACAATGCTAATAGGTAGTGTAATACGCATGCCCAAAACATAAATAAGTACCAACAATAAACTAAAACATATTTTTCTTACAATTCTACTTACTGTCATTCTCAATGTAGTAATATTGAATTCATTATACTCAATATTACTCTCCCTAATACTAATAATCCAAGTAGTGACCCAAAAACAAGTCCAAAACCTAGGTGTCTACGCTCAGTCTCTTTATATTTCTTGTCTTCGATTAATATTTTCATATCATCGTTAATTTGCTCATTTAAAAAATTATTAACGCCATTTTCATTCTCAGAATTAATGGGAAATTCATCATTATTTTTTTTGGTAACTTGATTCATATTAATGTAATCCCATCACTGCTCGATAATCATCAAGCGTTGCCATATCGACATTTACTATTTGTTGATCCACTAAATTGCGCCATTCATCAGAATTATCAGCAATCATGTTTAGATCTCTAATCATTTCTGATTCGTTAGTCTCGAGGTATTGACCTTTTTTATGCACAAATTTTTGATTGTGAATTGTGCTGGTAAATCCTATTATTGGTATTTGTCGGATAAATGCAGTTTTTAAAACATTATCCATCTCTGATCCTCTGTTAATATCCAAATAAATGTCTGTTTTATCCCAAATATTGTCAATCACAATTGTATTCGCCGACTGATACAAGGTCACATTATCCTCAGATTCGAACTGCTTTAGTTTATCAGACATTTGCGTAAAGGCCGCAATGTGAAAATGGATACTTGGTGCATTCTTAATTAAGGCTCCAAGATTAACAACATCATCTGTATTTGTCAAAACAAAGGCGTTATTATGTTCCAATCGGTTAGAACGTGGTTCAAGTGTGTAATTATAATTTAAATAATGAACTTTATCACGGTCATTTCCTTCATAGATTTGGTCAAAATTTTCATAACTCGTTTTGTCCTGAATAATAACTTTTCTTGATAACTCCTCATTACTAAGAAAAGTTAGCATATTTCCTGGTATGGCAGTTCCAATCTTTTCATGCCACATCAATACGCTCTCCTTGGCTGATGTTATTCGATTTGCAACCATAAAGTCGACACTAAGTGAATTGAAAAATAGCTTGTCAATATTTACAAATTTCGCTTCAATATATGCTTTAGTTAAATCAATCACATTGTTGTATGCTTTCATATCTCCATTTGCTTGAAAAATGGTATATAGTCCTGATTTTAACGAATGTTGAATTCGAATTTGTCCCTGTGGATTCAAATAAAATTCTGTAACGGGTTGATTATCAACATATTGTACTTCTTTATAAATCGTCCCATATTGATCATAATAATCTTTTTTGTAGATTTTACCACTTGTTTCAAACCATTCGACACTGGCGACAATTCTGTTTCGCAATCGAGAAGAACTATAAATAATACGTCCTCTCAACTGATTACCGTCCAAAATCTGAGCGTCATTACCAAATCCAATAATTTCCCAGTACTTTGGTACTAGCACTTCATTGTAGTATCGCCCACGTTTAGCATACTTTTTTTCCATATTTTCTCGCTCTGAAAAATAATCAGTTGGAGAATACGTCCCTGTTGTCAAAAAACCATCATTTTCAATACTTACAGTTACAAATTCTTTAAATATTTTTTTTAACGTATTATTGACTAAATTTGTTTCTTCATTATATTGATTAATTAAATTAATATTCATTCTGTTACCTTCTTTACTAGATCAATCCATTGTTTTGTTACATTCTTCTCTAAATATTTATCTGCAATTTTGTATGACATACGACGTGATCGAACCAATTGATTTGCACTATAATTATCTAATTCAACAATCATGTTCGTTAAATTCACAATATTTTTAGTTGCATTATTTCTGGTAAATGGAAC
Organism: Weissella diestrammenae; assembly: GCF_014397255.1. Classification (NCBI taxonomy): domain Bacteria; kingdom Bacillati; phylum Bacillota; class Bacilli; order Lactobacillales; family Lactobacillaceae; genus Weissella; species Weissella diestrammenae. Next base: position 25,121 of record NZ_CP060724.1, read on the forward strand.
AGTGATACCATTATTTTTAATAAAATTCGTATTACCATAATTAACATCAAAGCCACCAAAAACAAGTCCAGATCCAATAGCCTCCATCAATGTTAGTCCAAAACCTTCACTCGTGGATGCCGTAAGATAATATGAATAATTTGTGTATAAATCACTTAAATCATGATGACCACACAATTTAATATATTCATCAGCCTCAGCATCTTTAATTAATTTCTCTAATTGTTTCTTTTCACCACCAGCTCCATAAATATCTAATTTGATTTCTGCATTTGTTTCATGCGCTTTAATAAAAGCTTCCACCAACCAATTTAAATTCTTCTCAGGTGCTAATCTTGATGCCGTTACAAAAGTGTGCGGTTCACGATTCGTATTTTTTTTCAATTTATCAATTGAACCAACTGGAATGTCAAAAATTTTAACGGTCTTATTATTTTGATATTTATCAAAATGTTTCGACAATAAATTTTTCTGCGTTTCTGTAGCCGTAACAAAAAAATCAATATATTCTGCATTTGTAAACGGATAATCATAATGATTATTCCACAAAATGTAATCATCATCGGTTGAATTCTCATTAAAATGTTCGGCATGAATAATAATTCCCACCTTAGCATTACCATTATTGCCTTTTAATATACTTGACCCTGCCCCTAGCGAACGATCAATCAGGATAATGTCTTTTCGCTTTAATCGAAGTTGTTGAATAAAAAACATCATAAATTCATCTTTTGATAAGAAAATATTTTTATCAATTTGAAAAATATTTTCTTTGTCATCAATTCGTTCAACTAATGCAACACTACCATCTTGATTTAAAATTTCGCGACGAGCAACGGTTCCATTACTGTTAAAATATTGGATTGCATTTCGTGCAGTAGTGAAGTGTTCACGTCGGATAAGTGCACCGTTACTATACACATCAGCATAGTCAACCGTCGCTGTTGCCTTCTGATTATTATGCAATATAACTTTTATATTATCTATGTCATTTACTAAATTCGACTCGTCTTTTGCTGTGAAGCTACCGAAATATTCTTTTTGTACTTTCTCGAAACTTAGTTTCGGTTCGCTAAATTTAATGTTTGAAAAATAATAATATACAGAAACAATTTCGTCTGTCATAAAGCCCATATTTTGCGACATACTGATTAAATTATTCAAGGTGAACTCTGAAAAAATAAATTTACTATCATAATCCGTTTTTCTTAATGACTGCGCACGATATAATTGTGCATATTCAACACCACTGCTGGCCCATCCCATACCTTTATTAATATTATATATTTTCATTTTTTTCGTCTCCAATCGCTTTAAAAATACTATCAACTAAAACTTTTCTTGTGAATTCTCCATGTCGTATCAAGAATCCTAATTTTTTAGCATGTTCCCTCATTTGGTTAATATCTTCCTGACTCATTTCATTTAATTTATTTTTTAAATCATCTAATTCATTTACAATCAATCCCGCTCCATATCGCGAAACGATCTCTGCTTTTGCATTTTCTTCTCGTAGAATAACTGGAATTCCAGCTGCAAGGTACGTACTTAATTTGTAGGATGCATTAATTTTCGAGTATTCTCTTTCTGGTCGATCAGTAAAATTTTCGCTCCAAACTAGCCCCATCGCGCCAGAATTAGCTAGTTCATGTATTAGAATAGCATCAGGTTGCCACCCTTTTATATGAATTGAGCTATTATCTCTACCTTGATCATTTGAGAATACATCTACATCTAATTGTCCGTCTAAATCCCAAATAAATGGAAATCTTGTTAAACTCCCTGCAAATACAACTTTGTTTTTGTTGAATTCTTGATTTACTTTAACAGGTATGTTCACGTGATGATCCCAGAGCTCTTGTATAACAAATTTTTTCTTTAAACCAGCCTCCGTCATCATATCGCCCATTTTCTGTGACGGTAAAATTAATAATTCTGTCTGATTATAAGCATTTAGATATCGATCCAATAAATAGTAATTCTTTGCGAACATGTACGGTACAAAGTCGTGCACAAATGCAATCATTTTTGCTTGCCTTTTTTTAATTGATTCGATAAGAATTTCATCGAATGCAATCCCGTTCCATGTTGGTAATTGTAAAATAATTACGTCATCTCTTGATAAGTTATTTGCAATCTCAGCCGCGCGCTCAGCCATCTGTTCAAGACTAAGTGAGTTAATTGGGAAATATGAAATTGGCAATTCATTCATCCACATACCTTTTGCAATGTCTGTTACTGTATTTTGAGCAATCATGGCAGTACTCGAATCAGATTGTCCATGTAAATTAGAAATAAATATTTTCATTTTTGTTTATCCTATTTTCAGATTGATTTTTCCTAAATCATCAAGATCAATTTCACTATTTTTGAGATTAATAGTGAAATTACGCTGAATATTTTCTAGCATACCGTCATATTTTTCTATACTGAGCTTATTGTATTCAAACAATACATTTCGATTAATCAATGCTTGGTCACTAACTACTGATTTTAATTCTTGTAGTATTTCTACCTGTTCCATCCAACTTTCGTCAAGTGAACGTAATAGAATCACTCGATACATATTAATGATATTTTTTTGTGAATCCTCTAACGATTCTAGAAAAGACTCTAACATGTTAATTTGTTTTTGTTCTTCTGTAGTGCTACTACTCTTAAAACTAGTGATTAAATTTTTTACGAATGTCTCACTTGTCAAAATATTATATCTGACTTCATAAATCAATGTTCTTTGTCGTCTCATTACTTCATCATATTGAAGCGTGGAGAATCGTGCTGACTTACTACTATCTTCATTAAGAAGTTGTCTTTTTCTGTACGCACGAATTGCTCTTAATTTTGCATATCCAGTTATGGGCACCATTTTTTTATGCTTCTTTTTTTCTTGATATCGTTGTAAATATTTATCTGGATTTTCAATAAGAAGCGTATCTTGCAATGATGAATAAATATATGTTTCTCCTGGATCACCTTGTCGAGCAGAACGTCCAATAACTTGTCGTTCAATTCGTACATTTTCCATTTTTTCACTTAATATTACAGCTAAGCCACCTATTTGACGAGCTTCATCTGATAATTTAATATCCGTTCCACGTCCTGCCAATGATGTTGCAATTGTTATGGAATTTAATTGACCTGCTCTAGCAATAATTTCAGCTTCATATTGCAAGCCTTGTGCATGCAATAAATTATGTTGAATATTATTTGCTAGTAATATTTTAGAAATTAATTCTGCAGTTTTCATTGTTTCTGCAATCAATAATATTGGTTGTCCTATCTTATGCTTTGTCATCACAAGCTCAATCATAGCAGATATCTTTTCACTGAATGTTGTAAAAACTATTGTTTGATGATCGACTCGACTACTCTTAATATGTCGCGGAATAACAGACACTGACATATTGTATGTCTCTATAAATTCATCCTTTGCATTTTTACCAGTTCCGCTCATTCCCGATAAAACTGTGAACATCCTAAATAAATTCTGGTACGTTACTGAAGCCATAGCGGCAGTTTCATTTGTGATTTCCACATTTTCTTTCATTTCAATTGCCTGATGCAATCCATTTTGTAATTTTGTCCCAAGCATTGTACGTCCAGTTTTTTGATCTAGAAGGACAATTTTCCCATCGTCTACAATATATTCGTAATCTCTTCGATATATTACGTTTGCGTCCAATGCTAATTTTAAATGTTTTAATAATTCTTTATATTCGTTTGAAAAAACATTATCGACACTGAAAAACTGTTCGATTTTACGAATACCTTCATCAACAAACCAAACTTTCTTTTTATCCATCGAAATTTCGTAGTGAACGTTCTCAACTAAAAACGAAATAAATATTTGTGCTACCCTATACAAACTAGATGTCACTTTAGGATTCCCTGAAATCACCAGTGGACTTTGTGCCATGTCGAGTAAAATGGAATCTATTTCATCCAATAATGCAAAATTGAAGTACTGAGGTAACTCAGCTTTTTTTTCACTTATTAAATTATTCTGAAGATAATCAAAACCTAGTGCAGAATTAGTGATATACACAATGTTGTTTTGATAAATAACTTGAGCATCCTCAAACTCTTCATCTCCTGTTCTAATACCTACCGATAATCCCAACCACTTAAACACTTCACCCATTTCAGTTCCGTCTCGACTGGCTAAATAAGCATTTGGTGTAATTAAGAATACCCCGGTTTTAAATTTTAATGCTTCAAAATACAAGGCTAGCGTTGCTGTTAACGTCTTACCTTCCCCAGTATCCATTTCAACAACATCACCATTTATAATTGCTAATCCACCTAGTACTTGAACATCGTATGCGAATTTTCCTAAAATTCTATAATTTGCTTCACGAATCGTTGCAACAATGTCAACGATTTCTGACTCTAGATTTTCTGAATTCCAAAAACGCACTGTCTGTTTTCTTAACTGATCATCGGATAAATCTCGATAATATTGCATTTTGGCATTTATTTTTTTTAATAATTTTTCATTTTTTTTGTTTTTGAACATTTTTTCAGATATTAAATGATTTCTAGCTAATTTCAGATATGTGATTTATTTGATTCACCAAATTAGCATAAGCACTTAGATTATTCCCTTCCTTCAGATTATCTGCAATAAGAATATAATCAAAAACAAATTCTCTTACACCCGCGCCTATCAACGTCATCTCATAATAACTAAATTTTTGTGGGGTTTCAATTGTAAATTCATTTTCTATATTACTTTGCGTTGCTACTATCTCATTATGTTGATTGAAAAAATCAATCTTTAGCCATACACTGTTTAGTGGATTCGATATAGAAACCATGGAAACATTATATTTCATATTTCTACCCAATTGTGGTAGATCATTATTCATTCGCAGAGCTGAAAATCCATCGCGTGAATTCCATTTGTGAATTCTAATACCTGGGGCAGTATTCTCAGAATATTCGATTTTTTTCTTGTAGGATCCCAATTCTGTTAAGATCGCTCCGTATAAATTATCTTGTCCGACAGGTGGCGTAGCTAGATTATTCCAATAAATTTTCACAGAATTTTTCATGATTATCTATCTCCATGGAAGTCAATGAATTTCAGTTTGTCTTCTTTCAAGAAGCCTCTAATCTTTTGAACAATGGCCCAGAATTGTCATTGTGTTTCCCCTGGTACCCAAATTTCTTAATATTTTTGAATTTCATCTTTGTTGCATCAATGAATTTTTCGAAATTACTGTCATAATCATCGTTCTTCATGTACGCAACCCTAAACTCCATATCTTCAAATATGTTATTCCGTATATAATTCGGTAAATCAGCTGCAAAATCAGAAAAATCTCTTCTCAAATATGTTGCCATATCCATAATGATACCGAAGTCATCTGGTCTAACTAATTTCGAGTTTTTTATCACAACATTTAAGTCAATAATTGGTTTCCCTAAAATCACTTTACCAGCGGATAAATGTGCTGCATTATAGAGGGCTGCATACGACCCCATTGAAATTCCAATACACGTTAATTCGCTTTTCTTAAATTGCAGATCTTTTAATTTTCCATTTATAATGTCAAAAACCTGGGTTTCTAAATTTTCTGTGCCGCGATAAAAGACACCGCCATCAAGCCTGGGATCAGTAATCAAGATAAAAGGATTACCTTGTTTTAGCATCATATAATATCCTTCAAACCCCTCAGCGGTTTGATATCCTGAAAAATAAACATTCAATGGTGGTTTTAAATTACCTGGTGAATAGTAATAAAATAATTCCTGTCTGGTAGTATTATCAACCAAACGCGCATCACCTGGTAAAAATGTACCATATTTTCCTCTTCGACGACGATAGTGCATATGACCTAATTCAACTGCGCCATCGCCACTAACTTTAACTGTCATATGGACAGTTAAGCTTCGATTTGTATCAAAAAAATTTATTGGTTCATTAAAATCACTCGCATTGAGTGTGATGACTTCTTTAACATCTGTTGAACTATCATACAGAACATAGAATTTATATTCTAATTCAGCATTACCAAATAATTTAAATTCTGGCCAAAAGCTATATTCTCTTGCTTTTTGAATAGGAAATCCATATTTCCATGTACCAATTATTTCTTTTGAATTACGATTGTCGCTTAAATCAATATATACGTTTGCATTCCCATTATATGTTAAATTTTCATTATCATTGAATATAACATTGGTTATTCGTTGTTTTCCACCACCATGTTGTCCACCATAAAAAAAACTGTTGATTTCACTAATCATATGACTTAATTCATCGGAGTTAAATGAAAATAATGTTGTTCCTTCAAATCGCTCTAATTCAGGAAAAATCTTTAAATCAATTTGATCACTCGCATACATAATTTTCGTTTGCATTAATAAGTTTTCGAATAAATCCAACTCGGTTACTATTTCAGGTAATGGACATAAAATAAGTATCAAGCCATATTGCCATAATTCATCATCCTCAAAGTTCAATTGATCAACATATTCTAGCTCATACTCTGAATCTAATTCATCTTCGTTTATTTTACTGCCGCCTACTTGTAGTATTTTCATACATCCTTCTCCTTCCGATTATTTTAGCTTCATCTTGATCTTTTCTTTAACCATTTCATCTTCGAAATCGTTTACCCACTTCAAATTATTCATTGAAACTTCATTCCACAATTCAATGTTCTTTAAATAATCACCTAACGCATTAGTGAATTGTTTCACGTTCTCGAAAATTTTTTCATTTATATCTACTTGTAAATACTTCTGATTTCTGTCTGATATCATCGGTATACCAAATATCATTGCTTGAATATTATAAAAATCAACTCTTTGACTACTCCCAAAAGTAATAAACACACGTGCATTTTTTAGATCACTTGCAAATTCAACTGCATCAAATCTTTTAATTTCAATTCGATCTACGTCTTTATCAAATACTTGAGTATTGTTAGCATTCAGTGTATACACAATGACCTCAACACTATCATCCAAGTCTTCAAACGTTTCTGGTGCAATGATAACATCCGACAAACTTGTATTCTCATCAATATAGACTACTATTTTTGTTTTTGAGTATTTTTTGCTATTTCCAAGTGATAAATCTAATCCTTCTGGCAAAAATTCAATAATGCTATACTTTTGGACTTCTTTCGGAGTACATAGTCCTAATTCTGCCATCCTGGTTATTCTTTTAGTGTAAATCGTGTCGTTGCGTTCGACATTTATAACCTTTCTACTACTGATTATATCAATAATATTTATATTTTCATCAATATTGATTACATCTTCTTCTATATTACTATCCATAGAACTTATATAAACATTGTCATAGGGTTTGAGCTGTTGCGACAAATATCTTTGTAATAACTCACGAGACAATTCGTTTAAGCTGACATAGCTGTTTTTCAATTCATTCTTATCGGCAATTGATTTCTTCACTACGACTTCCCGAGTTTTTAAATTCTCAAAGAATATTTCACTACCATCATAATCGAAATAATACTTCATCATTTTTTCGTCATACACTGTTCTAGACCGAATAAATCCTCTTACATCAATTTCTATTTCTGATGTCTCTTTATTATTTTTAAAATAAATAATTCGTTCAACAATTGCATGATTTGCATATTTAATTTCTGCATACTTTTCCTCTTTTACCATTACCATTACCGACGAACCTTGATAAATAAATTCAGAATTTTCAGGCCAATCAAGATCTCGAATGTCAATTTTTATAATTGGCGTATTTTGAGGTATTGCTTGCAATGTACCAAAGATATTAATGCATACTGCATTACTGAAATTTTCAAGCCAAAAATGCAATCCATTACCTGGACTTGCGACGATAATACGTTGCTCTGACTCATTTAAAATCTGTACCATTCGACGCAGATATTTCATATTGATTGAATCAATTTTTTCTTGAAAAATTAAATAGTTCATCTGTAAGCCTCTTTCATTTATATGTATCCAGAGAGAAAACTCTCTGGAAATAAGCATATTACTACTTATTTTTTGCGACGAATACTCATCAATGCCAAAGTAGAAATAATAAAGCCAGCAAAGGCTATATCAACTCCACCAAGAATTCCAGTATTTGGTAACATTCCTGCTTCCTTTACTTCTGAATTCTCAATATAGTGAGCCTCGCTTTGCGCTACGGACTCTGATTCCACTACTGAATCAGTCAATGACTCAGATATTGAGTCAATTAATGATTCTGATGTTGATTGAATCATTGAATTGCTCAACGAATCTGAAGTTGAAACTGATTCTGATGCTGATTCAGATGGGTATTGCGAGATAGATACTGACTCAGACTCTGATACTGATTCTGATCCTGATACTGATTCAGATCCTGATTCTGATACTGACAATGAGTCAGATGTTGAATCCACCATTGAATCGATTGTTGATTCAGTTTCTGAAACAACGATTGATTCTGATGTTGATGCTGATGCTGATTCAGATGCTGATACTGATTCAGATGCTGATTCAGAAGGATGTTGTGAAGCTGATTCACTTACTGATTCTGATGCTGATACTGATTCAGATCCTGATGTTGATACAGATTCTGATGCTGATGCTGATTCAGATGCTGAGTCAGAAGGGTTTTGTGAAGCTGATTCACTTACTGATTCTGATGCTGATACTGATTCAGATCCTGATGTTGATACAGATTCTGATGCTGATGCTGATTCAGATGCTGATTCAGATGGGTGTTGTGAAGCTGATTCACTTACAGACTCTGATGCTGATACTGATTCAGATTGTGAATCAATTGTTGAATCCACTGCTGACTCAATTTCTGAGACAACGATTGATTCGCTTGTTGATTCTGATCCTGATACTGATTCAGATCCTGATTCTGATACTGACAATGAGTCAGATGTTGAATCCACCATTGAATCGATTGTTGATTCAGTTTCTGAAACAACGATTGATTCTGATGTTGATGCTGATGCTGATTCAGATGCTGATACTGATTCAGATGCTGATTCAGAAGGATGTTGTGAAGCTGATTCACTTACTGATTCTGATGCTGATACTGATTCAGATCCTGATGTTGATACAGATTCTGATGCTGATGCTGATTCAGATGCTGAGTCAGAAGGGTTTTGTGAAGCTGATTCACTTACTGATTCTGATGCTGATACTGATTCAGATCCTGATGTTGATACAGATTCTGATGCTGATGCTGATTCAGATGCTGATTCAGATGGGTGTTGTGAAGCTGATTCACTTACAGACTCTGATGCTGATACTGATTCAGATTGTGAATCAATTGTTGAATCCACTGCTGACTCAATTTCTGAGACAACGATTGATTCGCTTGTTGATTCTGATCCTGATACTGATTCAGATCCTGATTCTGATACTGACAATGAGTCAGATGTTGAATCCACCATTGAATCGATTGTTGATTCAGTTTCTGAAACAACGATTGATTCTGATGTTGATGCTGATGCTGATTCAGATGCTGATACTGATTCAGATGCTGATTCAGAAGGATGTTGTGAAGCTGATTCACTTACTGATTCTGATGCTGATACTGATTCAGATCCTGATGTTGATACAGATTCTGATGCTGATGCTGATTCAGATGCTGAGTCAGAAGGGTTTTGTGAAGCTGATTCACTTACTGATTCTGATGCTGATACTGATTCAGATCCTGATGTTGATACAGATTCTGATGCTGATGCTGATTCAGATGCTGATTCAGATGGGTGTTGTGAAGCTGATTCACTTACAGACTCTGATGCTGATACTGATTCAGATTGTGAATCAATTGTTGAATCCACTGCTGACTCAATTTCTGAGACAACGATTGATTCGCTTGTTGATTCTGATCCTGATACTGATTCAGATCCTGATTCTGATACTGACAATGAGTCAGATGTTGAATCCACCATTGAATCGATTGTTGATTCAGTTTCTGAAACAACGATTGATTCTGATGTTGATGCTGATGCTGATTCAGATGCTGATACTGATTCAGATGCTGATTCAGAAGGATGTTGTGAAGCTGATTCACTTACTGATTCTGATGCTGATACTGATTCAGATCCTGATGTTGATACAGATTCTGATGCTGATGCTGATTCAGATGCTGAGTCAGAAGGGTTTTGTGAAGCTGATTCACTTACTGATTCTGATGCTGATACTGATTCAGATCCTGATGTTGATACAGATTCTGATGCTGATGCTGATTCAGATGCTGATTCAGATGGGTGTTGTGAAGCTGATTCACTTACAGACTCTGATGCTGATACTGATTCAGATTGTGAATCAATTGTTGAATCCACTGCTGACTCAATTTCTGAGACAACGATTGATTCGCTTGTTGATTCTGATCCTGATACTGATTCAGATCCTGATTCTGATACTGACAATGAGTCAGATGTTGAATCCACCATTGAATCGATTGTTGATTCAGTTTCTGAAACAACGATTGATTCTGATGTTGATGCTGATGCTGATTCAGATGCTGATACTGATTCAGATGCTGATTCAGAAGGATGTTGTGAAGCTGATTCACTTACTGATTCTGATGCTGATACTGATTCAGATCCTGATGTTGATACAGATTCTGATGCTGATGCTGATTCAGATGCTGAGTCAGAAGGGTTTTGTGAAGCTGATTCACTTACTGATTCTGATGCTGATACTGATTCAGATCCTGATGTTGATACAGATTCTGATGCTGATGCTGATTCAGATGCTGATTCAGATGGGTGTTGTGAAGCTGATTCACTTACAGACTCTGATGCTGATACTGATTCAGATTGTGAATCAATTGTTGAATCCACTGCTGACTCAATTTCTGAGACAACGATTGATTCGCTTGTTGATTCTGATCCTGATACTGATTCAGATCCTGATTCTGATACTGACAATGAGTCAGATGTTGAATCCACCATTGAATCGATTGTTGATTCAGTTTCTGAAACAACGATTGATTCTGATGTTGATGCTGATGCTGATTCAGATGCTGATACTGATTCAGATGCTGATTCAGAAGGATGTTGTGAAGCTGATTCACTTACTGATTCTGATGCTGATACTGATTCAGATCCTGATGTTGATACAGATTCTGATGCTGATGCTGATTCAGATGCTGAGTCAGAAGGGTTTTGTGAAGCTGATTCACTTACTGATTCTGATGCTGATACTGATTCAGATCCTGATGTTGATACAGATTCTGATGCTGATGCTGATTCAGATGCTGATTCAGATGGGTGTTGTGAAGCTGATTCACTTACAGACTCTGATGCTGATACTGATTCAGATTGTGAATCAATTGTTGAATCCACTGCTGACTCAATTTCTGAGACAACGATTGATTCGCTTGTTGATTCTGATCCTGATACTGATTCAGATCCTGATTCTGATACTGACAATGAGTCAGATGTTGAATCCACCATTGAATCGATTGTTGATTCAGTTTCTGAAACAACGATTGATTCTGATGTTGATGCTGATGCTGATTCAGATGCTGATACTGATTCAGATGCTGATTCAGAAGGATGTTGTGAAGCTGATTCACTTACTGATTCTGATGCTGATACTGATTCAGATCCTGATGTTGATACAGATTCTGATGCTGATGCTGATTCAGATGCTGAGTCAGAAGGGTTTTGTGAAGCTGATTCACTTACTGATTCTGATGCTGATACTGATTCAGATCCTGATGTTGATACAGATTCTGATGCTGATGCTGATTCAGATGCTGATTCAGATGGGTGTTGTGAAGCTGATTCACTTACAGACTCTGATGCTGATACTGATTCAGATTGTGAATCAATTGTTGAATCCACTGCTGAATCAATTTCTGAGACAACGATTGATTCGCTTGTTGATTCTGATCCTGATACTGATTCAGATCCTGATGTTGATACTGATTCTGATCCTGATCCTGATACTGATTCTGATGTTGATACTGATTCAGATCCTGATGTTGATACAGATTCAGATCCTGATACTGATTCTGATTCTGACGGATTTTGTGATGCTGATTCACTTACTGATACTGATTCAGATCCTGATGTTGATACTGATACTGATTCTGATCCTGATTCTGATACTGACAATGAGTCAGATGTTGAATCCACCATTGAATCGATTGTTGATTCAGTTTCTGAAACAACGATTGATTCTGATGTTGATGCTGATGCTGATTCAGATGCTGATACTGATTCAGATGCTGATTCAGAAGGATGTTGTGAAGCTGATTCACTTACTGATTCTGATGCTGATACTGATTCAGATCCTGATGTTGATACAGATTCTGATGCTGATGCTGATTCAGATGCTGAGTCAGAAGGGTTTTGTGAAACTGATTCACTTACTGATTCTGATGCTGATACTGATTCAGATCCTGATGTTGATACAGATTCTGATGCTGATGCTGATTCAGATGCTGATTCAGATGGGTGTTGTGAAGCTGATTCACTTACAGACTCTGATGCTGATACTGATTCAGATTGTGAATCAATTGTTGAATCCACTGCTGAATCAATTTCTGAGACAACGATTGATTCTGATTCACTTACTGATTCTGATGCTGATGCTGACTCTGATGCTGATTCTGACATTGAATCAGATGTCGAAACGAACTCTGATTCCAACTCTGATTCAACAATCGATAACGAAGTCGATTCAGATGCTGAGTCAGAAGGGTTTTGTGATGCTGATTCACTTACTGATACAGATTCAGATTCAGATCCTGATGTTGATTCTGATTCTGAGACTGATTCCGATTCCAAAACTGAATCAACTATTGATTCTGACAATGATAATGAAAGCGATTCAGACAGTGATTCAGATGGATGTTGTGATGCTGATTCACTTACTGATGCTGATTCACTGACTGATTCAGACCCTGATACTGATTCAGACTCTGATGCTGATGCTGATTCAGAGAGTGATTCAGACGGATGTTGTGATGCTGATTCACTTACTGACACTGACTCAGATTCTGATGTTGATTCTGACATTGAATCAGATGTTGACTCTGCAATTGAATCAACGGTAGATTGAATTTTTGATTCAACAACCGACTCATCGTGCGAGTCTCGCTCAGATTCACCTACGGATAGGGAATCACTCATTGATTCTTGAACAGATTGACTTTCTGAAATTGAATCAGAATTAGATTCAACAGCCGATTGGACGCGTGAAGTAACCTCAGATTCAAATGTTGAATCAACGAGTGACTCTTCTTCTGATTTATAAGTTGACTCTGACGTTGATTCTTGTGCTGATTCTGATTTTGATTCTGATGCTCCATCAACAATTGACTCAATTGTTGAGTCTGTGACTGATTCTGCGAAAGATACTGATTCTGATTTTGATTCTGATACTGATTCTGATACTGATTCTGCATTAGATTCATCTGGGTTTTGTGAAGCTGATTCACTTACTGATTCTGATGCTGATACTGATTCAGATCCTGATGTTGATACAGATTCTGATGCTGATGCTGATTCTGATGCTGATTCAGATGGGTGTAACGATGCTGATTCACTAACCGAAACAGATTCACTATTTGACTCCCTCATTGAAAGAGATTCTGATCTTGATTCTGATCTTGATTCTGACATTGATACTGAGAGAGATGCTGATTCTGATTCTGATTTCATTTCAGATTCAAATTCAGACCTCACTTCGGAATCGCGACTTGACTCTGATTTTGAAGTTGATTCTGATGCTGATTCAGATCTCGATTCTGACATTGATGCTGATTCACTGACTGACACTGATTCTGATTCTGATGTTGATTCTGATGGATATTGTGAACCAGATTCACTAGCTGATTCTGATTCTTTAACAGAGTCATACTCTGATTCCACTTGTGAATCAATCTGTGATTGTTCCAATGATCCAAGACTCTGATGTTGATTCAACTTGCGATTCTGATTGTGACTGACTTGTTGATTCACTAGTTGACGCATCATTAGTTACATGCAATGTTGCAATGTTAGAAGTGTGCGATTGCCCATTAACTTCAGTCACAACATAATACTGGCTGCCGTCAACACCAGTTAAGTCTGTCGCCTTACTGTTTTGAGTTACTGATCCTGTGACCGTTAACGTCGAATCGTTAGACAACACCTTTGACCTATCGTTGACACTATACCACTTATACGTAACATCTGCTTCATCATCTGAAATAAGTCCAGGAGTAATTGAGAATGTAGCTTGATCTCCTACCGCAACAGTTTGATCATCGACCTCATCAGCAATTCTAACTTCCTTTGATGCAGTAACTTGTGACCCATCACCATTGACGAATACCACTGTAACCGTTACAGTTCCAGTAACTCCCTTTGATGTAAGAACTCCATACTGATTGATTTCAGCCAGATTTTTATCATCGACACTCCACAAAACAGTTCCATACGCATCCACAGGATCAGTAAGGTAACTCATATTTGTATTGGTGTTATACAACATCACGTCTGCGCCAGAAATTGAAATAGATTGAGCATTAGCGATAGATGATGAAACTTGAATGGTTATAATTGCACTATAACTATACCAGTCACCTATTCCAAGAAGTCCTTTTTTCCCATGAGCTCGTACTTGAAAGTCATAAAGGCCATCTGTCAACTTCATATCTTTGACGTTTAATGTGATATCGCCCCATCGACTCTCACCTACAAATCTGAAGGTTGACTCACCATGAATGGCCACATAAAAGCGAAAATCTAATGGATCGCGTTCATCATTATTATCTCCACGTTTCCATGGCGCATGAATATCAACTGAGCCATCCGGACGCACAACGTTCGCAGATGCAGCCGGTGCTCCATCAAAACCATTGTTTGCTCCCCAACCAAACCATCCACCTGGATTGTATTCGTCTGGTTTCTTATGGTCAGTATATCCATCGTCACTAGAATTTCTTTGTTCATTTGATTCGTTATTTGCCAGATTTTCACTTGCAGTTAACGAATCAGTCATAGATTGATTCATTGAATCCGATTCTGAAACCGACTCACTTGTTGATTCTGATTCTGAAACCGACTCACTTGTTGATTCTGATTCTGAAACCGACTCACTTGTTGATTCTGATTCTGAAACCGACTCACTTGTTGATTCTGATTCTGAAACCGACTCACTTATTGATTCTGATTCTGATACTGACTCACTTGTTGAATTCTCATTCGTTGCGGTGTTTGAAACTTGTCCAATTTCAAATGTGTCAGTATTTAGTGTTGTCTTTGTTGAAACGTTCTTTTCGTGTGCCGTTGTATTTTGTTCAACAGTATTGGCTGATGCGTCAATATTATTCAGTAATGTTCCACCGGCCAAGGCACCCAGTCCTAACGTTGCAACCTTCAAAAACGAATTTTCTCCCGTAGATACTTCACGTTCTGTAAAAGGTATCCATCCCTTCATTTTTGTAAGACAGGATGTTACGAGTTGCTTACCAGATTTATACAATTTGAAACTCTGCTTAGCTGATGTTTCAATGTATTTATTAGTATTCTTTCCCACCGAAAGTTCCTCCAAAATGTTTTGTGAGTTATTTAATTATGAATAGCACATAATATTTATTCACAAATCAATCCTAATGCAGCTCCTCCAAAGCTCCATTTATAGACCATACCCACATATTAAATATACTAATGTTTTTTGAATATAAACACAATAGCATTATTGTTACCCTATCATTTGTAAAATAGTATACAATATAATTACATTTAGTATATATTTTGAACTCTCAGACGAAATATTAATACAATAATTTTAGTTTTCACACACTTATTTAAGGATACAGTTATGAATTATTTAGAACAATACGAACTCTCTTGGAAACCAAAACTCAGTGAAAATACGTCTGCAATTCTAACGCAACTGAAAATCACTTTAAAAAAAGATATCAGTGAGGGAAAATTAACTCCCGGAACTCGCCTACCATCTCAGCGAGAATTAGCTTACTATTTAGATGTTCACTACTCAACCATTGGAAAATTGTATCGTTGGGGAGTTGAGAACGGCATATTAAATACAAGTATTGGCAGTGGAACTTTCATCTCACTTTGGTCTGATGCCTCCAAAACAGTTTCCAAACGCTCAAAAAACTCAGATATCTACGATTTAGGTCTTGTTAGTTCGTTTGATGAATGTAATTCATTCGTGATTGATGCAATTTCAAAGACTTACAAGAACGTTGCTACAATGCCCATCTCTTAAGTTACGATAATCCTCTTGGAACAGATAAACAGCGAATTGTTGGTATTAATTGGTTGAAAACACAAGGTGTTCATGCTGATGTTGACTCAATGTCAATTGTCTCTGGTGCTCAAAATGCATTAGCGATTATTCTATCAACTCTATTCAATCCTGGTGATCGCATTGTTGTCGATGACTTCACCTATGTGAACTTCATTGAACTTGCGCGCTTAAATAAAATCGAATTGGTTCCTATTAAATCAGATTCAGAGGGTATGCTCCCCGACAAGCTTCTTCTTGAACAAACAAAAAAACAAATTTCAGGAGCTTTTTTAATGCCATCATGCAATAACCCTCTTGGATTTCAGATTAGTGAAACTCGTCGTAAAGAGCTTGCAAAAATTTTCGAGCAGTACGAAACCATTATTATTGAGGATGATATTCATTCATTTTTAACAACATATTCTCAAAAAAATGTTCTTAGTCCATTTCAACAACTACTACCAAATCAAACAGTTTATATTGCAAGTATGTCAAAATTTATTTCTCCTGGAATCAGAATTGCATTTTTGGTATATCCCAAGAACTTCAAAAAATCAATTGAAGATGGTATTTTTAATATCAATGTTCAAAGTTCATCATTAGATGCCGAAATCATTTCTAATATTTTGACTTCCGATATATCACAACAAATTCTAGAAAAAAAATTCACTCTCACAAAACAGGCGAATGAGATATTCGATAAATATTTCAATGTTCCACGCCCAAGTAATCTTTTTCCTTTTTATCGAATAATACCATTGAAATTTTCTCCTTCAATGCAGGAGGTCGAGAATTATTTTTATCAAAATGGTATACAAGTGATTCATTCTAATCGTTTTAGTATTAAAAAAGAAGGTTCAAACTTTATTCGAGTTTCTTTATCATCTCTAAATAGTCTCGAAGAATTAAATTGTGCTTTAAGCCTGCTGGCAAAATGTGACAAATTTTTCTCCCCCGACGTTCTCAACAAAATTAAATAACATTCAGCTTTTCTATGTACAAGAAAACACCTATATATAGCTTATCACTATTATATAGGTGTTTTTATTACAAATAAGGTGACACAAATCGACAGATTTATAAAATGTCATTAAATCTTATTTAATTTTTGTAGAATTTCGCGCGCATTTTGGTACAGACTGTCGTTCAGACGATTACTACGATAATTTTCTAAAACCTCTTCTGTGAAATTATACCGTCGAATTCCATCTGGATTAAACTGATACATATCCACAAGCCATTGATCGAGCCCAACTTCTGATCCATTAATGTTCTTGATCTCTTCCTTATATGAAGAAACTTCGCGAACACTAAGAACAGATTCAAATACTGATTGTTTGAATTGCATGCCCGATCGAATTAAAGAACCAATTTTTTTCAGACTTTCAATTTTACTCTGGTAATCTTCTATTGAGATGCCATTGATCAATTCTTGAAGTTGACTCAAATCGTCTATAACCCATCCAATATTGTTTTCAACTACATACTGTGCTAATGACATTTTAGACCAAGTAATAATTGGTAATTCTGCTGCAAGATACATTGAAAACTTATGTGGCGTGTTCAATTGTTCATACAAACCCTTACCCCCTCTTACATGTGGGTAGCTCAAAGAATCCCAAACCAGGCCGAAGGAACCATCTAACATTGTAATGAGTGCATCCGGATCGAACTTTCCTTTATACTCAGAATTTTTATGTTCGGCAAGAAATACACTAACTCCATATTCACCACTTGATGCTCCATAAATATTGAATGAAATTTCAGGTGCGCCTTCCAAAAGTTCATCAATATATCTTGCCTTCTCAAAACTTCCCGCGAAGACAACAACATTGCTTTTTTTTCTAGTCTCTGGAATCATTGGCGTTTTAAATCCATGTGGTCCTGAAACAATGATCGGTTTCTGAAAATTTATATCTCGACGAATTCGACTTGCCATAGCTTCAGTAGGAGCAATCAATGCATCATAATTTTGCAACCCTTTGATTGCCGTATGATAATGAAAAGGTACGTTGACTTCCCCATTCTCAGAATCCTCAAAATTACCCCGAAATAATTCAAGATCGTGAATATATCCTACCACCTTGGCTCCAAATATATGTGCTTTTCTAAAAAAATATTCAACATGTTTTGGTGAATTCGTACCATTAGGAAATAACTGAATGATAACATCTCCAACTTTTACACCTCCCAATAGTCCATCCATTCGCCCGTTCAAAACATTATCTGGTTCATCATCCCAGCGATATGCAAATTCATTTAATTCTTTCGCTCCAATTTCGCTTAAAAAATCATACGCGTCTTGCCTTGCCTTGCCAGCAGCACCGTTTAAGCGAAATGGCACATTTCGACTCGCTGTTCCAACTTTCATATACCAAATTGTCATATTTTATTCCCTCATATATATTCCATCATGTCCGATAATTATTGATTTATCCATTCTATCAATATTTGTCCCAAATTATTCGACTACTCAGTTGAATAAAAATATACCGGTCTTTTATTAAGCGATTGGGTCTGTCGGTGATTATTTGGGAACAATTGATGAATCGCTTGTTTGTCTTGATTTGATATCACAACTGGTGTTGATAACACAACAGTTTGAATATCTCGCATCAACGGAGGTGTTGTCAGTGTACCAACATATTCGAAATAATCAAAATTTTTAGGTAAAAAAATTCCCAAATTTAATATCTTTGTATTTTTGCAAATAACGTCTGATATATCATGTTTTTGAAATTTACTGGTAGCTTCTAAAAAAATGGCAAATACCAAAGTGTCTTCCTCACATCGGAAAACAAAATGCACCTCAGCTGAAAAGAATTCACTATCAATACAATGTTCACTTCCATCATGAAAATGAAATCTTACTAGGTTATAAGTTTTATCTTTATATAATAGTTTTCCGTCAGCAAAATATTGTCTTCCAATTTCCCATTCTTCAAATGCGAATGCCTGTTCAGTCGGAAATGTTAATGAAATTTGGCTTTTCGATAATTTTTGAATAACGTTATCGACCTTTGATAATGCAATCGGTGACTGCCAATCAGTATCCGCATACCAATCATCCTGTTTTTCGTAATTAATATGACGCATTCGATTTCCTTTCAACATTGCTCAAATCGCAACTTTTTTTATGCAAATAATTATTCAAAGAAAATTCGACAAATAATTACATTCATATTATCAGATTATTAATAAAAAATAAATATTTCACGCAATATTCTTATTAAATTTAATAGTCACTAATGTTTGTTATTATCACATCATGGTATGCTAGAATTATTATTTCACACAAACGGGGTATTTATTATGAATGAGATTTCAACACAGTATATTCGCAATTTTGCAATAATCGCCCACATTGATCACGGAAAATCAACACTGGCTGATCGTATTATGGAGATGACTAGCACTGTGAGTAATCGTGAAAGTTCGGCTCAACAGCTTGATGACTTAGCAGTAGAAAAAGCCCATGGTGTCACCATCAAATCACGCGCTGTTCGAAATTATTATAAAGATGATAAAGACCAAGAATATCAATATAACCTTATTGATACACCTGGCCATGTCGATTTCAACTATGAAGTCTCACGCTCACTATCAGCTACTGATGGTGTGTTACTCGTGGTCGATGCAACTAAAGGGGTTCAGGCCCAAACTGTTGCTAATTTTCGACTCGCTAAAGAAGCAAATCTAACTATCATCCCCATTATTAATAAAATTGATAATCAGATGGCTGATGTTGAAAAAACATCTGAAGAAATTTTAGCTTTAGATTCGAATTTTGAGGCATCTGAGATTCTGAAAATTTCAGCAAAAAGTGGGCTTGGCGTTGATGATGTATTACTCGCCATCCGTGATCGTATACCAGCCCCAATTGGTGACCCAAATGCATCACTAAAAGCCCTTGTCTTTGATTCAAAATTCGATCCATACAAAGGTGTAATCGTTCAAGTTCGAATTTTCGACGGTACACTTAACGCCCAATCCGAGCTTTTATTTATGGCCAACCAAGTGACAACTACGAATAAAGAAATTGGTATCTTCACGCCCCAAATGACTAACTTAAAAGCACTCTCAGCTGGTGATGTAGGTTATATCGTGACTGGGATTAAAGATGCGAATACGGTTCGAATTGGCGATACTGTTACTTTGGCTAAGGTGCCGATTCAAGACACATTGCCTGGTTATCAACAAGTGGAACCAATGGTATATGCTGGTCTATTTCCAAAGAATACAGAATACAAAGATCTTAAAAATGCAATTGAAAAGCTGGCTTTAAACGATGCCGCTTTTCAATATGAACCTGAGCAATCCGAAGCCCTTGGTATGGGCTTTCGTGGTGGATTCCTAGGCATTTTTCACCTACAGATCATCCGTGAACGCTTATTGGAAGAATTTGCTTTAGAAGTACTCACAACGATGCCAAACTCAACTTTTCGTATTTCACTCAAAAATCATGCCAACCCAATTTATGTTGAAAATCCCATTCGATTTCCATACTGGGCTGATATTGAACGAGTCGAGGAACCATTCGTTCATGCGAAAATGACATTGCCCAATGACATGTTAAACGATATTATGCGGCTGGCAGAAGGTCGTCGAGGTACTTTAGAAGATTTGGATACCCTTGGTTCAATGCTCGTTGTCACATACCGGATGCCAATTTCAGAAATTGCCTATGATTTTTTCAATGAACTTAAATCAGCCTCACACGGCTTTGCTACCCTATCAACAGAGATAGCCGGTTATGATGACTCTGACCTCGTGAAAATGGAAATTGCCATTGATTACGGCAATGTCGATGCTTTAACTATGATCATTCATCGACATAAAGTCGACCGCATTGCGCAAGATACAGTGAATAAATTACGTGATCTTGTACCACGGAAATTACAAGCGATGCCGGTTCAGGCGATTGTTGAAGGCCGTGTCGTTGCACGTGAAAATATCCCCCCCTCCGAAAAGTCGCTGCCAAAGGCACCACCGTTTCAAAAAAGCAACAACAATTACGCCGATCAGGACAGGCGAAATCAAATATTGAGTTGCCTCAGGCCGTGTTCGACGCAATTTTGGATATGAATAACTAAATAAAACACCATTAACACTGGATGCAGACTACCTCTTGTTTGAGATTTTCTACCACGTTAATGGTGTTTTTATATATTTTTATTATGCTTGATGTCCTGAACCAAATACTTTGATGCGTTCATCTAGAGCAGATTCAATCGCTGCTACGCCCGGTGCAAGGAATTTACGTGGGTCATAATTTTTACCAATTAAGTCTTGATCAGATAAGACATAATCCCTAATCGCTTGATGAAAGGCTAATTGCGCCTCTGTATTCACATTAACCTTAGCGACACCAAGTTTAATCGCTGCATTAATATGATCATCAGGGATTCCCGAACCACCGTGAAGTACAATCGGCATCTCATGACCTGCGACTTCGTTGGCAGCAACTGCAATGTCTTTAAGATGCTCAAGGTTAAGTCCTTGCCAGTTATCAGGGTAAGCACCGTGAATATTACCAATGCCAGCCGCTAAAAAGTCAATACCAGTCGCAACCATTGCACGAACGTCTTCAATTGGTGCAATTTCTCCAGCACCAATGACGCCATCTTCTTCACCACCAATTGAACCCACTTCTGCTTCAACTGATACACCTTTTTCATGGGCTAGCGCTACAATTTCACGTGTTTTTGTTAAATTCTCTTCGACCGGTAAATCTGACCCATCAAACATCACTGATGTGAAACCGGCCTCAATTGCGGCTTTTGCCCCCTCAAAAGTACCATGGTCTAAATGAATTGCAATCGGTACCGTAATTGACATTGCATCGTGTAAATTACGGATCAAATTGGCGACAACTTTAAAACCACCCATATACTTAACTGCACCCATGGATACAGCAACCAGCGTTGGTGCCTGTTCAGCCTGGGCAGTCCGTAAAATAGCTTGTGTCCACTCCAAATTATTCGTATTAAATGCCCCAATTGCGTACTGTTTTTGACGCGCATTTTGAATCATTTTTGTTCCTGCTTCAATTGTCATTATCTTCTCCTTGTTACTTTAATTTTGGTTTATCTTCCCATGTCGATGTTTCAAACATGTCAACTGGCCCGTGTAAATCTAACTGAAAAGATGCGTTCGCTTTTTCTAATGCCTCTCGCTCCGACATTTTTTCCTGTTCAAAAATTTTTGCGGTGGCTAGTAATAATGAAACTAATTGACCCTCCGCCTGCCATGTCATTTTTTCATCATGTGCATATTGAATCCAAGCAGTGCCACTATTCATATCATCCCATTCAGCAGCACCATGATAAGGCCGATCATCAATTAAGATGCCGCCATTTGCACGAGCAACACCTTTTTGATGGGTCATCACAACACGTTTATAAAATGGACTGTGTTCATCATTTCCAAAATATTCGGTCAACCAGTCAATTTTGTCCGTCCATGCACTTGGATTTTCCCATGGTGCAGTCGATAAAATATACATTTCAAAAACCTGCGATAGTTGATTAACTCCTTGAACTGCACCTTCAATTGGTACTAAATGTTTAAAAATCCCTGGAATTTGATCTGGTTTTTTTACACCATAATCTGCGATCCGATCAACTACCCGATTCAAAACGGGTAACGTATCAACAAGCATATTATCCATATCTAAAAATAGTTTAGGTTTATTTCCCATTTTTCCTCCTTGAGACGTCATCAACTTCAAACAACGTTATTGATATTATACAATCATCATCCAATTAAATTATTATTTAGGTCGGACGTTATCATTACTTTAAACTATTAGAAAAACGCTTACCATTACTGTCAATTCAACCCGAATGTTGATTTTAATCACATTGAAATCTAATTATTAAAACATAAAAAAAACAAACCTACGTTAATAGGTTTGTTCTCATACTTAATGATAAACAATTGTTTACCAAGAAGCTTTTTTAACACCAGGAATCAATCCCTTGTGTGCCAATTGACGGAAGTTCAAACGTGACATACCAAACTCACGCATGTAAGCGTGTGGACGTCCATCAAGTTGATCACGATTGTGCATACGTACAGGTGATGCATTACGAGGAAGTTTTGAAAGACCTACGTAGTCTCCTGCTTCCTTTAATGCGGCACGCTTTGCAGCATACTTAGCAACTGTTGCTTCAATTTTCTTAGCCTTAGCGATCTTTGACTTCTTAGCCATGGTTACTTAACCTCCTTGAATGTTGTAACTTTGCGCAACTTTGGAGAATATTTCTTTAACTCCAAACGGTCAGGCGTGTTACGACGATTCTTAGAAGTTAGGTAGATACGCTCACCTGTTTCGGCGGCTTCTAACAAAATGTTAATGCGCATTAACATACTCCTTGAATTAATGAGAATTTGGGTGGCTGCCACCACCCACTAATGTAAACGACAGATTTAGCTGCATGGGCTAAATCCCAAGCTTGCGTCGTGTCACAATAGCTAGTAAATTACAAATACTAATACTACACGGTTTATTGATGAATTGCAAGTGATTTCAACTAATTGTGTAAAGTGATTTCACTTTACAGTGTCACACCCATTCGATTAATACAATAATTGCTATTTCTACTTCTGATATAAACGCATAAAACGCCAACTTGTATAAATAAACGGCATATACATAGCATCCGTACTTAATTGATCAAATGCCCCCGCGAATGGCCAATCTAATGCCCTAACAATGAATAAAGCGAGCATAAATACCAAACTCATCGCCCCAGATAAGCGCCAAACCAGCGTTAATGTGGGTTGGTTAGCTGTTTGCCAAAGAAAACTAATTTTCACCATTAGAATCGCGATAAATCCGCTCACAAACATCAGCAGTAAATCATGTCCCGTGAGCATATATGGCTCTTTAACAACCTCTGCAATAGTCATTGTTGGTACTATCCAAATTATAACCTGTAGCGCGACATATCCGACTAGTAAATCACGCAATCGATGTTGGAGGTCACTCTGTTTATCGTGTACAGCATACTGCATCAATGCAACTAAGAAAAAAATAATCAGCACGGAACGTAACAAGTCTAAATTCACAAACACTTGTCGATATGGACTGTCACTTGCAGTTAAGACTGATGTCATATATTGAATGGGCCGATATAGTGGCCAGACTAGTACGCCAAATAAAGGTTGCAAAATAGCTAACACACCGCCAAACAAACTCAGCCCCCACAAATATTGATTTTGCCACCATTGTTGTTTCATTTGTTTAATCCTTTAAGTTGAGCTCAGAGATTTTCAAAATTGTTGCAACAGCTTGTTGCATAACAGTAGTGGACACATACTCAAAGCGACCATGCATATTTTCACCACCTGCAAAAATATTTGGTGTTGGTAAGCCCATGAACGTGATTTTAGAACCATCTGTCCCCCACGCACTGGCTCGATAATTGGTTCAATATCTAACGCAATCATTGCAGCTTTAGCTAAATTAACAGACGTCATATCATCTTTTAAAATTTCGCCCATATTATAATACTGATCCTTCAATTCAACGGTAATGCGTTGAACATCAAACGCCTGATTCATCTGATCAGCGATAGTTTCTAATCGGGACTTACGTTGATTAAATCGCTCACGATCATGATCACGAACAATATAGCGCAATTCTGCGGATTCTGGAGTGCCAGTAATTCCCATTAGATGCCAAAACCCCTCACGACCAGTAGTGTGTTCTGGTCGATCATGAACAGGTAGCGCCGCATGGAAATCGATCGCAACTTGGATTGCATTAATCATGGTATCCTTGGCTGAACCTGGATGCACGTTTAATCCTTGAATCTTAACCCGCGCATCAGCTGCAGAAAAAGTTTCCCATTCTAATTCGCCCAAAGGACCACCATCCATCGTATATGCAAAATCCGCTCCAAATTCAGAAACGTGAAAGTGATCCGCACCAATCCCAATTTCTTCATCCGGTCCAAAAGCAAAGACTAACTTACCATGCGGAATTTCTGGATGGGCAATTAAATATTCTGCAGCGGTCACAATTTCAGCAACCCCAGCTTTATCATCTGCTCCCAATAAAGTTGTCCCATCGGTAGTAATCAAAGTATGTCCTTGATATTTCTTTAGGCTTGGAAACTGCTTTGCTGTTAGTGCATACTCATCATTTAATCGAATATCCGAATGACCATCATAATTTTCAACGATTTGTGGCTGAATATTCTCAGAATTAAAATCAGCTGTATCAACGTGAGCAATAAAGCCAATTGTTGGTACCGACTGCTCAATGTTTGCTGGTAACTCAGCAAATACATAACCATCACTCGTAGTACGCACATTAGTCAACCCAATCGTTGATAATTCTTGACTCAAATCCGCCAAGAATGCGACCTCTTTTTCATCTGATGGCACCGTCGTTGACATCTCATTTGAACGTGTATTCACTTTCACGTATTTAATAAATCGGTCCGTTAAGTGCGGATATAAATCGTTTGTCATTTCCAACCTCTTTTCAAAAAATTATTTCTAGTACGACGTTTTAAAAAACATACGTATACGGGTCAGTGTTAATTGTGGATGCAAACACCTTATCTAGCTGCCATTGCATTGCACGATTCCATTCTTGAATTAAGTTAACCATCTTCGCCTTAGCGACCGCTTCCATGTGGTGATCAGGATCGATGACAACAAAGTCGTCGGCTAACACATCATGTGCCGTATGGTAATACAAATCAGCCGTTACAAATGCGTCTGCTCCAGCAGCTAATGCCACAGGGTATTCACGACCACCATCGCCACCAAGGACAGCAATGGTCTTTATTGAACGCTGTAAATCGTTTGCGATCACACGAACGGCAACCACACCAAACTTTTCTTTAATGAATTGCGCGTATTCCTCAACTGTCAGTGCTGTATCAAGCTGACCAATACGGCCAATTCCTGTCACGCCATCATCATTTGGCAACAATGGTTTAGTTGCATGGATTTGTAACGTCTCAGCTAACCAATCATTCATCCCGCCTTTGGTCGCATCTAAATTCGTATGAGCGCTATATACGACAATCTGGTGTTTTAGTAAATCAGCGTACATTTTATTTTGTGGTGACGATAAATCCAAATCGCGTGCAGGTTTAAAAATTAACGGATGGTGCGAAAAAATAAAATCAACGTGTTTCTCAATCGCCTCTTGAACAACCTCAGGTCGAACATCCAACGCTGTCATTACTGTATGAATTTCTTGCCCTGGATCTCCCAATTGCAAGCCAATGGGATCAGCCTCCCATGCCAACTCACGAGGCGCATAGGCTTCGATTTTAGCAATCAAGTCACTTGCTTTCATACTGTAAAGCCTCCTGAATCTGTCTGGATTGTGTTGCGTAGGCTTGATATGCCGCGCTTTCAGCTTTTTTTGCAGCTTGCAATCGCACAAGAATATGTTGAATTCGCTCTAATTCATCGTGCCAATGCTGTTGCCATACAGAATTTTGCCGTTTCAGATGATAAGGGCCAAAGTGCAATTCAATGTCTGAAAAATGCGACTCACCTGGTTCTGCCACCAAAACTTCATAATAATGATGATCTTCATAAACAATTGCCTCATCAATCAACGCATAGCCATTCGCCTGTAACCAAGCTCTCACTACTAATACATCTGTATTAGGTTGTAAAATGAGGCGTTGATAATTTTGTTCTTGTTCATGACCAGAAGCTAAAATATCTGCAATTAAACGGCCTCCCATCCCGGCAATAACCACCGTGTCGATTGCATCATCCGGTTGAATCGCTGCAAACCCATCACCCAGGCGTGCAATCAACTTTGACTCTAAATGAGCCTTATGCACTTCGTGTTCGACATTTGCCAACGGCCCCGGTGCAACCTCCCCGGCGATACCAAACGCAATGCGCTGATTAAGTAATAAATTAGCTGGCAAATAAGCGTGATCCGACCCAATATCTGCTAATCGCGCATTATCGGGAACAAAGCTGGCAACCAGTGCCAAACGTTTGGATAAATTCAATGCATCCATCGCCATTCCTCCATTTTATAATATTGTTCTCATTTTATCACAAATGACTATTGCTTTTCAGTAACTCCAAAAGGACTTTACGAAGTCACAAAAAAAGACCTCTTAACTAACATATCCTGCATCTACTTTTAATCGTAGTACCATATACATATTAATCACAAGATCTAATTGAGCTATTCAGTCAATCATTTAATTAGGTAGCCTGAATATGTCGACAAGCCGTCAACGATTATCGTGTTAATTCTGGGAACCATAGTGAAATTTCACGTAAAGCATTATCAGGTGAATCAGACCCGTGAACAACATTGCGTACCTCATCACCTGGCCAATCACGTCCGAAATCACCTCGAATTGTCCCAGGCGCAGCTTCTGTAGGATTCGTTGTCCCCATTAAAGTACGCCAACCTTTAACAACATTATCGCCCTCAACAACCATCGCCACCACAGGGTGTTCCATCATATAATGCATCAGACCTGGGAAAAACGGACGATCAACTAATTCAGCATAATGTGCACGCAACAGCGTTTCATCTGCTTTGATCATTTTCATATCGATGATATCATAGCCCTTACGTTCAATTCGGCGAACAATTTCACCTACCTTTTTTTGCATCACACCATCTGGCTTAACAATTGCTAATGTTCGTTCAGTCATTTTTATTCCCTCTCAATTCATTGATTACAAATCTATTATACCGAAAAATGTAATCGTTTTCATGTTTAATTTAATATTATTACATACGTCTTGAGAGACTATGCCTATGTTTATCATAATAAATTCTAAACATTGCACGACTTTAAAATCATCCTAATTGACGCCGATTAAAAATCTTTTGATGTCGTTTCTCTAGCCCATGCAGAATTATTGATTCATGTGGTGGTTGATTCATTTCAGTCGTTTTCTGTCGACGCTGTTTTTCACCCCGCCGGCCATCACGATCACCTTTTTGCTTATCTAAACTCTTCAACCGATGTTCGGGTCCGGTGCCATTATGTGGCTGATGTTTTTTTGTATCCTGATGTGCTTGTTTGCTATTTTTCTGCTGTCTGATTTGATGCGACAAATTGGATTTATCTGTCGCATGTTCTTTGTGTGGTATCATTTTTTTCTCAGGTGATGGCGTATTTTCGACAACTTTTTGCGTCATTGTCTGAGTCACCGCTTGCGGATCTTCCGTCGTAACAGATTTTACAATGATATACAAATAAGACGTCACCTCGCGCCACTGCCATTTCCCTTTAAATTGTTGCAAAGCCTTACGCCATGTCACTTGATATGCGACTACCTGATGATGCGCATAAGCTGGTGGTAATTGATCACTTTTTTTAAGAACATATCGATTTAAAATTTTTAATTCCTGATTTTGACTCACCCATGTGTTAGCCAACGACAATGTGTCATCCGCTAGATTCGAGACACTGCCTATATTGATCCAATTGATTGCCGATTCTTTCATTTCAAATGGCCTCACTTATTCTTCTTCAGTTTCATACAAAGCAACCATCTCGTAGTCCTCTGGATTTAGTTGAACATATTGTTTCAACGCTTCCTTCGCCAGTATCTGTTCCCCTTCATCGCGGAAATAGAAATAAGCTGACTTTAAGAACTGATCATTATCAATAAAGAAAGGCATCGCAGCATGCCAATACTTGGTAGCCATTTCATATGATTCAATACCAGTATATGCACGAGCTAAATCCCAATACCACTGCGGATCAATATCAATTTCATCATCTTCAAGATAATCATTTAACAAATTAATCATCTCAACAAATCGTTCATGATCTAGCAATAATTGAGTATAGTCATTGACTAAAATTAGGTTATCCGACGTGTTCGCCAAACCAGTTGTATAAAGTCGTTCTGCTTGTGTATCGTCGCCTAATCGGCGGGCAACACGCGCTGCATTTTCATAACTTTTGACATTAAATTGATCAACAGCTAAGCCTGCTTGATACGTACTTAGCGCTTGCTCCAATTTCTCTCGTTGTTCATATAACCGACCAAGTGGATTATAAACGGCTGCATACGATGCGTCCAAATCAATCAATTTTTCAAACTCAGCAACAGCTTGATCTTGCGTCTCTTCATTACCAGCATAAATCATACCTAGCTGGAATCGAACATCCGACGTCATTTCTGCCGCTTTAATTTGTTCTAAATAAGCTAATGCTTTTTCGTTATCTCCAATTAAGGCATAGGCAACGCCAATCCGAGAAACAATGTCGACACCTGAAAAATAACGTTCCCCAGTAGCTAATAAGCCACGATAAAACGGAATTGCTTCTGAATATTTGGCCGACCCATTATAAAATTCTGCTAGCGCAAATTGAATAACAGGTTCATCAGGCGCTAGACGATAGGCTTCCATTAGCTTTAATTCAGCAGCTTCAGGCAAACCGTCCGACTGATATAAATCAGCAAAAACTAGTAACGCCTCCAAGTACGCGTCTGAATCGGCAGAAATATTTGATAAATACATCAATGCTTCATCGGTTTGATCCTCAGAAATCGCAATTTCTGCTAATTCTGTCCGTAACAAGTCTTCATCCGGATATTTATCTAATAACTTTAAATAGGCGCGTTTCGCATTATTTGAAAACCCTAATGCGTACAACTCCTCAGCTAGCGAATGAACAGTTTCATCATCATCGTGACGTAGAGCGAGTGCAAAAGATTTCTTCGCTTCATCCATTTGGCCCGCATCAAGTTCATCCAACATACGCTGTGAATAACTAGTCATTGTCTATCTCCTTTTTTACAGCCCGCGCTTGCTCCTTCATTTTAGCCAAAAAAGCCTGTCGCATAGCATTTTTATCTGAACGAGACGTGGTTCCCTTTTTCCCCACACCTTGCGCAAAATCATTATTCTTGATTGATCCTTTTGCAGTCATTAGTAGCCATCCTTTGTTCCTGCTCAATTTTGAAATCGCATATTTTCTGATTATGCATGATTGCACAATTACATTTAAAATTTAGGTCTCAAACTTTTTGGTGTTCGCAACAAACCAGCCCATAATTGTTATCATCAAGATGACACCAACATAAATTACATTTTGTAAAACACCAGTAGGTTTCGCAGCAAAAGCCATACCATACAAAACTGGACCAAGCGCACCAATCAAATAACCACCTGTCTGTGCCATACCGGCTAGACTAGCCGATGCCATAGGATCATTGGTTTTTAGTGCGAATAAAGTCATCAATGACATAAAGAAAAAGCCTGTCACAATACCAATAATGATCGACTCAATACTCCAAAAGACGATTGAAGACGTATTTTGGAAAAAAAGCATCACAGCGCCGATTAATCCAACACCACCAGTACCTAAGATGAGATATGAAATCCCACGATTACTCAATTGTACTAGCAAATTAGGAATAATGGTTGAAATAAACATCCCAACGAATGCATTCAATGACATAGCAAAACCAACTTGACTTGGTGTCAAATGATGAAAACTCATTAAAGTTGGCATCCAGGCCACAAATGTATAGTTAAGCAACGCTTGCCCCCAAATACAACCAAAAATGGCCATGCTCGTAATTGACGCCACGCATTCAACTGCTTCTTTTGTGGCATTTTTGGTTGTGGCTGGTGTCCCACTTCTCCAACTGCTTGCGCGCGATTCATAGAAATTAACCAAACCAAAAGCGCAAGGCCAGACACAACAAGTAACACTAACATAACCGCGGTTACGCCCGCAAAATGCACAATTGGTGCCGTCACTAAATTAAATACAGCCACACCAAACATCATCACTAATGAATAAGCTGTCGTGTACAACGCAATCTTATTTGGCACATATGCCATCAAAAAAGCAGGCATGAGAACATTTAAATGAGCAATTCCCAAACCGATTAAAATCGTGCCTAAAACGACTAATTCGAACTGATTAACCACTCGAATACCTCCACCAACAAAAATCATTGCTAATGCCATTGTTAACGTTCGTTTTAGGCCAAGCCAAGCCACCGTTTTCGCTGCAAAATTTGAAACAACCATAAAAATGACTAGCGGAATTGTCGTCAAAATCCCTAAATTGGCTGGATTAACATGTAGCCGTTGGGCTAGGTTTTCTAGAATCATTGGTAACGTTGTGATTGGGCTTCGCATAACGAAACCAGCCAAGGCAATTGCTAACACAAAACCAAGGCTTATTTTTTTTGTTTTATTTTCCATATATCCTACTTTAATTATATTTAATTACTTTGTTATGCGGTTCATAAACCGACAAAATGGTTGATAGATTAGTCGAGCAACAATGCCACCGGCAATGACCTGGATGATATTACCTGGAATTTCAGTTAGTGTGCTTAAAAACGCAGTCTGCACGACAGCGTGATTTAAAAATTGCAAACATAAACCTGCCAACAAGTAACCGCTAACCATCACTATCCCTCCAAGTAACGCACTGATGAGCCATTGAAATCGACCAGCAATTTTTTTCAAATTCAAGCCAAATAAGTAACCTTCACAACCATGAATGAGCAATGAAAAAAACATCCATTGTGGGTACCCGACCAACAGGTCAATTAAAAAACCTGTTAATCCACCAACAATCATCCCTGCGTGCGGTCCAAGATACCACGCACTCAAAAAGATACCCACTTCAACTAAACTGATAAAGCCAGTCGGCGTTGGTAGACGAAGAAAAAAATTCAAGATTAAGTTGATGGCAACTAATAAAGCCAACAATGCTATTGTTCGTGATGACAATTTCTTATTCATTGCGATTTGCCCCTTGCCAAACATTCCCGAATTCACCAGCGACATGAATCCCATTTTCAATCGCAGTTTGTACAAATTGTTTTGCTGTCGTTACGGCTTTCACCACATCATCACCCAAGGCTAATTGACTAGCAATTGCTGATGAATACGTACAACCTGCACCAGTATTGGTCTGGTTTTCCAATTTTGGTGACTGTAAAATTTCTCGTTTTGTTTGATTCTTTTGTACAAGGACATCAATTGCTTGGCTGGACTCCAACCGATTTCCACCTTTAACGACTACTGCTTGTGAACCATAAATCATGATTTGCTCTGCTAATCTCTCTAGATCAGCGGTTGTTGTCGCCACCTTTTCCCCGGTTAAGAGCAATGCTTCAGGAAGATTCGGTGTCGTCACTGTTGCCAATGGTAACAGCCATTTTTGGTACGCAACTTTCACAGCTTCAACGGATATTTTGTCATCTTCTTTAAAAATCATAACTGGATCAATCACGATTGGCACTTCAGTATTCAATGTCTCTAAGAATTTGGCGATCAATTGAACCATGTCCACATTCGGAATCAGCCCCACTTTGACTGCAGCTATTGCTGACACATCATGTATCGCATCTAGTTGTGCTTTCACCACGTCTAACGCCATTGGATGAATTGCTAATTTCTCATCGTCAATCGTGACAATGCTTGTAATGACACTTAATCCATACAGACCAAGCGTATTAAATGTAGCTAAGTCAGCTTGCACGCCACCACCTGAAAAAATGTCTGCCCCGGCAATCGTCAAGATAATTTTGGGTTTTTTCTTCACTATAATCCCCCCTTATTTTGCATCATACCAAGTCTTTCCTTCGTGCGTCTCTACCTTCAAAGGGACACTTAATTTAACTGCTGAATCCATGATTTTTACAATCAATTCATGCATGATATCTAATTCTTCTGCAGGCACTTCAAAAATCAATTCGTCATGGACTTGTAATAACATTTTTGATTTCAATTGCTTGGCTTGCAGCGTTTGTTGCATTTTAATCATAGCAATCTTGATAATATCGGCCGCAGACCCTTGAATTGGCGAATTCATGGCTGTGCGTTCGGCAAAACTACGCAAATTAAAATTCTTAGCTTTAATATCTGCTAAATATCGGCGTCGATGGGCAATGGTTTCCACATAGCCATGTTCACGCGCAAATTCGATAATCTCAGTTGTCCAAGTTTTGACACCGGCATATTCGTTGAGATACGTATCAATAATTTGTTTAGCTGTCGCGCGATCGGTCCCAATATTCTTAGCTAAACCGAAATCTGAAATACCGTATACAATCCCAAAATTAACTGCTTTGGCCTGACGTCGCATGTTACCATCAACTGGGACTTCAGCTGGAATATTAAAGATACGTCGAGCCGTTGCTGCGTGGATATCTTCATCGTTAATAAACGCATCCTTCATATGTGGATCACCAGTAATATCGGCTAAAACTCGCAATTCAATTTGTGAGTAATCGGCACTTAAGATTGACCAGCCTGCATGACTCGGCACAAATGCGGTCCGAATTTGGCGCCCCTCTTCAAGTCGCACGGGAATATTTTGTAGATTAGGATCAACCGATGACAACCGGCCAGTTTGCGTTAGGGTTTGCAAATAGCGCGTGTGCACTTTTGAATCACTCCCATGAATGACTCGTAGCAAGCCTTCAACGTAGGTCGACTGAATTTTTGCTAATTGGCGATACTGTAAGATTGATTCAACCATTGGCACATCTGTCATTTGCTCCAAGACTTCGACTGAGGTTGAATAGCCAGTCTTAGTTTTCTTTAATGGTTTAAGTCCCATTTCTTCAAACAAAATCACACCAAGTTGTTTTGGCGATTGGATATTGAATTCATGACCAGCTTGCTGATAAATTGTTTGCTCCAGCTCAGAAAGGCGTTCAATGAGCTTTGATTGCATACTTAATAAACGGTCAGCATTAACTGTTATCCCTGTAATTTCCATCTCAGCTAAAACAAAAGTTAATGGTAATTCAATATCGGTGTATAGCGCCATTTGTTCATGTGCTTTAAGCTGTTCAAACATGTCATTTTTTAGGCACCCAATCGCTTGGGCTTTTCGTCCCAGATGTTCAAAAAAGTCTTGATTATTTTCTGGAACTGCAAACTTCGCACCCTTGCCGTATACTTCTTCATCGGTTGCTACATCAAAATAATTGTTTTCATGTGCCAAAGCACCAAGATCGTTATTATTGTCGTTAACATCGAGTAAATATGCGACTAAGAGTAAATCAAAATCGACACCGTCTAACGGTACATTCAATCGATGCAAGGCGACATAAGTTGCCTTGGCATTAAAAACATTCTTTTTAACGTCTGAATTAACTAGGCAACGATAAACTGGTGTGTCTTGATATAACAATTCTAAATCTCTGGAAGCAAAATAACCATGCTCTGCATTACCGATTACAAACCCAACTGCAGCCGCACGATGATAGTTTTCACCATCCATTTCAAGATAAAAATCAACCTCATTTCCCAGATTTTCAATATGGGCGAGATTATTTGCTGTTAATTCACGGACTTCAATTGGCTGTTGTGCCGACGCTTTTTCACCTGAGATGGTATAACCTTGATTAGCCATTTTGACCAATTGCTGCTTAAA
Source organism: Weissella diestrammenae (assembly GCF_014397255.1). NCBI lineage: Bacteria > Bacillati > Bacillota > Bacilli > Lactobacillales > Lactobacillaceae > Weissella > Weissella diestrammenae. The sequence continues at coordinate 59,722 of NZ_CP060724.1, forward strand.
ATCAAGGTGTTGATAAAATGGAATCAAGGCTTCATATTGAATACCTTGGTAGTCTAAATCACTCAAGCTAATTTGTAATGGTGCATCCGTTCTAATACGTGCTAAATCACGCGACAAAAAAGCATCATGTTTATAAGCAATCAGATTTTCCTTGCGTTTTGATTTCTTCATTGCATCAATATTTTCATACAATTCAGGAATTGTATTGTACGCTTGAATCAGTGCAATGGCAGTTTTTTCACCAATTCCGGGTACACCTGGATAATTATCTGATGGGTCACCTTGCAAACCTTTAACCTCTACAACCTGTTCTGGCGTCAACCCACCATAAACTTCAGCAACCAATTCGGGCGTATACTTGTCGATTTCGGTTATCCCTTTTTTCGTTAACCATACGGTAATGTTATCACTAACAAGTTGTCGCATATCACGATCACCAGTCACAATTGTGACCGCAAAGCCATCCAGCTCTCCTTGTTTAGCAATCGTGCCGATGATATCATCTGCTTCATAATCAACCAGTTGATAATTCTTTATACCATGCAATTCAACCATTTTTCTTAATGGTTCAAATTGCTCCACTAACTCACTTGGTGTTTTATCTCGATTACCTTTGTAATCATCATAAGTGTTGGTACGAAATGTTGTTTTACCTGCATCCCAAGCGACCAATGCCTTGTCTGGTTTAAACGGATCAACAATACCATCTAATAAATTATTAAAACCAACTAGTGCATTTGTATGAAGGCCCTCGTGGTTCACAAAACGGTCAACCTGATTTATCAACGCGTAAAATGCGCGAAAGGCCAACGAGTTGCCATCGATTAAAAGTAATTTTGGTTTAGCCATTAAAAACCTCTTTCTAACTTGTTTCTGCTCCTCTCATTGTAACAAAAAAAAGACATGCCATGTCAAAATGGTCATCTCTTTCAAAGATTATTCCCTAGCATACCGATTGTCGACGAGAATCATATTTCCCCTCTTACCTGTTCTGTTAACACGTGTCATTAATTGATGCGCTTTAATGCACTACTATCAATAATTTCAATCATCTGTCGGCCCTCTAAACGAATAAGACCTTGATTGCTAAATTCCTTTAACGTTCGACTAATTGACTCTGGTGTCGTATTCAAAAAGGATGCTAAATCTTTTTTCAATAATGGCAAACGAAAGCAATCTGTTCCCTTTTGCATTTGCATTTCATATAGGTAATTTGCCACGCGTTCACGCACACTGCTTAGCATTTGCACTCGCTGCTTTTCAAGCACTAACAAACGCTGTCCCAATTGATTAATGACATTAAGCATTAACTGATTATCACTCATTAATAATCTGTGAAAATCATGTTTACTAATTTGGCAAATCTGACTGTCCAAATTCGCAATTGCATTATTCGAATAACGACCATCGGTGAATAACACCGTTTCACCTTCAAAATCACCTGGTTGCATCATTCTGATTAGTTGTTCATGCCCATCTGGTGTAGTTTGACTAATTTTTACCTCACCAGAGGCTAAAATTGTCAGCTTTTCTCCTGACCACCCTTCGTGATTAATATAATCACCAGCTGTCAGTCGTGACTCATGGACTAAAGTTGCAATTTTTTGTTGGTTTTCATTGGTTAATCCTTTAAAAATTGGCACCATCCCTACACAGTGAATTGCATCATGTTTTGCCATTTCAAGCCCCTATTCATCATCCGTTTTCATATCTTGCCATGCAGCTTGTCGTAAAAAAGCTTCTAAATATCGGATTGCGTCATTATTGTACCCCAACATTTGTGTCAGCACTAGCCCCAGCATCGGTCGATCCTCTCGCTGTGCTAATTTAATTGCGCGTGTCATGAATAAATTAGCAATGTTTAAGTCATTTACGGTTGCAGTAACCATTTCTGTCGCCGTCATATATTTTAAACGACCATCCTCGTTAATTTGCGCATATTCAGTGATTTCAGCAATCGTACTTGGAACAATCTCTCGTTCACTCAATAACAACTCACCCAATTGATCAATTTGTTCTCGATTGTGGCTAATCATTTTTTGATAACGCGCTGATAGCGCTGGCATATCTGTGCCCTCTAAATACCACTTTATTTGATGATATTTAACATCAAGATACCATAAATTCGCCATAATATGGCTACTCATTGCACCTGCAGTTGGTTGATGATGACTTTTTTCTGTCAATTCTAATTCATGTTGATATTTTTCTTCAATGCTATCATTCATTTAACCAACTCCTTTATTTTTACTGATTTAACCGTATATCCCAGAGCAGTCATACGATCTACAATTTGGGTAATTGTAATGATGTCTGGCAGGTACCCAACCTTAATTCGACTGGCATTAAATAATACTTGAACTTGACTGACACCATCTAATTTAGAAAGTGCCCGTTCAATTTTTATCAAGCATGATGGACAACTTAATTCCTCCAGTTGTAACGTTGCACTATTTTTCATTTCAAAACCTCAACTTTCAATCTTGATTGTACCTTTGTCATTGCGATTTGTACTTGATTTAAATCAAGTCACTTCGAGTGCACCAGTCGTAAGGCATTAAAGATAACAACAAGAATACTCAGCTCATGGACAAACATGCCAGTAGTCATTGTAATTAATTGATTAAACAAGCCGATAAATAAAAAAAGTACCACCATAATCGCGATAAAAATATTCTCATACATATTTTTTGTCGTTTGTTTAGCTATTAAATATGCATCGTTTAAATGTTTGAGATTAGCATTAGGTAAAATAATATCAGCAGTTTCAATTGCCACATCGGTCCCGCTCCCCAAGGCGATGCCAACAAATGCATTTGCAATAGCCGGCCCATCATTAATACCATCACCAATAAACGCAGTCCGCTGACCGTTCAGTTCAAGTTGCCTTAAATAGGCTACTTTATCATCAGGCAATAAGTGTGCTTGAACATCTGAAATGTCGAGTTGTTTAGCCACTAATTGTGCACTCGTCATACGGTCACCAGTTAACATTGCCACGTGTTTAATGCCAGCTTGTCGTAACTCCTTAATGACATTTTTAGCTTCTGGACGCACATCATCTTCGACACCAAAAACCGCAGTCAATCGGTTTGAAATTGCCACATAGACCAGTGACACAGATTGGCTTTGCATTTTTAAAATTTGATGCCTAATAGCACCTGTCATTTTGACCTGATTTTTCGTCATTAGTGCTTGATTACCAATTAAGATTGTATCTTTTCCTATTTCTGCCTGCACACCTAACCCAGATTGAATTGCCAAATGATTGACATCTAACATTGATTCTGACGAGGATTGCTGATCAAGATATCGAACCAAGGCTTTCGCAATTGGGTGACCAACCTGCATCTCTATACTTTTAATCATGGTATTAATCATCACATGTGATTCATTAGCAACGGTGTAAACGCTATCTGTCACATTCATATTGCCGGTTGTCAATGTGCCCGTTTTATCAAAAACAACCGCCTCAGTCGATGGTAATTTTGTCATAATATCACCACCTTTAATCACAATGCCCTGTCGTGCTGCACGTCCAATACCAACAACATTCGACACTGGTGCACCAACGACTAAAGCCCCTGGACACCCCAACACAAGCACGGTAATCGCAAGCCGAATATTATGTGTGGCAATAAATGTTACCACCGCAATCAGCAAGACAATTGGTGTGTAACGTGCTGCAAATCGATTAATAAACCGTTCAGCTGGCGACTTTGTATCTTGAGCCGTTTCGATCAATGCTACAATTTTAGCAAATTGTGTATCATCACCGATCTGCGTTACCTGAATTGTCAATGCACCGTCAACCAACATTGTGCCTGAATAAACACCATCTGCTTGGATTTTTTCAACTGGTTGCGCTTCACCAGTCAAACTAGATTCGTCAACTGACCCCGTACCAGCAATAATTTCCCCATCAACTGCGATAACTTCACCGGCCTTTGTTTTGACTTGATCACCAACATCCACTTGCGCCACCGGTACATCTTGCCAAGCTTGATTGGGCATTAATTTATGCACAAATTTTGGCGTCAAATCAGTCAATGCCTTAATCGAAGCGCGTGCACGGTGAATGGCTCGCTGTTCCAATAAATTACCCAAAGCAAATAAAAATGTCACAATTGCGGCTTCTGAAAACTCACCAATGGCAAAGGCCCCGACCACTGCAATGCTAACTAGCAACTCAATACTAATTATATGAAAGCGTATGGATTGTAAGGCTTGAAAAATTATTGGCAATCCAGTTAGCAATGTCGCCACGACGAATCCTAACCAAATAAAAAATGTCTCTGATGCCACTAAGTTTAGTGCTGAACTAATCAGAATTAAAATTAAGGCACTGAGAATTATTGGGCTTTGATACTGTTGATACTTCTTTTGAATCATCACTTACTACCTCCTAATACTCTTAGGATAAGTAATATCACATGATTTTAAATTGATAACCATCAATTTTACATGTCATTTTGCAAAATAAAAAAGGCTAATCAAGAATTTGACCAGCCTTTTTATCATTTACAATCTAGTTTTATATTGCGTATATTTAATCTTGATTACCAAAAATACCAAATAATCGCAAAATATAGATAAACAAATTAATGAAATCCAAGTATAGTGTCAAGGCGCCATAAACAGCCACACCTTGCTCAGCAGTTTGTTGTCCAGCAACTTGATAGTACATTTGCTTCAACTTATTCATATCATATGCCGTCATTAATGCAAAGACAACAACACCAATGACTGAGATTGCTAAATAAACAATACTATTAAAGAAAAATAGATTAATGAGGCCACCGACAACTAATGCGATTACACTTCCAAACAAGAGTGAACTCATTTTAGTCATATCGCGTCGCGTCACTAAGCCATACGTTGCCATCCCACCAAACAATGCAGCAGTTGTGATAAACGCCGCAAAAATTGTTTGCAAATTCATCATCATGAAGAGTGTCGTCAAGAACACACCCATTAACACACTATATGCCATTAAGAGACCAAAAGCACGGCCTGGATTAGACATCGTTGCGCGGGCGGCCATCACACCAATCCCCATTAACAAGGCAAACATAATCAACGAAGGGACAAGCCCAGTTGTCAAAGCAATTACTTGTTTTGCAAAGACTGTTACGCCAAGAAACGATGAGGCTGCCGTTACAAGTAACGCCATGCCCATGAAACTATACACTTTTCGAAAGAACGCGTTTAACCCTGATGCATCGGGGTTAACAATACGCGGTTCCTCATGATTAAAACTAAAATTATCCATTTTAACACCCCTACGTTTTATATTTTACTTAACAAGACTATTGTATGCGAAATGGCTTAAAACAACCATAATTATTGTAAATTCATCGTTGTGTTCGCCAAAATCTTTTCATACGCAAATTCCGTGTTCTGCACGTCACCAGCACCCATAAAGACCACAACCGGATTCGAATCATGGGTCATCAATGGCGCAACATTTTCAGGAGAAACAATGCCCCCAAACTTAGTCATTTTAGCCCCTAAATCACTGGAAGAAATGTCACCAACCGTTTCACGTGCTGAAGCAAATATTTCAGTTAAATAAACCCGATCCGCCAAATTAAGTGAACTAGCAAAATCATCAAGATAAGCGATAGTTCGCGTAAATGTATGCGGTTGGAAGACTGCAATTAATTCGCGGTCAGGAAACTTTTGACGTGCAGCATCTAAAGTTGCTGTAATCTCTGATGGATGATGTGCATAATCATCAATAATTGTCACGTCACCAACCGTTTTTTCAGTAAAACGGCGTTTAACGCCTTGAAAACTCATTAACTCTTTGCGCAACAAATCAAGGTCAATTTGTTCAAAATAAGCAACAGCAATCACGGCTAATGAATTCAAAATGCCATGCTTCCCAAACAATGGCACTTGAAAATTGCCTAGCAATTCATCGTGATAATACGCATCAAAACTTGATCCATTCGTAGAACGTTTAATATTTTTTGCGACAAAATCATCATCAGAATCAATACCATAATAATAAACTGGTACATCTACAATCAATTGGCGTAAATTGGGATCATCTCCCCATGCAAAAATGCCTTTTTTAACATGCTGTCCAAAATCATTAAATGCCTGGAAAACATCTTCAATGCCTGTGTAATAATCAGGATGATCAAAATCAACATTCGTCATAATTGAATAATCAGGGGTATAGTCTTTAAAATGGCGTCGATATTCATCCGCTTCAAAGACAAAGAAACGTGCGTCTGGAATACCTTTCCCAGTCCCATCGCCAATTAGGTATGACGTTGGTGCAATCCTTGATAAAACGTGAGCCAACAAACCTGTCGTTGACGTTTTACCATGGGCACCCGCAACACCAATTGAGGTGTATTGTGTGATTAGCGCTTCGACCATTTCTGGATACGAAACAACAATGACACCGTCCTGATGCTCTAATGCTGCTGCCACCTCTACTTGATCGTCTTCAAAGGAATTACCACGAATAACGACCATACCAGGTTTAATATTATTTGCATCAAATGAATAAATTGGAATGCCAGCCTGCTCTAGTGGCTTTTGTGTAAAAGTATACTGATCAATATCTGAACCAGCCACTTGATACCCTTGGTCATGTAAAATAAGTGCCAACGCACTCATTCCTGACCCCTTAATCCCAATAAAATAATAAACATTGTCTTTATTCATAATTTTCAGTTTTTCCTATCTCTGCTGCTCGTCAAAATAATGTGAATGTGCTTTACGTGACACCGCGGTTTCTTCAGATAAAATGGCATTTAAATCAAGCCCCAGCCCAGTTGATTGTTGCCGGTCTTCAGCCACTGGTTGCTCACCACGTGTTAATAAATCGACCTGCATCTGCTTAATGTCCCGTTCATTATTTATTTCAGGATCTGATTCAACGCCAAGTGGCTGATTCAACTTATCATTAACATGGCTTATCTGATTGGCATTTTCTAACAAGTCTTCATTGCGAAATTCAGCCAAATCGGACTGTTCTACCAATAAAATATAATTCTGTTTTCGACTCATCAATTGTGCCACTTGTTTCTGATAATTAGGCAAAAATGAACGATATTGGACAACTGGCCGATTCATTTGTCACTCTCCTTATTCAGATGCAAAAATATTTTGTGCTGCAACTGATTGACAGTCAAACGATGTGCCAACTTCAGCAAAATCATCTGGCAAAATCATGGCACCAGGTACTTGTGGTGCATTTGGTAATCCCATTTCACGTCCTGAAACAATCATTCCATTTGACACAACACCACGTAATGCCCCTGGCCAAATAATCGACCCTGATGGCATCATGGCACCAACTTTAGCGACAACTACCTTGATACCCGCCCGCATATTAGGCGAACCAGAGACGATTTGAACTGTGTCGTCCGTTGAAATCCGAGTTGTTGTAATCTGTAAATGGTCTGAATCAGGATGTGGTTCAGCCTTTTCAACATATCCGACGACAAATTTAGAGTCCAAATCTGCAATTAATGTACTATCAAAATCAGTAGCTGCCAAATGTGCATTAATTTTTGCTACCTGATCAGCCGTTAAGAACACTTGACCTTTAGCGCCAGTCAAATTAAGTATTTCGCTTGCATGGAGAAGGTTTACCCCAACCAATTCGCCATCAGCATTCTTAATGACCGTCACATCATCTTTTGTTTCAGCCGTATCATTTTTGTTTGATGGTGCGGTCATGATAACCAAAACATCCCCCATCGCTTCTAAGTTATAACTTGCAATTAACATCTTTAATCTCCATAAATAATATCTTTGATAGTTGCAGAATCTAGCTTCAATGCCAGAGTTTCAACCAATTGTTTTGCAGCTTCAAAATCATCAATTGACCAAATCGTTTGATGTGTATGAATATACCGTGATGCGACACCTAGCGTGACGGAAGGAATACCATTGTTTTGAGACTGGGCGCCAGCTGAATCGGTACCACCATTAGGTACGAAATATTGCAACGGAATATGCTCATCATTTGCTAAGTCGAGAATAAACTCTTTAAGCTTCTTTGGCATGATAACACCTGGGTCAAAGACACGTAAAATTGTGCCACCACCTAGATGACCTTGTCCATGTTGTCCATGTATATCATCGGCTGTCGAACTGTCGAGGCCAAAAAATATATCTGGTTGTAACTGATGAACGGCTGGTCCAACACCACGTAATCCCACTTCCTCTTGAACATTAGCCCCCATAATTAACGTATTGGGTAATGATTGACCTTTTAGTTTTTCTAACACATCTAGAATCGTTACTAAACCAAAACGATTATCCCAACTCTTTGAGACAACAGTTTTCTGATTTGCTAATTTCTCTGTATGCGATTGTGGCACGATAAAATCGCCTGGTTGAATTCCAAAACTAATTGCTTCATCTGACGATGTAAAACCACCATCAAATAAAATTTGATCAATTGTCGGTGCCCCATTGACACCACTTTGTTCCCGCAATAAATGAGGGGCAACTGAAGACGAGACAACCGTTAAATGACTATGACGAGTAAACAGGGTAAACCGTTGTGCCGAAACAACATACGGATTCCAACCACCAACTGCCTTTACCTCAAATAATCCTTGTTCAGTGATTGATTTAACAATGAATCCAACTTCATCAAAATGTGCACCAAACATGATACGTGGTGCTGATGATTCAGAATGCTGACGGACACCATAAATCCCGCCCAATCCATTTTGATAAATTTCATCAACTAAAGCCGCGAGATCCTCTCGAAAAGCTTTTCTAACCATAAATTCTTGGCCAGATGTCCCTTGTAATTCTGTATACTTAACAATTCTGTCCCATGTTTTATCATCCATTTCATTCACACTTTCTTAATCAGGGTTTAGAATAGCTCGAATTTGCGATTCGAGCATATTAATCGCAATCAGATTTTCGCCACCTTCAGGAATAATGACGTCTGCGTATCGTTTGGTTGGTTCTACGAATTGATGATGCATCGGTTTAACCGTTGCTAAATATTGCTGAATCACAGAATCTGCCGAACGTCCTCTTTCAACCATGTCCCGTTGGAGGCGACGAATGAAACGAATATCATCATCAGTATCAACATAAATTTTAATATCTAACAAATCGCGTAATTCAGGGTCCACAAACAACAGTACGCCTTCGGCAATGATAACATCTGCCGGCTCAACTAATTGCGTCTCTTTTGCACGATTTGATTCAACATAATCGTAAATTGGTTCTTGAATTGCTTCGCGATTAATCAATTGTTTGAGATGCTGAACCATTAATGCCGTGTCAAATGAGTCTGGGTGATCATAGTTTACGGTACGCCTTTGTGCCATCGTCAAATCGGTCTGGTCGTTATAATATGCATCTTGTGCTAACATCACAACTGATTCACCTTGTAATCGATTAAATATCTCATGACTGACCGTTGTTTTTCCAGACCCCGATCCGCCTGTAACACCAATAACTACTGGACGTGATAATGCCATTTTTAAATTCCTAACCTCGTAATATTTCTAAAGCGGCAAACTCACACTCACGCGTGTGCCAACACCGACTTGACTCTCTAATGCTATTTTACCATTCAATTGCGTTACTAAATCATGGACGATTGCCAAACCTAAACCTGTACCTGGAATATTATGATTTCGCGATTTATCAACACGATAAAATCGTTCAAAAATATGTTCTTGATTCAGGCTCGAAATACCAATTCCCGTATCACTGACCATGATTTTCAGCACCTTATCGGTCATATGAGACTCAATAACAATTTGCCCCGATGGTCGATTATATTTAACTGCATTTGAAATTAAATTAGTTAATATCTGACGAACAGCATCAATTGGATAATCAAAGGCAATCTCATTTGAAACTAAATTTTGTACCTGTAACTGGTTCACGACAATACTTGTTTGTTGACTCAGGGTCACATCATTAACTAAAGTTGCCAAATGAATATGATCCTTATCTGTCACTGACTCTGATTGATCAACAACCTTAGCTAAAGCCAATATATCTTGCGTTAATGCTAATAAACGGCGTGCCTCATCTGCAATAATTTGTAAAAACTGCGCTCGCACTTGCTCATCATCAGCCGCGCCTTGCAATAACGTATCAGTAAAACCAATAATTGATGTTAACGGCGTTTTTAATTCATGTGATGCATTAGCAATAAACTGATTTTGGGTAAGCTGTAAATTCACCAATTCTGTCACATCATAAAATAATGCTAACAGGACAAAATGTCCAGCAGAGGTTTCATAATATTCCGTTGTCGTATCTAATATGTGTTTTACGCCTTCATGCTGTAATGTAATCATGTCCTGTGCATGTTTTTTATCAGTCAATGTCTTTTCTAATAACATCATTAATTGATGATTAACAATCACATCATCATAATGTTGACCTAAATTGGTTTGTGTCATATCTAACATTTGTAGTGCTTGTAAATTAATGCGCAAAATGCGTCGATCTGGCGCAATTTCAATCGCACCAATTGGCATATTATTCCATAATGTATTAAGTGCGCTTTCATTCTGTGTTGTCACTTCAATTTGTGCACGTTGCCAGGCTTGTAATTTATTCACCGCTGTCGCTAGATGGTGCAGACTGTGCTTTGGTGGCAATAAAATATTGCCGGAATCAAAGCGGTTATTCGTTTGGATACGTTCCAATCGCTCAATAAACATATTTAATTGTTTATCCCACAAATAGCGACGCCACGCCATAATTAGCGCTGTGACAGCACCAATCATACTGACAACACCAAACGCTAATTTTAACGAGTGTATTTGTATATGATAGAAAAAGGCATTAATTACAATGAGATAAGCCGTCACAATCATCGTGGCCAGAATTGTAGTTATGATAAATCTTTGAACGTACTTCATCTTACCAACCTCTATTTTTCAGGAGATAAATCAAAACGATATCCGAAACCACGCACGGTTTTTAAAATTGTTGGTTCTTTTGGATTATCTTCAATTTTGTCACGTAAGTGCGACAGATGCATATCAACCATTCGCGTATCGAGTCCTGTGAATTCAAAGCCCCAAACGCCATGCAAAATTGTTTCACGATCCAAAACACGGCCTGCTCGTTCTGCCATATAAGCCAACAATTCATATTCTTTTGGCGTTAATTTAACGTATTTTCCATTTTTTTGAACGACCATTTTATCAAAGTCGATCGTGACATCACCCACAGTCACACCATTTGTTAATTCTGTAACGTTTGACTGCTTTTTAACGTCATAACGGCGTAAAACTGCTCGCGCTCGTGCAATCACTTCACGGGGATTAAATGGTTTTGTGACATAATCATCAGCCCCAATTTCCAATCCTAGTACTTTGTCGATTTCATCATCTAAGGCCGTTATCATAATAATCGGTGTCTCAATTTGATCGTGACGTAATTGACTAGTCACATCAACACCGCTTAATCCAGGTAACATCACATCTAAGAAAATCAAATCCGGTTGTTCTTTTTTTACCATTTCAATAGCAGTCAAACCAGTATCTGCAGTAATCACACTAAAGTTATTTTTCTCAAGATTATACTTTAATAACGTTACGATTGACGGCTCATCATCAACAACCAAAATTTTTAGCATGTATCATCTTCTCCAATATCGTTACTACACTCATTCTATTGTCTATTTTAACAAAATTAATGACATTCCGGCGCTAATTATCATCGTTTTTTCACAAACCAATAAATTGTACCAATCCCAATTAATAACAAAAGGCCAAACATTAGTAATATCTTCGCACCTAGAGGCTCGACAATGTAACCAATCATAATCACAATCAATGGCACCCATAAATCAATTGAGAAAAACGAAATACTCATTACTCGCCCTAAATAATTTGGTTGACTCTCTTGTTGATTAACTGTATTCACCTTAACCGTGACAGCAGTTCGAACACATCCCGCTAAAATCACTAACAGCGTTAGCACTGGCAAAATCGGTAAGAAGGCACCAATAATTAATGCCACCCCCATCACAATCAAGTCAAGATACGCAGTTTTAAGGCTATTTAGCTGTGGCAGACGTGCTAACACTACTCCAGCAAGCAAACCAGCGATGGCTGCAAAGGATAGCATCGATGAATATGAACTTGCGTCGCCCCCATAAATTTTCTGAACTAAGTATGGCGTTGCAATTAAAAAACCTTCAAAGAAGAAATTAGCCCACATGGCTAATAACATCGATTCAAATAATTTAGGCGTCTTAAACACATATTGATAACCAGCGATAATGCTCTGAAAAATTGGTGTATCTTCACGTACCATTGGTTCTGGATGATAACGAATCAATGCATTGATTCCAGCCGTAATGATTAACATCACACCATAAATTAGCAAAAAGATACGTAAATCTATCCATTTAAATGATAATAAAACACCGCCAGCCAGTGGTCCAAGTGCCTGACCGGAAGTAAATGCCATACTAATCCAAGCATTGAACCGAGCAACGCGATCACGTTGAATCACATCTGGTAAGATGGAACGACCCGCTGGATACGCAAATGAAATATCCACATTCAGAATAAATGTAATCACAAACAACAGCCAAATTTGCGGCTGATTTGGATTTAAAAACCATGCTAAAATCAGTAATCCAATTCCGCCACCTAAGTCTGCACCCATTAATAGCAGTTTTCGATTATATCGATCAAGCAAAATGCCCACTAATAAGTCACAGGCTAAAAAAACGACAAAGCCAAATCCAGTTAGCCATCCGAGTAATTTTGCATCTCCAAAAGTTGCGACCAAAAACCAATTGAGTGCAAATCGGTAAATACCATCTCCAAAAACTGATGCAAAATTAGATGCCAATAATGGCAAACTAAACAATTGCTTCTTTTGATTCATCTCCATACGTTTGATCCCCCACCTTAAAAAATAAGCTGAAACGTGATTCCCATACGTATCAGCTCAGTTCCATTTAATTATTACTCAGCTCCTCGCGCTGTAAAAATTGCAATGAAATTTTTGAATAATACAACAAAATCAAACCACATGCTTGCATTGTCTACATATTCCAATTCAATATCTGCTCGCTTTGGATACTGAACGTCACTGCGACCACTACCTTGCCAGAGTCCCATTGCGCCAGGCCTAACCGACAAGAATTTGGTCACGCGTTCTGGTGTCTTATATTCTTTTAGTTCCTTTTCTACTATAGGTCTTGGACCAATCACAGTCATATCACCAATTAAAATGTTAAAAAACTGTGGTAACTCATCTAAACTTGTTTTTCGGACAAAGGCCCCAAAACGCGTAATACGAGGATCCTCAGCAGTTGGTAATTTATATCCATTAGCCACAAACTGATGATAAAGCCGTGGATTATCAGCTAACTTTTGTTCCGCGCCAACTACCATAGAACGAAATTTAAAAATATAAAATGGTTTCCCATATTCACCAATTCGTCGCTGACGATAAAAAATAGGACCCCGATTTTCGCCAAACCAATAGAACGGGATAATAATAGCAAAAACTGGCGATAAACTAATCAAGGCAAACAACGCCACTGAAATATCTAAGAACCTTTTTGCATATACATATTGAGGCCGTCTAGCCATGTTCATCCACCTCATAACATTTTATAACAGCCTAAAGCCATTGTACTTTCATTTAAATTGCACCGTTAAACTATTTGAAACTGGTGCGATTTCACTCGCATCACTCACTTTTTGAACCTGGTCAAATTGCACTTTTATTGTGTGCAATGATTGTGTTGATTTTTCTGGCACTAACGCAATCACAAAGGTTGAAACGGTCTTACCTGCGTCAATTTGAGCCGCACTTAATTTCACATCATTATCTAAACCACTCAGAGTATTAACCGCTTGCTTTGCTTGAAAACCAACTTGCTTCACACCATCAGTCCTTATCGTCTCGTTACTTTGATTGGTGATATCATAACTAATGATCAGCGTCGTATATGGGCCATCGATATCGCGTGAATTAAGGGCCATTTGAGCCATCTCAATTGCTTCTTTTGTTCGTGGTTCATTTTGCATCTGTTTAACCTCAGTCACACGATATTGAATTTGGTTATTTTGTAAAGACACATTCAGTTGATTATTAATCGCATCTAATTGCGCTTTACTACCGGCAGCGCTAATTGAATAATCACCAACTTTCTCTAGCTTACCAGAGGCCACAAAATGAGCTGATTGCTGATCTTTCTTTGGAATTGTGTAGGTTCTTTTATTGATTTTACCTTTTGCATTGCCTTGCAAAGGCTTCAACTCTGTTGCCTGATTTTTTTGATGGTACTGATAACCAAAGTAACCAGCCGTACTAATACCAGTGAGGATAACCACCGATAATACCCCAATCATTGTTTTTCGCATTATATTTATTCCTTACTTTTGTGTATTATCCCAAAACAAGTTGGTTTTTATCTCTAATAATTCGATACCCATAGATCGGATAGTCATTATTTTCATCTTTAATTCGCAATATCAGATCATCTGGGATTGCCATCATAACTAGGTCTTTTAATTGTAATTGATGACTTTGATCAAGACACAAATAAAGCGCATCAGCCTGACAATCAATCCGTCCAATCGAAAATAATTTAGTCTCTAATTTCACCACTAAATCATATGTCATATTCATGCCACTCGTGGCAGCCTTAAATTGCTTAAAATTCATCGATTGCACCTCAAACCATTAGTTCCATTATCCAATGTTTTCCCATATACGTCAAAAAAATTTATACCAACTATCAATCTGTTTAACATTTATCATCAGATTATCTCGAGAGACTAGATCATAATCAATGACAACAACAAAAAACACTTCGAAAGCATAGCCCACTTTCGAAGTGTTTCATCATACAAATTAAGTCACTTTCTATCCAAAGAAACTCTTTTTAGGTTTGTCAGTCAACAACCGTTGATAAGCTTTCAAGGCTTCCTGTTGTTCCTTAGTCAATTTAGTTGGCACATCAATATAAACAATCACATATTGATCACCCATACCATTGCCTCGAACATAAGGGGCACCTTTACCACGCAGGCGGAAACGTTTACCATTAGCCGTACCTGCAGGAATCTTTAACTTTGCTTCCCCATGCACTGTTTTAACAATAATTTCGCCACCCAAAGTTGCAGTTGCATAATCTAATGGTTGTTCAAGATAGACATCTGCTCCATCCCGTTCAAAGCCATCTTTTGAAGCTGAGACCCGAAATACCACAAATAGATCACCAAATGGCCCACCATTCGAACCTACTTCTCCATAACCAGACATGCGCATTTGTTGGCCATCTTCAATACCAGCAGGTACTGTCACTTTGACTTTCTTATGCTCACTTTGTCCATTAGCTCCTGTACGGTTATATTCAACTTCAGTTTCTTTTCCAAATACAGCTTCTTCAAATGTCAACGTCATCCGATATTGCAAATCCGACCCTTTACGTGGCCGATTGGGATCAAAACCACCACCAAACATTTGACTAAAGATATCACCAAAGTCCGAATAACCACCTTGCCCACCAAAGCCGCCAAAGCCACCTTGGCCACCAAAGCCTTGTTGATCTCCAGTCGTACCAAACTGATCATAAGCAGCACGTTTTTGCTCATCACTTAATGTCTCATATGCTTCTTGAACTTCTTTATACTTGTCTTCAGCACCAGGTTCTTTATTAATATCTGGATGATACTTTTTTGATAACTTTCGATATGCTTTTTTGATCTCGTCTTGTGATGCGTTCTTGTCCACACCAAGTGTTTGATATAGTTCTGTATTGTTCATGAGGAACAGCCTCCATTTTTTAAGTTTTTATGTAGAAAAGTGAGGCCTAAACCCTCACTTTTAATATTCTCAGCGTTCCTCAACTCAAACAATTACTTGTTGTCGTCAGAAACATCTTCAAAGTCACCATCAACGGTATTATCATCCTTTGGCTTTTCAGCATCGGCGCCTTCTTGAGGGGCTGATTGTTGATATAATTTAACCGCTAATTCTTGTGCAACCTTTTCCAAAGCTTCCTTCTTTTCCTTCATAACATCAAGGTCATCGGATTCTTTGGCTGACTTCAATTCAGTCAAGGCATCGGAAACAGGCTTTTTGTCTGCATCTTCCAACTTGTCCCCAACTTCTTCAAGTGTCTTTTCTGATGAGAAGATTAATTGATCAACATCATTGCGCAAGTCAACTTCTTCCTTACGCTTTGCGTCAGCTTCTTCATTTGCTTTAGCGTCGTTCATCATTTTTTCGATTTCTTCATCTGATAAAGCACCAGAATTTTGAATTGTAATCTTTTGTTCCTTTTGCGTACCTAAGTCCTTAGCAGAAACCGTTACGATACCGTTACGGTCAATGTCAAACTTAACCTCAATTTGTGGTACACCACGAGGTGCAGCTGGAATATCAGTCAATTGGAAACGACCCAATGTCTTGTTGTCTGCTGCCATAGCACGCTCACCTTGTAAGACATGAATATCAACTGCTGGTTGATTATCGGCTGCCGTAGAGAATACTTGTGACTTTGAAGTTGGAATGGTCGTATTACGATCAATCAACTTTGTGAAGACACCACCCATTGTTTCAATTCCCAATGTCAAAGGCGTCACATCAAGCAAAACAACATCCTTAACATCTCCAGTAATCACACCACCTTGAATCGCAGCACCTAAGGCAACCGCTTCGTCAGGGTTAATTGAGTGATTTGGTTCTTTACCAGTAATATCTTTAACGAACTCTTGAACAGCTGGAATTCGTGTTGATCCACCATTCAAAATGACTTGGTCAATATCTGAACTTGATAGACCAGCATCCTTCAAAGCAGTTTCAACAGAAACCTTTGTGCGCTCAACCAAATCACGCGTTAATTGGTTGAACTTTGCACGCGTCAAAGTTGTTTGGATGTGCAATGGTCCATTATCTGAAGAAGCGATAAATGGCAAGTCAATTTGAGCTTCAGTTGCTTGCGACAAAGTTTTCTTTGCTGTCTCTGCAGCATCCTTCAAACGTTGTAATGCAAGCGTATCTTGCTTCAAATCAATCCCATTTTCTGACTTAAAGTCTTCAGCTAACCAATCAATCACCTTTTGGTCAAAATCATCACCACCAAGGTGTGTATCACCAGCCGTTGAAAGTACTTCGAAGACACCATCACCTAATTCAAGGACAGACACGTCAAATGTTCCACCACCCAAATCATAAACTAGGATTTTTTCATCCTTATTTAAATCATCTAGTCCGTAAGCCAATGCTGCTGCAGTTGGTTCGTTGATGATACGTTCAACTTCCAAGCCAGCAATTTTTCCAGCATTCTTCGTTGCTTGACGTTGAGCGTCATTGAAGTAAGCAGGTACCGTGATAACGGCCTTAGTCACATCTTCACCCAAATAATCTTCCGCATACTTTTTAATGTATTGCAAAATCATGGCTGAAACTTCTTCTGGTGTGTAATCCTTACCAGCAACTGAAACTTTGTAACCATCTTCACCCATGTGTGACTTGATTGACATAATCGTATCAGCGTTAGTAATCGCTTGACGCTTAGCTGTATCACCCACTTGTGTCTCACCATTCTTGAATGAAACAACAGATGGTGTTGTCCGTCCACCATTTGGGTTAGTAATAATCTTTGGTGTGCCACCTTCCAAAACAGCAACTGCTGAATTAGTCGTTCCCAAATCAATTCCGATAATCTTTGACATATCTAAATACCTCGATTTTAATTTTTTTATTTATTTGCGAAATAATCCGAAATCATTCGGAACAGGGCAAATAAACGAGTTCTAGTTTAAAGTCTAAAACTAGTTTATTTACCCTATTCCCAACAACCTAGATTATCACTTTGACATTCTTAATTCACTAATTATAAACAACTACCATTGCTGGCCGTACAACACGATCAGCTAGGACGTATCCCTTTTGCAAAACTTGGGCAATTGTGTCTACTGGATGCTCATCATCAGCTGGCTGTGATTGTACTGATTGGTGATATTCTGGATTAAACACTTCACCAACTTCTCCGACTGCTATGACATCATTATCTTTCAGCGCATTTTCCAAGGTTTTATAAACCATCTCAACGCCTGTCTTAATCTGATTAGCTGCTGCATCATCAGCATCAACCATCAAGGCACGTTCTAAATTGTCCAATGCTGGTAATATCGATTTTGCTAATTTTTGCGTTGCATACTTTAAAGTCGTCGCCTGCTCTTTAGCAAATCTCGTCTGCATATTTTGCATTTCAGCATTGACTCGTAAGTACTTATCTTCTAATTCGTTATATTGCGTCTGTAGCGTCGCAAGTGAATCATCCTCAACAGTATCTACTTCAGCTTCGGCCCCTTCAGTTTCAACAACTTCATCGACGCTCTCTTGGTCCTCAACTACTTGGTTTTCTTTTTCTTCTGCCATGTCAACACCTCTTTTCTAATAATATTCTTTTAATTCATCAACGACTAACTGTCGAATCGTAACCATCAACGACACCACATCATCGTACGGTAAATTCGTCGGCCCAAGAATTGCCAACTCACCATAACCATGCTTTGGAATCTGATACGTCATCGACAGCAGGCTATAAGGTACAAGTAACGGATTAGGGTTCTCATCTCCAATTTGGATCAAAACGCCATCGTTTACTGTACCAATTGCCTGTCGCATTGCCTTTGGATTTTCCAAAAGCTGATACAACGCCTTCATATCACTTAACCGTGTATCAGTCGTAAAATCCATGACATTTAAGCGACCGCCAATAAAGACTTGGTCTTGAATTGAACGTGCCAATATGTCACCAAACAACTGTAAAAATGCTTGTGGTGAACGAATCGTTCGTTCCAAATCAAGCGGCAAATCGCCGCTTAGACTATTCAGCGCCTCTCGAATTGGTCGCCCAACAAGTTGATTATTAATGTAACTCACAATGCTTTGTAATTCCGCGATCGATGCCCCTTTAGGTAACCGAAAACTTTGACTGGTTGTCTGTCCATCGCTTGTTACCACGATAGCCATGTTTTGTTGACCATCAATGGGAATCAACTGAAATCCTGACAATCGCACATCAAACGCCTCTGGTTTTAGCGCAATCACGGTATACCCTGTCATATCCGCTACAATTTTTGTCACCTGAGTTAACAAGTCATCAACCTGTTGAAACCGTCGACTAAATACTTGCTGAATTTGACGTTGCACATCTTTTGCAATCTGGCCTTTTTTCATTAAGTAATCAACATAATAACGATACCCAAGTTGCGAAGGAATTCGACCTGATGACGTGTGCTCTTTTTGAAGTAAGCCACGTCCTTCTAGCTGTGCCATCTCATTTCGAATAGTTGCTGAACTAACAGGTAAGCCAATATCGACAAGTAACGATTTTGACCCAACTGCTTTTCCCAAACGGGCATAGTCAGTAATAATCGCACCCAGTATTAACCTTTGTCGTTCTGTTAACATCTGCCCGCTCCTCTCAACTTGAATTTAGCACTCGTTAATAACATTTGCTAACATACTTAATCATACACTATTTAAAAACCATGTCAACTCTTTTTGGCACTTAATTTATTAGAGTGCTAAAAAGAGTTTTCTACCTAAAATTTATGGAAATCAAATAAAAAACAACATTTTCTAATCTTTCAAAATCAATCATTGATTTTAAGAAATTAAGAAAATGTTGTCAAAATAAATCTTGCGCTACACTATTTAGCTTTAAACATTATTTATCCAAACTAGATGTTTAACGTCGACGTTTTTGTAATAACAAACGTCCCCCAAAGAATACAATCAGAAAGACAACGACAGGCCAAAAGATTAACCAAAACCAATCGATCGGACGCAAGTTATTTTTAGTCTGCGTCGTTGTTGATAGTTTGTGGGCTAAACTTTGACTAATTTTCACCGTTTGGGTTGAGGTTTGCTTCTCACTACCATTATT
The DNA here is from genome assembly GCF_014397255.1 of Weissella diestrammenae. Classification (NCBI taxonomy): domain Bacteria; kingdom Bacillati; phylum Bacillota; class Bacilli; order Lactobacillales; family Lactobacillaceae; genus Weissella; species Weissella diestrammenae. Next base: position 79,628 of record NZ_CP060724.1, read on the forward strand.
AATGGTTACTTTTAACTTATAGTGACCAGCTTTTAAGTCGGCCAAATTATTTTTTAGATTAATGGCTGTCTGAGCTTTTGGCACTAACGATACCTTTTGATCATGTTTAGTAAAGACAACTTTGCCATCACTATTAGTTAAAGTTGACGAAATTAGCAAATCTTTTGCCATCTTCGTTTCGGTATTAGCGATTTGCAACTGTAAAATTTTCTTAGTCTTAGGCAAGTAAAATTTTGTGCCTGATAGTGTCACAAATGGCGTTACCTCTTTATCAGTCTCCGTCAAATATACAGGAATTTGTGTCGCGTCTTTTGAAAAAACGTCCGTAAATGAAACGCCACCGACTAATGTTCCATCAAACGAACTCGTTGGCGTAGTAAGTGTGGCAGGGACGTCTACCGTTGAATTTGCTGGCACTGTAATCAGTTTGTCAATCTTCATCATGTCACCAACTTTAGCTGGCAGCGTCGTTGAAACATCAGAATTAGTCCCAACAAAATGAATTTTCCCATTTGACAAAGTTATTGCAGTTCCTGTAGCGACACTAAAAACAAGTTCTTGCGCTGTATTATTTTTAACATGGTACATAATATCTTCAGTCTGACCAGGTGCCAACCGTAAATCAATCGCTTGATTTGAATTGTTTTGCACTTGATGTGTCGGCACATATGCTGTCACATCAAACCGCGTCACTGAATCATCAGCAAAGGTCATGCCTTAGAAACTAATCATACCCAAAAACACAGCTAATAGCATTGTTAATTTCATGTATTTTTTCATTCTAAAGCCCACTTCTTTCGATTTATACCTAACATTTTATTAATCAAGAAAATCTCGTAATTGCTTTGAACGTGATGGATGACGCAACTTACGTAAGGCCTTCGCCTCAATTTGACGAATTCTTTCACGTGTGACACCAAATACTTTCCCAACTTCTTCCAATGTACGCGTTCGACCATCTTCAAGTCCAAAACGCAACCGCAAAACATTTTCTTCCCGGTCAGTCAATGTATCTAACACTGATTCTAATTGCTCTTTTAGCATCTGATAAGCTGCCGAGTCAGCTGGTGACACAGCCTCATTATCCTCAATGAAGTCACCCAAGTGAGAATCATCCTCCTCACCAATTGGCGTTTCCAGCGAGACTGGTTCTTGCGCAATTTTCAAGATGTCGCGGACCTTATCTGTCGCAATATCCATTTCTGCCCCAATTTCTTCTGGCGTTGGTTCACGACCTAAGTCAGACAGCAATTGACGCTGAATGCGAATTAATTTGTTAATCGTTTCAACCATGTGAACTGGAATTCGGATTGTTCGTGCTTGATCAGCAATCGCACGAGTAATGGCTTGACGAATCCACCAAGTCGCATAAGTCGAAAACTTGAATCCTTTACGATAATCAAATTTTTCAACCGCCTTCATCAAGCCCATGTTTCCTTCTTGAATCAAATCCAAGAATTGCATACCTCGGCCAACATACCGCTTAGCAATCGAAACAACCAATCGTAAATTAGCTTCAGCCAACTCTTGCTTTGCAGATTCATCCCCAGCTTCAATTCGTTCAGCCAAAGAAACTTCTTCATCCCCGCTTAACAGGCTAACCCGACCAATTTCTTTCAAATACATCCGAACTGGATCGTTAATTTTCATCCCGGTCGGCGCATCAGCTGCTTGTTTCATTTCTTTATCTGATAACGCTGTCTTCTTATTATTTAATGCACGAACTGAAGGTTCACCACTTTCATCAACAATTGAAATGCCAGCCGCTTCGACTTTATCATATAATTCATCAATTTGATCAGCATTTAAATTCCAACGCTTAACTAGTGTTTCTTGCAATTCGTCTTCTTTAATTGAAGTTGCTGCTTTATATTCTTTAACTAACTTCTTAATCGCCTTATCAAAACCTTTTTGGTCAAATTCAGACGTTGCCTCAACCTTTTTCTTCTCTACCATACTTATTCCCCTTATTTTGACGCGACAGCTTGGCTAGTTCTTGTTCGCGTAATAATGCGATTAATTCAAAACTGATCTGAGCCGCCAACGTATCATTATGAATCTGCTTTGCTTCACTTAATTCTTTTCTTTTCTTACTAATTCGAATAGTGAGTGGCGCACGTTGTAAGATAACTGCTAAGTACTCAGGTACTTGGCTGCTATCACGCATCAACTCATCTGGCACTTGATCTAAACTAGCTAAAATTCGAATCAGTCCCGGTTCTTTAACAAAATTCATAAATCCAGCTAAATCAACAATTTTATCTAGTTGATGTTTACTTTTGTAATCACTTGCTAACATCAGTAACGTTTCAAATGCCACATCAACAAAATGAAAGTCGACGTTACTTGTCACTTTTAACCAAATGTCTAGATCTTTTAACATCCAAGCAAATAGTGTTCGCTCGGCTTGCTCAAGTCGCGTATATTTTGGCTTTTCAACTGATGTTGACTGCGCTATTGATTGACTCGGCATATTCGGTGCTTCTCTTTGATGCCACTTTTCTTGATTCACCGATGTATTCTGTGCAATCTTTGTCAACAACAATGGCTGCAATTGCTCATTTAATCCATCATAATTCAAATTAAATTCGCTTGCCAATTTTTGCAGATAGGTTTGACGGACAACTGGTTCATTAACACTAGCAATTATCGGTAATATCTCTCTAATATATGAAAATATTTCGACTTGATTATTTAAATCATAGTTTCCCTTTAAATAACGTAAATTAAAGGCAATTGGGTCTTCTGTATTATGTTGTAACACATTTTGAAACGCTTCCACCCCTTGACTACGCAAAAATTCATCAGGATCTTGAGTGTCAGGAATATGAATCACTTGCGCCTTCATTTGACTAAAACGTCCAATTAACTCTAACGCTCGTTGTGTTGCTGCCTGTCCAGCGTTATCTGAATCATAGGTGATATTGATCTTTTGTGCTATCCGATTAAGTCGTTGGACTTGATCCTGCGTCAAGCTGGTTCCCATCGACGCCACACCATTTCTAATACCCGCCTGGAAGGCCGCAATCACATCCATAAAGCCTTCAAAGAGAATCACTGTTTTGGACTTACTAATATCGTTTTTTGCTAAATCTAAATTAAATAATTCGTTTGACTTATTAAATAGGATACTTTCTGGACTATTCATGTATTTAGCCACATCGGCATCATTTGATAGCCGCCGTCCTGAAAATGCGATTGGTGCGCCAGTTTGATTACGTATAGTGAATAACACTCGGTCTGTAAATCGGTCATGCAATGACCCATCATCCCACTCAATAAATAACTCTGATTCTCTTAACAACTGATAGTCATACTTCTTCTCTGTGACATATTTTAACAAGACGTCATCAGTCGGTGCATAGCCAAGCATAAATGCATCAATCGTTGCATCGTCTACACCTCGCTGATACAAATACTGCAATGCAGTATCGCCAATTTCAGTATTAATCAAAAGATGATGGTAGAATTTAGTTGCTTCATCGTATAACTTTAATAATTGTCGTTCATTTTCTGGCAAACGAGCTTCACGAGTTGGGTTCGAATAACTCGCATCCAAGGGAATACCCCCAACTTCAGCAACTTTTGCTACAGCTTGTGGAAATGACAGGTTTTCTTTTTCCATGAGAAAAACGAAAGCATTACCACCGCGGCCACATGAAAAACAATGAAAAATCTGCTTATCCTCGTTCACGGAGAACGATGGTGTTCTTTCTTCATGCCAAGGACATTTTCCAAAAAGATTACGTCCTTGCTTTTTCAAAGAGACATATGGACTAATAATGTCCACGATATTAACATTTTGTCGAATATTTTCGACAATTTCATTTGGAATAGAGAGTGCGATAGTCAACCTCCTCCTAATCAAATACAATAATTAGCAGCTTAAAGTATCTCACTTTGTATCATGGTTTGTCAACCCCTATTGAAACGGGTTATAGGTTGATATATGGGCATTTTTAATTTAATCGATTTGTATTATGTAAACTAGGCAGTGCCGAGAGATGTCAATAGCAAACCGACCGAATTTCTATATAAAAAGTCAAAAACATAAATAGAACACGCAACAAACATAGTTGTATCAACGTATAACGAGATAATTTACAATTTGGTTACAAAATCGTAAAAATTAAATGTTTTTATCTACATTTTTTGTCTTCCTTATCCGACCATTTTTCACGGTCTCTCTTTCTCATTTTTCAGTCTACTGATGTCTAGTAATTGGTCAATTTGTACATTTGGGTACAGTTAAACAGACCTACCATATTTATAGCAAGCCATCATTTACTATTTCATTGGTAATTGGTTACGCTGACTTCTGTTTTGACCTTAGAATGCGTTTCTGCGCAACCTCAAAACGATGTTTTGGTGCATGCCAGTCTAACACACCCATTGGTTTATTGTTTATCTCCCTGGTCACATAATTTAAATTGACCTGAAGTACCTTAGTAAATCGAGTGCCTTTAGGAAAATATGATCTTAGCCGTTTATTGCGTTCTTCGTTTGTACCTCTCTGCCAAGGTGAATAAGCATCTGCATAGAATACCCTGATATGATAATTGCATGACATTATTGATAGCATCTGCCGTTTTATCTTTGGCTTTCAGTGCAACAGTATAGCGTGTTTTACGTTCTACGAACGTTAGGACTAGTGCCTTACTATCTTTTGGTCCCTCAACACCATCGACCTCCCAGCGTCCAAAATCAAGGCGCTCCTCAATTCTTCTACTGCGATGTGATATGTGGTGTTCAATAAAAAACTGTTTATCAGGAACGTTTGATCTAAACGGCTTTGGTTTAGTCCGATACTTTTTAGTTCGGTACGGAATTAGACCTCGATGTGCATACGCATAGAGCGTCGCTGTCGACATCGGTAACGTCGTCCCCATCGCAATCTGTTCAAGACTCCACTGCTTGTCTAATAGCTCATTAATTTTTCTTTGTCGTCGATTAGTCAACAATAATTCTCGACGTGTCGTTTCATGTAGCCGCGTCTGCGCTGTGAACTGCGCAAAGTCAGCCTCATAATCAAAGACACGCGTATGGTTCTTAATATTTGGTCTCCTTGTGTTCCTGTGTACCTCATCAACGATAGTTGATTTCGCACGTCCTATTTCTTTGGCTATCTTTAAATACGACAGCCCTTGCTTTCTAAGTATCTGAATTTGAACTCGTTCAGCATATGTTAAATGTATGAATTTCCTACCCATAAAATATCCTCACTTATTAAAAATAAATACAATTAATTATCTCAAAACATATATAAAAAACACTAAACATCATCAAAATGACATTTAGTGTTAATTAGAAAACAAATTTAATCTATATTTTTTTCAACAAGATATAGCTGAATCCAAGAATTGATAACAAAACACCCACCAATCCAGAGTACAACATTAGATTTGTTGCACTCGTACTTGGCAACGTATTCCCTTGTTTACCATTGTAAACTGGGCTAGTTGAATTAGATGTAATTGTTGTACCAGGTTTTAAAGGACTAACCGGTTGAGTTGGGTTAGTAATAGTAGCATCTTTAGAATATACATAAGTAACTACCTGATTGTTTGTATCAAAAACACCCTTGGCATTTCCTTGCACTTCTTTAAGCGTGTATCCGGTGAATGTAAGTTGATCTGTTTCATACTTCTCTCCAACATTACCCGTTTTTACGACGTCTTTTGCAAGAACATTATTATCAGTATCAATATATTTTGCTGTGACATTCGTGCTAGTAATAGGTAATTTCTTGTATATATACTTAACCGTACGGTCGTCATTTTTAAACTGTCCTGACTCAAAACCAACTACAGAGGCTAGCTCATAGCCCGGTATATCAAGTTTTTGTGTTTGATAACTCTGTCCTACTTCTCCATAAAAATACTTATTCTCTGCAAGTTGTTGTCCATCTTCATTAATATAACTTGCAGTAACCATACGATAGCTATCAAAGTATACAGTATTATTCAAATAGTCATCTTCATAGAATTTACCTAGCTCATTTACACCTGAGTGTGTTTTATCCCAAGAAATCTTAGCTGTATTTTTCACCTCAACTTGATCGGCCTGTGTCATGTTTGCGAATTCAATCTTAATGCCCTTAATTTTAGTCACATCATTCGGCGGTGTTTGACTAAACGTCGTCTTATCTTCTGTGTACTGAATGGTGTATGTTGTTTTAGACGGTGCAATAATTTTCGGAAGAGCTTGAATCACAACAGCATCTGAAAACAGGATTGTCTGTACAAATTTATTAGTGTATCCAGAATTTTGCGATACGATTTTTGATATTTCAACATTACTTGGATCATCTTTTTTTATTTTTATCGTTGGACTAAAATATTCATTATGTCCATTGATCACTAACCATCTACCCGTTACACCACCCAAATTCCTTTGCATCGGCTTAGATGCCTCATCAGTAATATTACTTTCTTGTGTAGATTGTGTTGTATTATTCTGATTACTATCTGCATGCACCTGATTTGCAAGTGGTGAAATTATAGTTCCCAGCAACGCCCCAAGCATTGCCACCCTCAATATCTTATTCTTCATTTTAATTCCCCTAGAATATTGTTATTATTGCTATTTATCACAACACTATTTTAACATTTTCTATACATAAAGTAATTACTTTCAGTATGCATTCAAAATAATTTTCTTATTTAATCACATATTTTTTATAGCTGATGACGTTAGGAAATGCATCTAACATTTTATATTCTTTTCTACTTTTCTACTTTTCTACTTTTCTACTTTTCTACTTTTCTACTTTTTAGTGTATTCTGCCCACATGATGTTGTCTATTTTAAAAAGACTTTCTCCGATATAAACCCAATCATCATTTTGACCTGACACAAAGTCAGTAATGATACTCGCATTGAACCCCTCTTCACTATGATTGCGCTCTTGTATTTTCACTTTCATAGAATTGGCATAAGCATACATTTCCTTTTTACTTGTTTTTTAGTTCTTAAACGTGATCCTATTCACTCACCACTCTCTAATTACATTCTTTACCTCAATGGGATAATAGTAGTCCTTAGACGACATCTGACTATTAGAATCGTTACCCTCTTTTATTTCATAACAATGCAGAACAATACTACAATCAAAACCTTTTATGGCTACTAGGTCTCCACATGCAAACAAGCCATTCAAAAATATGTTAAAATTAAGTTATTAATTTAATAGCTGATCGTTATCCCCGGATAACGCGGTAACAGCAGTTTGTATATTCTACTAGGGCGCCAACAATTGGTGAGGAATATGCATACTGCTGTTTTGTATTTTAGGAGGATTCATTTTATGGAAGAATATACTTTAAATGTTAAAAGAACAAATGAGTTAAGCGCAGAAGAACTCATTTCTATCTTTAAACAACGTGTAAACATATTTGTTGTAGAGCAGAAATGTCCGTACCAAGAAGTTGATGATAAAGATTATATTGCCGTCCATGTCTATTTGACCGATACAAATAATAATATTGTCGCTTATACACGAATAATTACCGGCGAAGATCCAAACATCATAAGTTTTGGTCGCGTTCTTGTGGTTAAAAAATATCGTCATCTTAAATTAGGCCGTAAAATTGTGCAAGCTACTTTAGATTATATTAAGCTGAATTACCCGAAGAAAAAGATTCAAATTGGAGCTCAAAATTATCTCCAAAATTTTTATCATTCTTTTGGTTTTAAAAACATTTCACCCGTGTATTTGGAAGATAATATTCCTCACGTAGATATGATACTAGATGTCTAATATAATCTTAACGCTATTAAATTAATAGACTATCTGCAACATTATCATTGTCCAGATAGTTTTTTTGACCACCCAGTTAAATTAATTTATTATCGAAACACGTCTGTCTGAAAAAAGTTTATTTTATTAGCGTTGCAGCTACTATCGAACCCATTAGTGAAAGCAATTATTCTTTGCTCTTTACACCATCAGCCTGTGCGGAGCACCGAGCTATTAAGAGTAATTCCAAATATCTCTCGAAAAGTTCTTAACACTTAATTTAGAGAATTGGGAAAACACCAGAACAATATCACAAATTTTTCAATGGATTATCTACACATGTCAATTATTCTATTTCTAAATACAGAACATCATTTATTAGTATTTCCACTTTTCTAATATAAACAGTAATACTCAAAAAGTATTGCTTGATAACTCTAACAACAATTTGCATTTCACTTTAATTACTATCAGTGCTTTTATTCCAAGTTATTCATCACCTCTGCGAGCAGTTCTAGCAGTAAAATGTTCAACTATCACTTCATTTAAATACGGATTATACATATTCTCCATCGTTAATTGATAAGTAAACCCCTGCTTTTCCTGTGCTCTTTTTGATTGCTGATTACCATCTTTATAGCCACACCAAATCTTAGACAAATTAAGGGTTTCAAATCCATAACGAACTACTGCTTCAATTGCCTCTGGTGTTAATCCTTGCCCCCAATACGACTCTCCAATCCAATAACTAATTTCAGCTTCTCCAGGTTTCATAAATGATTTACCATTACCATCATCAACGAGTTCCAAGCCGATTAATCCGATAACATGATCAACATTTTCTTTCAAAGTCATAGCAAAAATATGCGGACTCATAAAATAGTTTTCAATATTATCTCTCGATTCTGCTACACTTTTATGCACCGGCCAACCAGCAATCGGGCCAACTTTTGGATTCTTAGCATATTCAAAGACAGCTAGTGCATCGCTCAATTTAAAATTTCTCAGAATCATTCGTTCTGTTTGTAATACCATTGTTGTTATAATCCTTCTTTCTCACATTCTTTGACTAATGCCTAATATATTAATGTGATACTCAAATAAATAAAAAAAGAGATGGGTCCCCATCTCCTATCATGTCAGTATATGGCAGCAGATTTATAGACTTTTATTTTAAGTAAGCATCACAAAAAGAACATAAAAAACATTGCCTTTTCATTCGTCAATTTAGTTTTATCTAAAAAGCGTACTTAAAATAAAATTCCTCCTTTTTCTATCTGCTTATTTTCAGTCTACATGGTATAGCAATGGATTTCAATACAATATTATTTCATTACATATTCTGCCCACATAATGTCATCCATCTTAAACGCCTTTTTGCCGATATAAACCCAATCATCATTTTGCCCCGATACAAAACCAGTAATGATACTAGCATTAAATCCTTCCTCGTTACGATTACGTTCTTGTATGCTCACTGCCATAAAATTGACATACGCATATGCCAACACGCGACTGATTTCTTCGATAGTCATCTCAGGCATTGCAACTTGATTAGCTTGAGCCTTTCTTTTTGATGTGTCGTCCGCTACGTCCTCAGTATGATCAGACAAGTAATATCCCTGCCATTTAACCATGCCTCGGTCATGATAGTCATTCTCAAAGAAACGTGCCATTTTCTTTAATACATCGTCTGCCATCGCTATTTTTACCATGCCACTAAGAGTCTTGTCGTGCATAAGTCAGATACATCATATCTCCCACAGCTCGACTATTCGTTAATTTCAATGTTTTATTCCGATTTTTAGTCAGTTTTTCAAACAATTTCGTCCCGTTGCCCAGCATCATTGGAATAATCGTGATTTGATACTCATCAATTAAATCTTTTTCAATTAGCGGCGTAATAATTGATGTACCACCAATTAGCCAAATATCTTGCCCATCTTGTACTTTTAGCTGACGTACACAATCTACGACTGAACCATTTATAAAGACAACATTTTTGCGTGCTTCCGCTGGTCGATTAGTAAAGACATAATTTTTCATGTTTTCATAATAGTAATCATCGTTATGCTCTACCATAAATTCATTAATGATTTGATCATATGTTGTTCGTCCCAACAAAACCGTATCGATTCTATTTAATAATGCTTGATAGCTTTCATCTTCAGCAACGATATCTTGTTCCCCATAAGCCGTGAGCCAATCAATCGCCCCGTGTTCATCTGCAATATAACCATCAAGACTTGTTGCAATATAGAGAATCACTTTTCTTGTCATCTATTTATTCCTTTTTCTGTTTTATGTTTCATAGGACTACACGCAATGTTATTTATCACACTCATCGTCCATACGCATTACCGCCATTGTGTCCGCCTACTAATCCTACACGATTGATCATCGTTCCACCCTCAATCATCGATGATGATTTAACAATTGATGTCACCCCAAATTTAGCCCGAATAGCATCTATTGTTTTCTCGATGTTGGACTCTTCTTCCAGTACCTTTGGTGCAACAAACAAATCCATTTGTTCTGCCCCAGCATCGATTAGTTTACCTGCAGAAACGCCTATATGACGAATAGCTTGGCCTGCATAATGTTCATCAAATATACGCCACAAAGCAGCTACGATTGGTTTTGACTTATCCGTATGTTCAATACTTAATTGCGCACTAAAGCCACCTTGGTGCGCATTTTCTGAACTAGCGTACGAAAACCCTATCTGTAATGAAATGACACCAGCTTGTTTATTTTTGGCTCTTAGACGGGATGAGATTTGTTCACCAATTTCGCGAATGACGTTCTTAACCTCAATTGATTGATAATAATCTCTGGGTAGTACTTGGCTATTTGAAATATTACCTTCTTTTACTTCATATCGATGCGAAACAATACTACGGTCGACACCCCAGGCTAAGGCTGACAATTCAGCGCCCCTCACACCTAATTTATCAATCAATCGATAAGGATCATACATTGCTAAATCATACATATTTGTAATACCATATTGTTTTAATTTTTTAGCTGTTTGGCGACCAATACTCCAAACCTCACTAAAATCAGATACTGGCCACAACTTCTCAGGTATTGTTTCATAATGCCATTCACCAATCAAACTATGCGCGTGCTTTGCTTCAATATCGAGTGCCATTTTTGCCATCGCAACCGAATCGCCAATACCGACCGTGAGATATAATCCTAATTCTTTTTTCATCTTTAATTGAATCGTTCTGGCCAACTTCTTCATCGTCAAATCTTTACCATATTGTTGTCGCAAATATTCCCACGTTGGTGTGATATCCAATATTGATTCATCAATTGAATACAAGTGCAAATCTTCTTCTGACACAAATTGCCGATAAATATTGTTAACTTGCTTATTTACCGCAATATATCGATTCATACGTGGATTAACGATAATCAATCGTGGGTCTTTTGGCACATCACGTTGACGCATCACATTCCTAACGCCCAATTCTTTCTTTGCCCTAGGAGAAGCTGCTAATACCAAGCCACCGTTCGTATTTTCTTGTTGACTCATCACAACAAGTATTGATTTCAAAGGATTAAGTCCTAAATCGACACTTTCGACACTGGCATAAAAGCTTTTTGAATCAATCAACATGATCTTTCGCCGTGGTTCTTTGGCGGTGACCTCTTCAGCTTTCATTTCAATCTCCTTTTATACAAAATTAAGTTTAACCTAATCTGTTACAAATTATATACCAGAATCGCAACTAAAAAAAGGTCTTAATTTTAAGACCTTTACCTGATATATTAAAATTTCATTTGACCACAGATTTAAAGAAACAATTCAAAACCGATCGTTTCTAGATCTCCGTGAGGATCTTCGATTGTGATAGTTCCTTTCTCTTCAAAATTTAAGTTGCTCAACAGGCCTCTCATCTTAAAATTCAGAGCATGTTTATCAACTCGAATATTTCTGATACCTTCATTCGCAATTAGTGTGATAGCTGAATAAAATACCATTCTTGCAAGCCCTTGTCCCGAAGAATTAAAGGTAATAGCTAACCGATGAATCGTTGCATACTTACCAGGACGCCAATGGTTCACCAATAAGCGATAGATGGTTTGGTTCTGATGTAAATTGAATGGCAATGATACCAGCAATTTCGTCGTCAATCATGATTGTATAACGTTGATCATCGTAAATCATTCCTAATATTTGCTCCATCAGGATATCCATCTTGCCATTATGGCACACCGTCATTTTTAAGAGAAAATTGGGCATCATAAATAATATCCATAATCCTATCGATATTTTTAATTGACGCCTTTTTTAAATATACTAAACCATTTATATCTCCTTGGCTTTTATTCAGTAGCTTAAAGAATAAGTTATCAGTAAAGTCCAAGTCAATTACTATTACTATTTCTTACTACTGATGTGAATCAAATATTTTTGAAAATGGTGAATCACCTGAATTTGCAACATGTGTAAGAAAAATTTTAAGCGCCCCTTGTGTGGTTAGTCCTTGATGTTTAAAAACCTCATCTGCTTTTTCTCTTACATCATCATCAACGCGCAATTGAATTAACTTCTCTGTCATTTTTTTATCCTTTGGAAAAATATTTATCTTACTCTACGACAACCTTAGCTTTATCTAAGCACTCACTAAACATGTCATTCGACAATCGCATAAACTTGTTACTCTTCCACTATTCACATGACGAACTAGCTGTTATTACAATCAATCGAACATTTTTAATATCTACAAATACCAATCTCATAATTCCATTTCCAAAAAAATTTCATTCAAATACGACTGCATTGATTTGCAAAGTTATCTAAATTCTTATCCCCATATCATGCCTCGATTGCGGATTGATATCTTTCACTGAAAATACAATCAAATTGATATTTACTGCATTTATATATTAAATATACTTGTCATTTTAGGGTACCAATTAGCAAAAATCAACATTCATTTGTCAGCCCAATATAACCCGTTTATTTTTACTGTTATCAAGCGAATATATGCCACTTACATGTGTATTTTTAGCATATAAAAATCATCATATTTAAATATGATTTAGTCTTTTATCACTGCTTTTGCATTTCTCCATAAAAACTTAGCGTTTAACACGTCATAACTTTACTTTCAGTCATACTAATCATAAATGAAATCTTATTGAATCATTCCTAATACAGTTTGCCTTTATAACTCAGTTATTCTTCTACCTGTATTCTCTACCTGTCTGTTTTCAAATCTCTTCCTTGTAAAATTGTTCAAAAATTAATTATTACTATATAATTAATCATGTGTTTTAATTTAAAAAAATAAATTTTATATTAAATATGAATTTTAATTATCATTAAAACGATATTTTGGGGCATGCCAATCCAACACAATCTTTTACTTCTATTTGCATGCAGCTTTGGAAAGTGTAACTATCGCTAATGATAAAGTTGTAGCCTTTGAAATTCGATCAAGGCATCAATTTTTCAAGTAAGGCATTAATTCTTTTTATAAGTGCCAACTTTCAACAAGTCATTCTATACCGTTTTGTTTGAGCTGTAAGCTTCGAAAAAAACTTCATACAATAAATTTGCGTATGCTTTTTTTCTAAGTAGTCTAATGCTTCTATACTCCTCATTAACAACAGTTGAGTTTGTATAGCTTATTTCACTAACTATCTTTGAACACGATAACACCACTTTGGTAAAAAAAGAATCCTTAAATTTCTGGCCTTACGATACTACCCTTGCAACCGATGATAAGCATGAATTATACACTGCTATCGCACACATTAAGGCACCCTCTAAAATCAAGCTTAATGCCTTTACAATCCGTCAAAGCAAAACTGCTGTCATTATAAAATCTTTCCCATTCTTTCGCAGTACATACGTCCAATATATGATTGACGTTAAAAGCTAGAAGGAAAATAATTATGAAAAAAAACGTGAATAGGCTTGGAAACATTCAAGATAAACGGCACGTTCAAACAAAACGCTTCTTGTTAAAAAATGTTTGGTTCTGGATTGGAATCGTCATAGTTGCCATTGTCATCAGCGTTTCGATATTTAATAGCGATTATGTTAAAAATAGAATGCGAGAGAATCGCATCGAAAATGCACCAACAGAATATAAAAGTGCTGTGGAACGTGCAAAGTTATATGCGACGGTTACTTTTCTGTCAAAAAAAGGAATCTATAATCAATTAACTTCAGATTCAGGAAAACAATATAGTTCAAAAGCCAGTCAGTTTGCAATCGACAATATTGATGTTGATTATAAAAAAAATGCTTTAAAACGAGCTAAAACAATTAAATCAGAATCACCATCTTTCACAAATAAAAAGATTCGGTTTGAACTAAAAACCTACTATGCATTTACAAACGACGAAATAAACTTTGCAATCAGTAATCTGTCAAAAAAATAAAAGACATCTCCTGCTATTTTGCAGGATACATATATAAATTCGAATCAATTAAAAAACAATTTACACATTTTCAAATCAATGCTGAACAATTAAGAAAAAATCAGATAGGAATAAATTAAAAAATCAAATGATTGGTATTTTGTTTGCGCTTCTTTTGGATACAATTCTAAGAAAACACTGCGAAAAAAATGTCATTCTTTATGATTATTTTGTATATTCTTTTTTGAATTGATTCTTCACACTATGTTATAACTTACTCATTATTCCATTCAAGAAGTTAAATATGAATCTCAACCAAACACATTTTTTCGTAATTTCCATCGCTGTGTTCAATATAATGTTTTATAATAGCCAACTCAAAGTGGCTAACAAGTTCAATAAATGTTGTGCCAATAAAAACTAACCATATATTCCAAACTTTAAATCACAAGATGACTTGTTTAAACACTGTAACAGCCAAGCACATAGTCTAGATTTTAAAGATAAAAATAAATATAAATATAAGCGCCCACTTCCAGCGTTATGAAATTCTGAATTTTATCAAAAACTACTATTCTGCAGCAATGACATAATCAGGCTCTCAGACAATAGCAAAATTTTTCTACTCAATTGATTGCAAAAAATTCAACTTTCCTTTTCATGATTCATTTTACAATTTTTTTTGCGAACCTACTTCTCTATGCATGGTTCAATTCAAAGAATAGCAAACATAAAAACATCTTATGCCGGCTTCTCCATGGTTAAAGGACAGAATTAACACCTTTCAAAGAAATTTTAATCACCCAACACAATGTAAATGCAAAAAGCACGTCACCTTAAGAAATAGATGACGTGCTTTTCATGTTTACTTTATTAATATAGAAGGCAGACCGGATCTGCCCACTTATAACTTTGCTTAGTCGTAAAAGCATACTCTATAGTACTTAAATAATTGTAGAAATACTTTCATTATACAGACATCATATCAAATGGTATTTTTAAATTCTTCAACAGGCCTTCGATATTATCTTTTGTAACTTTTTGAAGCTGATCATTCAAAATATTTATCTCCATAATTAGTTTCACTACAAAATCTTTCTTTCCCGATATACCAATGAACTTGCCATTTTGCGTAATAACGTTAATACCATCACAAGTTGCTTCGTTGATATTTCCCATAAGCTCCATTAAATCATTTACTGTCTCAACAATAACAGTTATATTTTTAATATTAGGCTGGTTAACTGCTTTTGTAATAACAAAATGTTCATAACTACTATCTGTCTGGTCCGTATAGTTTTCAAAAATAACATTCGGTAATTTTTTAGGATCAACTACGGTTTGACTGCCACAATAAAACCACTTAGTATTCACTTGATCCTTTTCCCTTAACATGACATTCGGTGCATTAACAGAAATTCTCATTTCATTGGAAACTGTCACGTCAAAGAAATTATATGCTTGAAAACGTTCCATTTCATTAAACCATAAGTGAGATTCGCGATCAGTGATCTCAATTTTTTCAACTGTTCTTACGATTTCACCATCCGCTGACAAAAAGTGCAATACATCATTTTCTATTTTCCATGCAACTTCCTCAGTTTTAAATCCGACACCTTCAAAAAAATCAAACGTACCATCTGGATTAAAAGTTCCTCCCCATCTGGCAATTTTATCTCCAGACTGCAGAGCGATAGATGTCCAGTAAGAAGTTCCTGATCTTTTCTGAAAAATCCAGTATTTGTTCTTTAATAAATCATACATGCTCATTAATTTCATACCTCAAATAATTATTTATGTTTAAACCAAGAAACGAAATCTTCCGATCCTTGATCAAATAAAGTAGTTACTAATCTTCCATGTATTGCCCGGCCTGAGAAAAATTTATACACAACAAAATTAAACAATGCCATTTCTAAAGACCCAAAGCTTTTGTCATGTCGTATGTCTTGTAAAATATAGCTGCACATTATCTCTAAAAATTCGAGAACGATATTATATCCACCAACAATGACACCTGGATTTAATAACTGTAAATAACTATATTTTTCATTAAATGCCTTAATTTCATCATTCGTTTTTTCAAATTTTACAATACTGGATGATAAATCTGCTTGTTCATCTCCCACGTACAAAACATCATCTTTCATTTCAAAAAAAGGTGCTTTTTTCATAATAACATCGGTTGCATCAACAAGCGCAACTTTATCAAATTCAGGGTGCTTGTACAAATATTGAAGTGTCATTACCCATCTGATAAAGTACATACTATTTGCTGCAATAACATCTGGTATTTTTTCAACCACAAGCTCTAACCCAGGAATATCAATATTTACATTCTCATCGTTAGTTATCAATACAACCCGTGACCCTCTTGCAACTGAAGAAATAACCATCTTTTTTATATTTGTTACTACACCATCTGAAAGTGTAGCCACCGAATTAGAACGTTGAGCATCATGTAAATTAATTAAATACTGAGCTATAACTACATTATTATTCATTTATACACCCTTTTATTTTTCATTTTAAAATAAGAATATATTACTTAAGTATTATATGCAACCATTTTAAAAATAGATAACGTATTGTTTTTTTAACTACAAGTTAATATTTTGAAATATTCACCAATTTAATACTCTGCTTAATGATGTGCTTTATTTTTCTACGATAAACATGCAAAACTCTATCTCAACTGAAAATCAATCAAATTTTAGATAAAAAAATGTCAAAATCTTCATCTCAATTTTCTCGGTGTTTAATTCTGCCAAGCCTACTTTTACATTTATTAACTTACAAAAGCAGCATTATCACCAAAGTACATCACTCTTACTATCAAGACTATCTAGTTTATTGCTTGTCTTTAAAATCATTTGCAGCTTGTTCTCGAATTTTTTTCAAATATATTAGTAAATCGTCGCTTTCTTCTTTCACTATCCCGTTTCCAAAATAACGGACAAAATACGAAAATGTAATCGATAGTAAAACGGACTCACCCATAATTCTTACAGATTTTGGAATTAATGTCCGTTGACCATATTTAGTTTTAACGCTTAGGTTATGTGTACCTTGTGATGCGACTTTATAAAAAAGAGGGTAAAGTTTTGTAAACCAATCATCACGAAAATCTTGTCTAACCTGTTTATCAATTAGCTCTACTACCCTAACGAAGGAACGATTTAAAAATACTTGATACCATGTATTTTTGTTAATCATCGGTATTTTATTAGCAATTTCCTCAACAATATCTTTAATTGTTCTCAATATTCGGTCATTATCTGGAAAACATGCTCTGAATGCTGCATTTGCTTCTTCAAATGAAATCAAACTAGATTTATCTATCGTGCCGTCTTTAATTTTTATTAATTCATAAATTTTTTTAATTTCAAAAAATTTAACAGCCTCATGACTATCAAAACCATCTAAATTAAGGACCATAAAACCTATCGATGATTCATATGCCATCCGATCAATTCCGTCTAGTGCATAATCGTTTCCAATAGCCAGTAAAATATTAACGGCTTCAATCTGATATATAACATTTAAAAAGAAATCGTAATAAAACGTATCAATATTTCTCTGTTCGCTATTATCATACATTTTCTGCGATATTTGTTTTAAATCTTTGAATATTTGCTGTGGTATTACTTCATACTGCATTATTCTTCCCTAATATCAGTTTCCTTCCATCTATACAACGTCCCTTCTGCCTTCGCAGAAGACTTCTTGTTAAATTTTCATCAAAACTATTTCTAACTACTAAGATAAAAACGCAAAATACAAAATATAATTTTAGATAATTTTCTTCTCTAATTTCGGATTCCAATTAGAAAACCAATGAACTAAACATAATTCATACAAGGACAAATATTGAAATATATTTACATTATTGTCAATTCATCATGCCTTCACATTCATTTTTTTATACAGTTCATACAAATATATGAATTTAAAGGAGAATGTGGGATTCGAACCCACGCGCCGGTTTCCCGACCTGACGGTTTTCAAGACCGTTCCCTTCAGCCAGACTTGGGTAATTCTCCAAATAACAATATTTATTGTAGCATGTCATATTTATACATTCAAATACTTATTTGTTAGCCTAACAATTGGTCATAATACATTTTATGTATATACATGCCTTTTAGAAATCTTTTAATTGATGATTATTTTTCCTTTTTACCAATTTAATAACTGAAGCTAAATATTTATTTAAATAAATATCTTTCTTAACTTCATAGACAATTCAGTAATTATTCTCAGATTATCGACTCAATCTATTAGTTCAAAATATTTACAAATTTACCACATAAAAATTAATGTTTTCTACATGCATATCGAATACACTGAGTATTGTGAACAACGATTAATAAAAAATCAACAATAACTGATTCGTTTTATTGCAATTAAACGACTGAGGTTTAATTATATAATTGTATTTAAATATTTATTTTAGTTTCATGTTTATAACCTTAATAAAATTTTTCATCTTTTAGTTAAGCCACCCTATTAATATTATTTTTCAATTCAATAATAATCTATTTCATTTTTCCCCTAATAACCAATTGATAGCATTGTAATTTGCTTTTGCAGGTCTCAAGCGACATTCATATTCTTAATTGTGCAAAATTTTTATTTTTATAATATACTTATGTATGCGTTTTGTTTTAAAACGCAACAATAGGTATTATATGGAGTATTTATATCATGAATAAGAAATTCACTACAACTATTTTTGCGCTCAGCATTTTTCAATCACTCTACATGCTATTTGGTTTCTTCAACGGTGTCGCCCTGACTACTTTGAATACAGCATGGATCAATATTTATTCATTCCAAACTTTTTCTGGTGTGATGTACTGGTCAATTCTTAGTATGTTGAGTATTGTTATCTTCACGCTAATTCTTTACTTAATGATTCAAAAGGCCTATCCTGCACAGAAAAACATCGGTCTCATTCTGGGCATGATTGGTTCTTTAGCACCAATCATCTTCTCTTTCTTCTTGATTGTACCAGCAACTTTCATGATTCTAGCGGCAATCTTCATGAAATTATTACTTAGTGAAGCATAATTACAATCTTTGAAAATCTCGACTAAAGTTTAACTTTTCTCGAGATTTTTTTATTTTATGAGACGAGAAATGATTACTCATTCATCATCAATATATGGCATTACATCCAATTTAACGACACTAATTGTTCTGTAATCATAGCAATCAATTCCTATGTCACTACACATGATTTCAGTAACATAACAAAAAAGCACCAGCATGCAATATTTCTTGCGTGCTGGTGCTTTTAGTACAATTTATCATCATAGTTGACAATCTTTTGATAATCTATAACTAAATTTCTCCAAACGTCAGAAACAATAGTGCTTGGATAAATTTAGTTTATTCAAGGAGAATGTGGGATTCGAACCCACGCGCCGGTTTCCCGACCTGACGGTTTTCAAGACCGTTCCCTTCAGCCAGACTTGGGTAATTCTCCAAATAACAATACTTATTGTAGCATGTCATATTGGCGCATTCAATTATCACTTTGTTAGCCTAACAATTTACCCAAGTTTCTGATTCGTTCGCTCAACCAGCTACTATCAGTGACAAATATCATTTAGAATTTTTTTATTATCATCGACACACACACTGTTAACGTTTCTAATATATATCAGTACAACTGTTTTAAAAATGATAATACGACGCGATTATACTCATCTGGTTGTTCTAAATGCGGTATATGTCCAACTGAATTAAAAGTATACATTTCAGCGGTAGCACGTTGATGTAACGCTACTGCATCCTGTAAATGACGCACTGGATATAGTGGTGATGCATCACCGGCAAGAAAGAAATGTGGTACCCGTTCTATTCTTAAACTATCTCGCCAGTCTTGCACAATGCCATCAATTAATAATGGTCGATTTAAGGCGAAATCGAATGGTTGATAATGGCTCGTTATGACTTGCTTAAGTTCTGGTTGAATTGGTTGATGAATTAAGCGTTGTTTTGGAAAATCATCCGCAATCTGATCAATGGACCTAAAAGATGAATCAGCAATTCCTGACTGCCATGTGGCATCGTTTAACATTTTTGGTGGTTGATCCTCAGTAACAACTGCCAAAACATTGCCTGTATCAAATAATGACATATATTCACCAATGACCATCGCTCCCATTGAATGTCCAATCAGAACAAACTTTTTTAAATTGAGATGTCGAATCAACAACTGTAAATCCATTGTTAAACGGGAAATTTTTAAGCCATAATCAACAATTTGACTCTCCCCATGATTACGGAATTCAAACCGAATAACACGATAACCTGCCGCAACAAAAGTTGGTATCTGAGCTGCCCAAGTCGCAATATTACTTGTATAGCCGCCAACAAACACAATGGGTATTCCCGTTTGTCCACTCACCTGATAATGTAGCTTGACACCATCATTGGTTTGAAAAAAAGACATTCGATTGACCTACCTTTCGGATAAAAAAGCGACTGATATCAGTCGCTTTTTATATTTAAACTAAATATGAATCCCCAAATCATCTGCTACTTCAGCAGTATCCATGATTGCTTCACCAAACGTTGGATGTGGATGAATGGTTAACGCAATATCCTCTGCGGTCACCCCGTTCTCAATTGCCAATGTTAACTCTGATATTAAATCAGATGCGCTTGGTCCGACAATTTGTCCACCTAAAACTGCCCCAGTTTGCTTATCAGTGATTAAGCGAATAAAGCCGACACTCGCATCCATTGCAAGCGCTCGACCATTGGCTGCAAATGGAAACTTACTGATTTTAGCATCAATCTTTTTATCGATAACCGTTTCTGGTGTTTCACCAGTTGTTGCTAACTCATAGTGAGTATATGCAACTGCTGGCAAAGCATAGTGATCATCGTATGCATGTGGTGCCCCACTAATTGACGCAGCAGCGATTTTGGCTTCAAAGCTAGCTTTGTGCGCCAAAGCTGGTCCAGGTACGACATCCCCAATCGCGTAAATATGCTTGACTTGTGTTTGCATCGCTTGATTAACTTCAATCAAACCATTATCTAACAATTGGATATCGGTATTATTGAGGCCTAGCGTATCCGTATTTGCCCGACGACCAACTGCCACGAGCAAATAATCACCCGTCACTGTCTGTGTTTGACCTGCCATCTCAAAAGTAACTGTCACTTCATCATCTGTTTGCGTGGCAGATGTTGCAGTTGCAGATGTATAAATTTCCCCACCATGGGCCTTGAAATCGTCAATGACTGGTTTGGTCATTTCAGAATCGAATCCATTTAAAATATGATCAAGACCTTCAATAATGGTCACTTGAGCTCCCAAATTTGCATAGGCACTCCCTAACTCAGAACCAATGACACCGCCGCCCAATACAATCAAACGCTTTGGAATCTCCGGTAATGACAAAGCACCTGTTGAATCAACAATGCGTCCGCCAAATTTAAATTTTGAAATTTCAACTGGCCTTGAACCAGTAGCAATGATAGCATTATTAAACTGTAATAATTGATGCCCATCACTTTGAACAACATTTAATGTCTCATTATCATTAAAGGTCGCCTCACCTTGAATCACTGTCACATGATGTTTCTTTAGCAGCATTGCCACCCCGCCAGTTAACTTTTCAACGACCTGATGTTGCTTCCAATCTTGCGTTTGTTGCCAATCAAGTGAGCCAGTCATTGTCAATCCATAAGGATTTTTTTCCTGTGTAGCCCGAAAATGATGCCCAACATTAATCAGCGCTTTTGACGGAATGCAGCCAACATTTAAACAAACACCACCAATCTGGTCACGCTCAATTAAAGTTACTTTTTGTCCCAATTCAGCCGCACGGATAGCGGCGACATACCCACCGGGACCCGAACCAATAATAACCGTATCTATTTCTGTTGCTTGTGCACCAACGACCATTTTAAACCTCCATCAGCATTAACGCTGGATCTGATAACAATCGCTTAAGATAATTCATCGCCGTTTGACCTAACATACCATCAATCAATCGATGATCATAGCTTAGCGATAATTTGATATTTTGACCAACTGCTAACTCCCCTGATTCATTCACAATTGGCTCTTTAACAATCGATCCCAAACCAAGAATAGCCACTTCATTCCCATTAATAATTGGTGTAAACCAATTTCCTCGTGCAGAACCTAAATTGGAAATGGTAATAGTTGCCCCTTGCATTTGGGCAGGCTTAATTGTTCCAGCTCGGACTTGCTGTGCTAACGTTTCGATTTCTTTGGCAATTGTTAAAATCGACTTTGTTTCTGTATGCATAATAACTGGTACGTACAAACCTTGCGGTGCACTAACCGCAATTCCCACATTGACCGTATCATGATACTCGATTTCACCAGCCTGCGTGTCAACTGTTGCATTGATATCGGCATACTTTTGTGCAGTCGCAGTCAAAGCTTTGACGGCATAAGCCAAATAAGTCAAATGAATGCCTTCATCTTTTGCCATCTCTTTAAACGATGTCCGATGCGCCACTAATTTCGAAACTTCAACTTGATCAAAATTAGTCACAGCTGGAATCGTTGTTTGTTGTGCCATTGCTTTAGCAATCGCTTTACGCACACCTGTCATTGGTTCACGACCCACATGCTTATCATTTGTTTCAGCTGCTACTTGTGGTGCTACAGCCATTGACGTTGAAACGTTAATCGGCTCCGCATCTGGCACTGGTTGACTCATTTGTACTTGCTGGTCTTGATTGTGTGTCACATTTTGGACATCAGCCAAAGTAATATGACCGTGCCGACCAGTTGGTGTCACCTGTGATAGATCGATCTGATGATCATTGGCAAAATGCCGAACTGATGGCATCGCTAACACATGCCCATTTGCGGTTATAGGGGCACGCTCTGTCTCAACAACTTGTTTAACCGGTTCTTTTTGTGCAGTGTTAGTTTTGATTGACGCTGATTCTGCGGCCACTTTCGGCGCTGACAATGGTGCTGATTCACTCGAATCACCATCAAATTCAATCAGAGGATCGCCAACTGCGACCGTTGTATTTGGTTCAACATATAACTTGGTGATTTTACCAGCATATGGCGACAGAATTTCTTGCATCAGCTTATCATTTTGCACCTCAGCGACAGGGTCATCGACATTGATCGTATCACCAACCTTAACTAGCCAATTCGTAATATCACCTTCGGCCATACCTTCACCAATATCTGGCATTTTAAAAATTTCAGTCATAATTGATAACCTCCTGCGCCTTTGCAACGACATCATCTGCTTTAACCATCCAGTCATTTTCAGCTTGTGCAAATGGATAAACCGTATCTGGCGCAGCAACACGCCCAATTGGAGCCTTCAAGCTTAAGATGAACCGTTCTGCTATTTCTGCCATGATTGTCGCAGAAATACCAGCCATACGCTGTGCTTCTTGTACAACGACAACCCGGCCTGTTTTTTCAACTGATTTCCCGATTGTGTCTAAATCAATTGGCGAAACTGTCCGTAAATCAATCACTTCAGCATCAATCCCATTCTTTGCTAATTCGTCAGCTGCTTTAATCACCAATGGCACAGCACCACCATACGAAATTAAGGTGATATCCTGTCCTTCTCGAACAACTGTTGCCTGATCTAATGGCGTTGTATAGTAACCTTCTGGTACTTCACCCTTCATCGATCGATACAGGTGAATATTCTCTAAGAAGACCACTGGATCATTTGACTCAACCGCACTCAAGAGTAAACCTTTGGCATCAGCTGGGTTAGATGGCATAACTACCCGTAGACCCGGTACCTGCGCAACTAAACCTTCCAGGTTGTCAGCGTGCATCTCAGGTGTCTTAGTTCCACCACCATAAGGTGAACGAACAACGATTGGCATTTGTCGCGTATTATTGAAACGGAAACGATTACGTGCCATTTGACCAGCAATTGAATCCATGACTTCAAATAAGAAACCAAAAAATTGAATTTCCATAATTGGTCGATAATTTTGTGTTGTCAGCCCAATCGCCAGCCCACCAATACCTGATTCAGCTAATGGCGTATTAAAGACGCGTTCCTCGCCATATTTGGCTTGCAAACCATCAGTTGCTCGGAAAACACCACCATTTTTACCAACGTCTTCACCAAAGATTAAGGTACTATCATCTTTTTCTAAGGACAAATCAAGTGCTTCTTGAATTGCTGCAATATATGTTTTTTCAGCCATTTTACTTTCCCTCGCTTTCAAACTTTGCAATTTGTTCTTGCATCACTTGACCTGGTACTTCAAGCGTATGCTTCAAGAAGTCAGAGATTTTTTGTTTCTCCACACCATCTGCAATTTTAATTTGTTCATCAATTAAGGTATTCGTCTCATCAATATATGCCGACTCTAATGTCTCATTCCAAATCCCCTTATTTGTTAAGAAGGTCCGCATCCGAATCAATGGCTCTTTCTTCCACCAATCGTCAATATCTGCTTGTTGCCGATAACGAAGTGGATCATCACCCGCTGTTGAGTGTGGTTCCAATCGATCAGTCATCGTTTCAATCAAGACAGGTCCATTACCTGCAACTGACCAGGCACGTGCCTGTTTAGCTGCAAGATACATTGCAATTGGGTCATTCCCGTCAACGACGAGACTTGGTAGTCCTGCAGACCAGCCCTTAGCCGCCAAATGTGGCGCTGCAGTTTGTAATGTGCGTGGCGTTGAAATAGCAAAGCCATTATTTTGCACGAAGAAAACAGCGTTCGCCTTATAAGCTGAAGCAAAATTAATGCCTTCATAGAAATCACCCTGCGATGTCCCACCATCACCAGTATAAGCATATGCCACCGCATCTTTATGCCGCTTTTTTAATCCCAGTGCAACTCCGGCTGCTTCGACATACTGAGCGCCAATGATAATCTGTGGGAACCAAGAATTAACCGGCTTATCATCCTCAGTCGTATACTCATTACCTTTAGCATGCCCACGTGACCATAAAATGGCTTTCCAAATTGGCCAACCTTTAGCAACAATTTGTGGAATATCACGATACCCAGGGAACAACCAATCATCATCTTTGAAGGCATACGAAGATGCCATTTGTGATGCTTCTTGCCCGGCCGTTGGAGCGAAAAATCCGAAACGTCCTTGCTTTGCAAGTTTGGTTGATCGAATATCTAGTTGTCGACTCCAAAGCATTCGCTTCATGATATTAATTAAATCATCATCAGCCAACTCAGCTCGAGATAATGCATCTTCATCAATGATTTCACCCGCATTATTTAAAACTTGCAACATTGGAAATTGATCATCTTGAGCCTGAACTTGATAATCAAAGTCTAAAATTTTTTGGTTTAATTCAATAATATTTGCCATATTTGGCTCCTTTCTAATCATTACCATCACCGGTAAACAACGATGCCATTTCATCATTAGTAATCCCACCAAAATACTGACCATCTTGATGATTGGTTAATATTTTAGCAATCGTCTGTGGTTCAAATGGTTGGTCTAAGAAATCTTTTTCAATTTCTCGCCAATCACGAACCCCCAAAAAATCACCCGTAAAATTGATTGCTTGGATTTTACCATGTGCAATATTCGCTTGGACATCTACGCTACCGCCCTGAAATTTTGCATGATTCTCAAAATCAAAGGTTGGACTTCGACCATAATTCCAATCCCACGTTGCGAATCGTTCATCGCGCCAACGCTTAATATCGGCTAATTGCGCATCACTCAAATGGTATTCGCCATCTTGCCCTTTATTAGTCAAATAATATTTCAGAGCATTGATAAAATCATCAAGTGTTTGCGACTGGTCAACATAATCTTTAATGTTACCCACGCGAGCCCGAACAGATTTTACCGCTTTGGAGATAAATTTTTCATCAGCAACATTTAATGCCCGAACCATGGCCTCCACATCGGTATCCCACAACAATGTGCCATGGTGCATGAGGTAGCCACCTGCATAACGTTGCGCATTACCTGATACTTTTTTGCCATCTATTTCTAGATCATTACGACCAGACAACTGCGCATCTATTCCCAGCGAATGTAATGCATCATACATTGGCTGTACAAACTGTTTAAAGTTAACTTGACCACTCTGCTCAACTGGAACAAAAAATGTGAAACAAACATTTCCTAAATCATGATAGACGGCACCGCCACCGGACATCCGTCGCACAACCTGAATGTCAGATTGCTCAATATAGTCATGATTAATTTCACCAAATGTATTCTGATTTTGCCCAATAATCACCGCTCTTTTATTCTGCCAGAGT
Source organism: Weissella diestrammenae (assembly GCF_014397255.1). Lineage (NCBI taxonomy): Bacteria > Bacillati > Bacillota > Bacilli > Lactobacillales > Lactobacillaceae > Weissella > Weissella diestrammenae. The sequence continues at coordinate 106,010 of NZ_CP060724.1, forward strand.
GCAAAAACTGGTTCACGCGGTTTCAGGTTGTACAACAACCAACTATCCATCGCGATATTCATATAGGCATCAGTACCCAAATAATTAATAAATCGCATCACGTCACCTGCTTCATCATTTCAACATGTAAGTCAATTATGTAAGCGCTTACTTTATCTATACATTTAGTATACCACTTTTATAACGTCTGAAATCATGATTCTATTTTTTCGTTGCAAAGAAAAAAGATTAACGTCAATCGTTAATCTTTCCATGGCATCACTATTAAACTTACATGCCCTTCTAGCGTATCTTACGCATTTAATTTGAATGCTGGTGCGTAAACCAATTTGCCATTTGTTTGAGCCAAGTCAACTAAAGGCTTAACCATAAAATAATCATCAGGTACCGGCATTGGTGCGGTAATGTTGAATTGGCTTGCTGTTTGATAACCAAATACTTGATAGTATGCTGGTTCACCTAGGATACTGATAAAAGCAAATTTTTTATCAGCAGCCAATTGTTCAGCTGCACGCAATAATTCACCCCCAATCCCTTGGTGTTGATATTCAGGCAATACTGATAACGGTGCTAAAACCAGACCTGTCGTCTGACCAACACTAGCCTCACTCAACATCACATGGCCAACGACCTTGGCTGCTTGTTGCCATACCAATTCAAAAATTTTATTTTTTTGATCCTGCCGCAAATCAAATACAAGCTCATTTTCACCCTGATACCCATATTTTGATTGTGCAAATGCCATTTGGATCGTTGTTTGAACCTCTGTTGCCATCTGCTTTTTATAAGTTGTTATTCCCATTTAATACCTCTATTATTCCGACATTATGTTTTAATTTTGACCGTCAATAATAGCAAATTCAAAATCAAAGCACATATGTTTGAAGTGCTTGTGCAACACCAGAATGATTATTGTCCGCAGTTGTAAAATGAGCTGCTGCTTTAATCCGTTCAATCGCGTTACCCATCGCAATACTGGTTCCAGCTACCTCAATCATCGATAAGTCATTCTCTTGATCACCAATAGCCATTGTTTGTGTCATTTCAACGCCTAACTCATTTGCTAAGGCTATTAATGCATTTCCCTTTGATGCAGCTTGATTAATAAATTCTAAGTTATTAGCCGTCGATCGAATAACTGATACGGCATTCATTATACTGTCTGGCACTAATGCCTGTACCCGGTCTAATTCGGCTGACTCAGCATTGGCGATTCCTTTTGTAATTTCAACATGTTTTAATGCCGTTTCATCATCCAATACTCGAAGGGGTAAGTTAACCAACGAGTTTTCAAAACTTGCCCATGGATGTACAAGATGGTTAGTTGTATATGCCATTGATTGACTCTCCACCTGAATATATGTCGCTTGTTCACGCATAAATTGGTTGATTAATTGCCACTCGTCAAATGCTAACGGTGCTGAAAACAAAATTTTTGAGCCGTCTGCTGTTTGCATCAAGCCACCATTATGGGTGATGACATATTGATCAGCACCTTTAATATTTAATTCATCTAAGATTGGTTGAACACCAGGCAATGGTCGTCCCGTTGTAATAACAATTTTGACATCTTGTGCAATTGCTTGTTGAATCGCATCCTTAACGTCTTTTGTAATTTCATGGTTATCATTTAATAATGTACCATCAATGTCAATTGATACAATTTTAATATCACTCATAACTACTCTTCCTATTCTTTGTCTCCTACTATTATAGCAAGTTTGCAAATAAAAAGGGCCAAACTCTGTTTAGCCCCAATTATGAATCGTTTATCTTATAAATGACCAAGATTTGAAATCATGACTCCACCAATGACAACGAGTACGGCACCAATTGCGGCAAATACCAACTGTCGCTTAGATTTTTTCTCACCAAGAATATAAATACCACCAAACACGCCAACGACAATTCCCATTTGTGACAATGTAGTTGCGACTGCTTGACCAATTTGTGGATTAGCGGCCGAAATAAACATAAAGACATTTCCTGTCGCCCAAACCAAGCCGGTCACAATGTTACGCCAAGTCCATTTTTGGAACATTATATCTTTTTCTTTCAAAAAGAACACAACAATAATCAATGCACCTAAAACTTGTCCAATCGATTGTGGTCCAACAATCGATGTCATATAGTATAGCCCCGTATCATTTGGTGCTGCATGGACTGCATTTGAAATGTAACCAATTTTATGCAACAAATTAGGAAATACGAAATACATCATATACCCTAACGTTGAAATCGCAATCGCAAACATACCTGCACCAAAATTATAATTTGGATTCATATTTTTAGTGCCATGCGCATCTGGCAACGAAGTTAAGATAGCCCCAACCACCACTGAAATAATTGCTAATGAACCAAATAACCACATCTTACCTGTACGCCATTCGCCAAGGACTGCTGCAGCCATTAAAGCGTTCGTAATGATTTGGCCAGCCGTAGACAAAGGATTCCCAACTGAAACACCGACCTTTTTAAAGCCAATAAATTGGCCAGCGGTCCCCACAGCCCAGAATAAACCTGAGATGAAGCCAACCAACCAAATTCTTGGATTAAAGGCGAAATCTGCGCCCGCCATTGGTAAAACATATAAGAACATTGTGCCTAATCCAAAAATTAGAGCACCAAAAGTCATCCCTAACGTTCCCTGTCCGGCAGACCCGCCCATTTTCGTTGTAACAATCCCGGTAGCTCCCCATGCGAGCGCTGGAATCAGCGCAATTAAAATTGATAAATGCATTGTAAGTCCCTCAAATTTTTCTAAAATATGCGTGGTTATCTCCACTTGTAAAAGTTTACCATAAAATGTAAGCGTTTACGTAAAAATGTTCCGAATTTTATTATTTTTATTTATTCAATTCAATCGTTATATTATGCGCAAACTATGGTAACAAAAAAACGAGTACAGCATCGTACTCGTTTTCGTAAGCGTTATTAGCTGTTAATCTTCCATTTGGAAAATTGAACCCTAACTAAAGAATAATCTAATTCTCTCGCTCAATTGACCCATTAATTACTTAACGGCGTCCTTCAATCCCTTACCAGGCTTGAAAGCTGGAATCTTTGATGCTGGGATATCAATTTCTTCGTTAGTTTGTGGGTTACGACCCTTACGAGCAGCACGTGTACGTACTTCGAAAGTTCCGAAACCGATCAATTGAACCTTTTCTCCAGCAGTCAATTCTTCTTGAATCGCTGCGAAAGTTGCATCAACTGCAGTAGTTGCATCCTTCTTTGAGAAACCTGCTTCTGCTACCTTGTTGATCAAGTCTTGCTTGTTAGCCATTAGACTATCCTCCTGATTTGTGAAAATCACATTTTAATTCCATAAAGTAAAATACTTTATGTCGTAATTAAATTTATCATAATTTAAAACTTATAACAAGCCTTTTTATATTAAAAATGCCGTTATACTGCGTTTTGTAACCGATTTTATCAAATAAAACGCTATTTTTCTGTACTTTCCCTACTTTTTGTATGAAAATGCAAAAAAATTACGTCCGTGCACGTTTAATCAAGTGTACTGGTGTGCCTGTAAAATCAAATGCCTTTCGAATCTGGTTTTCAAGGAAACGCTCATATGAGAAATGCATTAACTCAGGTTCATTGACAAACACAACAAAGGTCGGTGGTTGAATTGAAACCTGCGTCGCATAATACACACGTAGCCGTTTACCATTTCGATTAGGCGCCGGATTCAACGCAAGTGCATCCATAATCACTTCATTTAGCGTTGATGATTGAATGCGACGTTGATGGTTTTCGTTAACCTGTTTGATGATGGCAGGCAATTTGTTCAACCGTTGTTTTGTCAAAGCTGAGACAAAAATAATTGGGGCATAAGCTAAATATTGGAATTCAGTTCGAATCATCTCTTCAAAAGCGCTCATCGTATGATCATCTTTTTCAAGTGTGTCCCATTTATTGACAACAATAATGACTGCCCGCCCTGCCTCATGCGCATAACCTGCGACGTGTTTATCTTGTTCTCGGATACCTTCTTCAGCATTTAAGACCATCAAAACAACATTTGAGTCATCAATCGCACGCATGGCACGCATAACCGAATACTTCTCTGTATTCTCATACACCTTACCACGTTTCCGAATACCGGCTGTATCCACCATTGTAAATTCATCGCCTTCAGCCGTTGTAAACTTCGTGTCAATTGCATCTCGCGTTGTACCCGCAATATCTGAAACAATCACGCGATTTTCACCAAGTAAGGCGTTCACCAATGATGACTTACCAACATTGGGCCGTCCGATAAATGAAAAACGAATCGTTTCATCATCAGTTGCACCCGTATCTTCTGGAAAGTGCTTAACGATTTCATCTAATAAGTCACCTAACCCTGTACCGTGCGACCCAGAAATTGGGAAAGGTTCTCCCAGTCCGAGGGCGTAGAAATCAAAAATGTCGTTGCGCATCTCAAAATTATCAACTTTATTAACCGCAAGTACCACCGGTTTATTTGTTTTATACAATATTTTTGCGACTTGTTCGTCAGCATCAGTCAGCCCTTCACGACCAGAAACCATAAAAACAATGACATCCGCTTCATCCATCGCAATTTCAGCTTGTTGCTTGATTTCAGTCATAAATGGCTCATTACTCATTTCAATTCCACCAGTATCAATTAGACGGAATTCTTGAGTCAGCCACTCAGCACGCGTATAAATCCGATCACGCGTCACACCGGGTGTATCTTCAACAATCGAAATACGATCACCTGCAATACGATTAAAAATTGTCGACTTCCCAACGTTCGGACGTCCGACAATGGCTACCACTGGATAGGCCATAGCTACCTCTTTTCTAATACTCTTATCTACTATTAACGTACTAATTCATGTTAATATTATAACATTTTCGAAGCCAAAGAATTGATTTGTCGTCAGAAAATGAAAGAAGAGGTAGAACCATGAAAGTTCTACCTCTTCATTAGTAATTCAATTGATTTTAATCAAAATCCTTCAAATTAAACAAATCACCCAAAGTTGCATTACCTTCTTCTTCAGAAGTTGAGTAATTCATTGGGGCAGATTCGCGTTGGTTATTGCGACGACCACCGTTGTTGTTATTGTTGTTACGACGTGGACGACGCTCACCATCGTTGTTACCACCTTCACGTGCAGGTGCTTCAGTCAAAGCCTTAATTGACAATGACAAACGTTGCTTATCAGGGTTAACTTCAAGTACCTTCACTTGAACCTTATCTCCAGCCTTCAAAACGTCTGATGGGTTGTCAACGTGTTGGTGTGAGATTTGAGATACGTGAACCAAACCTTCAACGCCAGGGAACACTTCAACGAATGCACCGAAGTCAACAACACGCTTAACTGTTCCTTCCAGAACAGTTCCTTCAGGTGCCTTTTCAGCAGCAGCTTCCCAAGGTCCTGGTTGCGTTGCCTTAATTGACAATGAGATACGTTCCTTTTCAGCATCTAATCCCAATACCTTCACCTTAACGTCTTCACCAACAGACAATACATCTGATGGTTGAGAAACACGTTCATGTGAAATTTCTGAAACGTGAACCAATCCGTCAACACCACCAAGGTCGATAAAGGCACCAAAGTTAGTCATACGAGCAACTTTACCTTCAACAACATCACCAACATTCAATTCTTCGAAGACACGCTTCAAAGCTTCTGAACGTTCAGCATTCAAAACAGCTTTACGTGACAAAATCAAGCGAGATTCTGCTGAATTAATTTCAATAATCTTAGCTTTGATTGTTTGTCCCTTGTATTGGTTCAAATCTTGCACGAAACGATTCTCAATCATTGAGGCAGGAACGAATCCACGAACACCCGCAACGTCAACAACCAAACCACCCTTTACAACTTGAGTAACAGGGGCTTCAACAATGTCATCTTCATTGTACTTGCTTGCGATTTCATCCCATGCACGACGAGCTTCTAATTGGCGCTTTGAAAGAATCCATGAGTACCCTTCTTTTTCAGAAGTAATTGGCATCTTCACGACTGCTTCAATAACATCACCAACCTTGACCAATTCATTGACGTCAGCGTCACGATCAGCAGTTAATTCACGGGCTGGAATGACACCTTCAACACCGGCACCATCAATTCCAACTACAACTTGACGTGCATCATCAATAGCCAAGACTTCACCCTTAACAACATCTCCAACTTTAACGTCTGGTTGTGCATCTAGGGCAGCCAATAGCTCGTTGTTCTCTTCGTTCATTACAATAAATCCTCCTGGTCACACGAATGTGATAATACCATAATTATAAAGTAAAACTTTTCTAATTACTAGTGTTTCGTGTGACATTTTCAACATTAATTTTAACGTTTTCACGTCGATCTACATCACCGCTCAATTTTTTGATTAATTATCTGCTTTGCAGCAGCAACAACTTCTTGAATTGAAAGACCTGTAGTATCTAATTCTACCGCATCTGAAGCCTTTTTTAAAGGACTAATCTCACGATGTGAATCCAAATAGTCACGATGAGCAACTGCTGCTTGAATTTCTTCTAATGTATCCGTCATACCTTTTGTCTGATTTTCAGTAAAACGACGTGCCGCTCGTTCTTCAACTGACGCAATTAAAAATATCTTGACATCTGCATTTGGTAGAACAGTTGTACCAATATCTCGACCATCCATTACGACACCACCCTGTGCAGCAATATCACGTTGTAGTTGAGTCATTGCTTGCCGCACGGCTTCGTATGATGAAATAAGCGACACATTAGCGGTCACAATTGACGATCGGATGTCAGTAGTCACTTCTGTCTCATTTAAAAAGACCTTTTGGACCGGTTCACCGGGTGCAAAAGTAATATCAACTTGTGGCAATAACTGTGTTACTGCTTGCTCATCATTAAGATCAATTTTTGCTCGCAAAGCAGCCAAAGTAACAACACGATACATGGCGCCCGTATCAACATAAATATAACCAAAATCATTTGCCAATATTTTAGCAATTGTTGATTTTCCTGCTGATGCAGGTCCATCAATTGCAATTTGAATTGCGTTCATTTTATCTACCTAACTCTCTTGATTTCAATAAATAATCTTAACATAAAAATCACCTTCAAAACAATTGAAGGTGATTTGCTCATCACTACTTGATTTTTACGTCTTTACCAATCCATGAAGTATAATTATCTGCCGTTAACCCTGGATTTAAATTGTACAAATCAGAAACCGATACATTATGTTCAGCCGCAAAGCCAAACAAAGTTGGTCGACCAGACGGTAATTCTAACTTAACTGTATTTTGAGCGGCTTCAGAAGCTGCTTTTTCTGAATCCGACGCTGCTTTCTCTGAAGCAGCCTTCTCTGAGGCCGCTTTTTCTGACGCTGCCTTTTTAGCTTCATCCTTCTTAGAAGCCGCTTTTTTCGAACTTGAATTATTCTTTTCAACCTTTGATGTTGATGTCGTTGTCGAATTTTCTGATAATGAAGCGACTGCTGTTGTCTGTGCAGGTTTATTCAACTCTTTAAGATAATTAAAGACCGGAATAAATGACAATATCAAAATAATCGTTAGTAACAACCCAACGACAAGACTCACTCGCTTTGTTTTCTTACGATTTGCTGTACGTGAATATTTTTTGACAACATCTTGTTCTTCAAATGATGCATCCCATGGCTTCTCTTGATTTGGATCTTGCTGACTCATTTTAGGGAACCCCCATACTTGTTATTTAGTACTTTAAAGGTATCATAAATAACATTTGAAATAAAATTGTCGCCACATGTCTTTACTTTATATTAAACAGTTGATTCATTTGAAGCTGCCAACCCCTATTTTTTTTATCTATTTGATGTTTCACTTCAGTTTGCGCTAATCCAATCATTGCCGGTTGCCAATCACCATCGCTTGACTCAAATTGCAAGACTTCTCCTGGCACATCTTCATAATGTGTCAAGATAAACCGCCTTAAACCTGTTGATAGCTGCGCATATGTGGCCATTTCATTGATATCTGCTTGTCGACTTTGACGCCGCTGTTCTAATATTGTTGCAATTTGTTGATCAGATTGGCCTTGCTTTTGATAAAAAGCTAACAATTCGTGTTGTTGTTGGGATAACATCTCATTTGTATGCTGATGGTTAATCCAATGACTCAGCACTTGTGTAGACGGAATCGTCGCTGCTAACATGGCATATGCCAACGATTCATCACCAGTTGCATACAACAAAATTGCAACTGCTACTTTGCCATCACGACCCGCTCGACCGAACTCTTGTAAATAAGCCGTTAAATCAGTACTCAAATGATAATGAATCACATAGCGAATATCCCCTTTATCAATCCCCATCCCAAATGCAGAAGTTGCTGTTATCACGTCAACTTGTCCCTGCATAAATTGATGTTGAATACGATATCGGTCGTGTTGATCTAGACCTGCATGATAACTCATGACGGTCAGACCGGTCATTTGTGCCAACCAATGTGCCATTTTTGTTGCCATACGGCGTGACGAAAAATAAATAATACCTGGGCCCTGCAATGCCTTAACTAACGCCAACAGGCGTGCTTGTTTAGCGGCCTCATCAGGTACATGTTCTGTTCTTAAATAGATATTTTCTCGATTAACCGATTGTTGATAATGAAAAAGTGTCGCTTTTGATAAATGAAATGGTTGCAGCATCTCTTTTTGCATCTCAACAGTTGCGGTCGCTGTCAACAAGAGCAATTGTGGTTGCTTTAATGATTGATGTATTTTGGGTAAATTCAAATATTCTGGTCGAAAATCCGGTCCCCAACTCACAATTGTATGTGCTTCATCAACAACTAACAAATTAATCATCACCTTTTGTAGAGCCCTTAAAACTGTTGCCTCACCCAGCATTTCTGGTGAAATAAACAAATAATGATAGCGCGCCAAATTTGATAATACATAGTGTCGTTCAGCATGTGATAAATTTGAGTTAAATGCAATGACTTGCTGTTCACCAGCATAATTTAATCGCACCACCTGATCTTGCATCAGTGATAATAGCGGGCTGACAATAATCACTAATCCTGGCCGAATAGCTCCCATCATCTGATAAATTAAGCTTTTCCCGCCACCCGTTGGTAATACGGCCAAAGTATTTTTCCCAGCAATCAAGGCTTCTAAGATTTCTGCCTGCCCCGTTTTAAATTGATCAAATCCAAAACGGGCATTTAAAATTCGTCGTAAATCATTTTTTTGTGTCATGATCAACGATCCACCTTTGTTTGTTGAATACAATATAATCTGAATTGAAAGAAATCAAGACTGGCATTTTGTTGATGTACAGCTTCGTAATTCCAGTTATCAATTGACCCCTGCAAATTATCATTAAGCCATTGATACGTTTTTTTATCATAAAAGCGCAGATAATCAAATGCTTTTAACGGCACCATAATGGCCGCCGAAAGTAAATGTTCGCGCACAGTACTGACTTTCAACCCCCGATTTCTCACAATCAACTCAATGGATGCCCCTTGCATGAATTCTTGATAAGTTTGCTGCATCGATTGTGACATTAATTGACGTTGACTAAACGGTAACCAAAGCGCCTTTAACGGCGACAACTTTGATTCACGCAAAAAATGGCTTAGTGCTGCATACTGATCTAACTCCCAAAGGCGATAATCTAATCGCGACCAATTCTCATCAAAATTCAGCTGTTCAAAGACACGGCCAGGAATTTGATGTCCAGGCCAACTAGCGACCAAATTATCAGCATCGCTCTCTAGTCGAGTCTGCAAGAATGTCTGCAACGCGTCAACCCAAGTAACCCCCATATCTGTCGATCGATTTTGCTGATACCAACGTTTAACCAGTTGTTGCGTCAATAATGAGCTTGGTAAGGGATAATAAGTTGAATTATGGTAGGCTGACTCTGAAACAACTTGATTAGCTAATAAAAACACCTCACGAAAACCAATAACGTCTGCGACAAATAATTCATGTTTATTTTGAAGCGTATAGTGTTTGGATTGCTGACTCAACATCATCTGTTGTCCTAATGATGTACGGATGAATTGGCCAGGCGCAATTTCTTGAATATATTGTGTCTGTACTAAACGATTGATTGCCTGATTATATTTCTCACGCGATAATTTCGGCCAAATATTTATCAAATATAATAAGTCGTATCTTAAGCCATGATAGTTCGTCGAAACAGTCATCTGATTCCGCAATAGCCCATATAGAACTCGTGCTCGTCGTGGTTGTGATTGATGAAATAACGTTAACAAAAAGGTTTCCATCATTTATCTCCCCTCTACCGTGATTGTAAAAAATAGCCGCTTATAAACTATAAATACCGAAGCAAATAACTTGCTTCGGTATCCAATTAAACCTTTAATGCGCGTTGAATTGGCATTGCCATAATAACTGCTAATCCTGATAAAATAACGCCTTGTAACAAATTAAATGGTACCACTGCCATGATTAAATAATTGAATACACCAAATGTTTTGCTAATATCAAAATTGGCAAATTGTGCATATAGCGGCACCGCATAATAATAATTAAGCGCCACCATCAAAACCGTCGTCAATATTGAGCCAATAACAACCGCACTACTAATACGCAACCAAAGCTGCCAACGCGTCCGCTTTAAATAATAAACCATAATCGTCAACAACAATGCAAACGCCAATATATTCATCGGTAACCCAATATAATCATTGACACCAGCGTTATTTAATAACAATTTTAGGACTGACCGAACGAGTAATATGGCGTAGCCACTTTTTAAGTCCAACAATGTCGCACCAATAAAAATAGGTACAAAGGATAAATCAATTTTTAAAAAAGATACACTTGGAATTATTGGGAATGATGCAAAAACCATTAAAACGAATGCCACCGCCGATAATAATGCAATAACTGTCAATTGACGTGTTTTCATCTTTCTATCCTCACTTTTATAAGCGTCCGGCACTCTTTCGTACTTGCTTTCCAGATTTCAATTGCTGTACTTCCTCATAACGTAATTCACGATATTCTCCTGAAAGTAAATCATTTACCTCCAGCATACCATAGCGTTCGCGATGCAATTTAATCACTGGATGTCCAACAGCTTTCAACATTTCTTTTACTTGATGGTAACGTCCCTCGTGAATTGTTAGCTGAACCGTCGCTGTGCCCTTATGTTTATCAAACTTGACTATTTCCGCACGTGCTTCAGCTGTCTTTTTCCCATCCACTTGAACGCCCAAACGAAGGGCTTTTAAGGCATCGTTTGTTGGAATACCTTTAACTTTGGCAATATAAACTTTATCAATTTTGTAACGAGGATGCATCAATTGATTCGCCAATTCACCATCATTAGTTAGTAACAATGCACCTGTTGTATCATAATCCAATCTACCGACGGGATAGACCCGCTCACGAATATCGCTGACAACGTCAATGACGGTCCGTCGATTTTTATCATCAGCACTCGTCGTGACAACGCCTCGAGGTTTATTTAATAGATAGTAAACCTTTTTTTCTGCACCTTCAATCGGCTCACCGTTTACCTCAATTTTATCATGCGGTTCAACCTTAGTTCCTAATGTTTTCACCGTTTGTCCATTTACCGTGACGCGACCTGCTAAGATTAACGTTTCAGATGCTCGCCGTGATGCAACACCTGCTTGAGCCATCACTTTCTGTAATCGTTCAGCCATTTTGTTCCTCATTTTCTAATGTGTTTTCTGTTGTTTGTTGTTCGCCACTTGGCATCAATGGTACCGTCTGATTGGCTTGACTTTGTAACTCATCCAAAGCCGCAGCATTAACCAACGGTGGTAATTCTGTGATTTGACTAAGCCCAAAATAATTCAGAAAATAGTCCGTTGTCCCATACAAATTAGGTCGACCTGGTTCATCTGCTTTACCTTTACTCGTCACTAAATCTCGCATGACTAATTTTTGCAAAGTCGAACTTGATTGAACGCCGCGAATTTCGTCAACTTCCATCCGTGTTATCGGTTGGCGATAAGCAACAATCGCCAAAACTTCCAGCGAAGCTTGACTTAGTGCAGTCGTTAACGGTGCTGTGAAATACCGCTGAACGACATTAACCAATGACGTTTTGGTCACCAATTGATACCGATCGGCTGTTTGTAATAAAGCCAAGGCTGAATCATCATCATTCACATAACGTTGCGTCAACGAATCAAGTAATCCCTTCACAGCAGGCTTTGCAAACTCAGTTGCATGCGCCAATTCAGCAATTGTGACCCCTTCATCTCCCGCAACAAACAACAACGCTTCAATTTGTTGTAAATTTGTCATTCCGCTTCGTCCTTTTCTTGATATGCTTTATCACTCATCATCATGTCAATTTTACCAAATTTGTCATTTTGCTGAATTTTTATATGCTGATGTCTGACCAATTCAAGAACGGCCAGAAATGTTGTGACCCATTCGTCCCTGGTGGCTTGCGCACCAAATAATGATTGAAAAGCAACTTGATCTTCAGTTTGAATGCGCTGCATGACAAGTTGCATTTGCGCCTTGATTGACCAAGTTTCTCTCACCATAGTCCGTGGTCGCTTTTGCACTCGCTTTCGACGAGCTAACATATCATTAAATGCTAACTGTAAATCTAAAATAGCCAATCCTTCAGGCAATGGGGCCATCTGAACGTCATCCGGCACCGTCATTGGGGTCCGGCTAAATTGCAGCATACGTCCTTCTTCGCGTTCACGTAGCTCATCAGCTGCATTCTGATATTTTTGATATTCAAGCAACTGATTCATCAACGCCTCACGCGGATCGGGTTCATACTCAATCTCTGCTAACTCGCTTTCATCTATCTCAGGTTGTGGCAATAAAAAGCGTGATTTAATTCGCATTAAAGTTGCTGCCATCACAAGAAATTCACCCGCTACGTCTAAATTTCGCTGTTTTTCTTCAGCTAAAAACAGTAAATACTGACTTGTGATATCAACAATCGGAATATCCAAAATATCCATCTCATTCACTCGTATCAAATGTAATAACAAATCTAACGGGCCATCAAAATCTTTTAAATGATATGTGATTTCTTCAGTCATGTTTCGTCATTTTCCATTCATTCACTAATTTTTGCGTTGTAATCGTACCCATCAAGGTTAATTCAGGAAACCAATTGCTCAAAGCTGTGTAAATATCATGCCCAACTTTTTGACGTTCTACAACCGGCACTTCTGGTCCAAAAGCAACTAGCCGTAGTAATACGGCATCGTAAACTTCTTCAACACCCAATACTGCAGTAAAATGTTTGGTGATTGGATCTTTCCACAACATCAAAGTACGAGCATCTGAGACTTGATACCATTGTAATTCACGTGTGACTTCTGCATAAGTCGGCAAACTCGGAATATATGACATTAATCCCATGGCAATTTTTGGTTGTTCATCTGAAACAATCACTAACATATCGAATACCCTTCCCTTTGTTTTTTCCTATGCTCGCGGATGACTTTTTTCATATACTTCTCGTAAATGTTTGTCTGAAACATGTGTATAAATTTGTGTTGTCGAAATATCTGAATGGCCTAACAATTCTTGCACAATACGTAAGTCCGCGCCATTTTCTAAAATATGTGTAGCAAAGGAATGGCGTAGGGTATGCGGTGAAACATCCTTAGTAATTCCAGCAGCACTAACCCAGGCTTTGATTAATTTCCAAACACCTTGTCGGGTTAATCCATGACCATGACCATTCAAAAAAATAATACTTTCATCTTGAACTTGGCCTAACATCGGACGAACCTCTTTTAAGTATTTCTTCAGCCAATAAGCAGCCAAATCACCAATCGGAATAATTCGTTCCTTATCACCTTTCCCAACGGTTTGAATTAAACCTAAATCAAGATGCAAATTATCCAATTTTAAATTAACCAGTTCACTAACGCGTAAGCCAGTGGCATACATCACTTCTAAAATAGTACGATTACGAATACCTAAATTAGTCGTAACATCGGGTACTGCTAATAAACGTTCAACTTCCTCCAAAGTCAAAACAGCTGGTAAGTATGCTGCTTTTTTCGGTGGATGAACTTGAGCCATTGGATCGGCCATCAGCCACTTTTGACGTAATGCGTATTGAAAAAGCTTACGCATCGAAGAGACCATTCTAATGATTGAATTACGTGCTTTACCTTCATTACTGAGTTCATTTAAATAGGTCATAATCAACAGTCGATCAATGGTTTCTATCTTAGGCACAGGCGATTGATGACGTAAAAACTTAAAAAAGCGGTTTAAGTCTTGTTGGTATGATGTCCGCGTATTTAATGATAAACCACGTTCAACGACAACATAATTTAAATATGATTGAAGATACTCATCATACATATCTTGTGCCATAAGTTACTCTCCTTGATAATCTGATTCAACGAGGTAAATGCCTGATTCATTCTGTTCAATGAGATGTTGTTTATATAAATGACCAAGTGCTCGCTTAAATTGTCCTTTTGACATATTAAAATAAGCCTGAATTGCTTTTGGATCAGATTTATCATTGTATGGTAATGTGTGTTGCTTTGACCTTTGCAATAAAGTCAGCAACATTTTGGCATCCCCATCGATGGCCTGGTAGGCCAATGGTTTCAATGACAGATTCAATAAGCCATCCTGACGTACACCAATCACACGCGTGACAAGTTGTTCACCTAAACGTGGTTCAGAAAACCGCTCACTTGGATGAATAAATCCGATTTGATAATCATCAGTAATGACCAAGGTCCCCACCATCTTTAGCCTATATACAGTGGCCTTAACATTTTTGTTGCCCTTCATCTCTGCTTTTGCAGGAATACGAATGGCATTCAAAATATCATTAGTTGCTAATTCACCCCATAAACGGTCCTTATGGTCAACCCGTAAAGTAATCATCAATCGATCACCACGCTGTGGCCATAACTCTTTAATTGTTGGCAATTCATCTAATGAAACCACCACATCTTTGTTCGGCAATCCGATATCAACAAAGACCCCGAGATCGCGTCGAACATCAGTAACAGTACCAAACGCATAGTGACCCAATCTGACATCTGGCACATTTTTAGTGATTTGTAGCTGCCCTGACTGATTTTCATATGCAAAACCAGTAACCTGCCCACCAATGTGAAGTGGCTTTTGTAATTCACTTTTATTTATTTCATAAGTTAAACCTGCAACTTGTGCAAAATAATCTGTCGTGTTCTCATCTGTCACGATTGCCGTGAGTATTTCTCCAACTTTATAAGTCATTATCATTTCTTTCATGTTTTGAATATTTTATGTCAACTAGCTTGTCTGTTAATAGAATACCAAAAAACAATTCGAATTACCATAGAAGATCCACACTAGCCTCTCATGTTATTTCCAAACAAAAACACCTTAACCCTAGATTAGCATTCTCTAATCCACGGTTAAGGTGTCTATTGATTAACATACAAGTATAACACTCGCTTAGTTAGTCTTTTTGGTAAACAAATTTGAAAATGGTGAATCACCGTTATTTGCTACCTGTGTTAAAAAGATTTTAATTGCGGTTTGTGTTGTTAATCCTTGTTGCTTAAAGATTTCATCTGCTGAATCTTTCACATTTTCTTCTACGCGCAATTGAATCAATTTTTCTGCCATATCAACATCCTCTTTCAATCTTTTAATCGATTTTTAATCACGTTATTAGAATATCACACACATATTAAAACCGTCAAAAGATAAGACTTGAAAAACTATACAAGAGCACCCTATTATGCATATTTTCGTATGCGACTACTGTTTATCCGTGTCAAACCAGATTGTCACAGGACCATCATTTATCAATGAAATTTGCATATCAGCACCAAATTCACCAGTTTCAACCTGAACACCTGCTTGCGCAAGGGCCTGATTAAAATACTGATACATCTGCTGTGCATGTGCCGGTTGCCCAGCTCGGACAAAACTTGGTCGATTCCCTTTTTTTGTGTCTGCATAAAGCGTAAACTGCGAAATTGATAAAATGGCACCGTTCACTTGTTCAAGGTTGAGATTCATTTTGTCATCAGCATCAGAAAAGACACGTAACCCTAAAATTTTACGTACAAGATATTGGCATTCAGCGACCGTATCTGAATCTTGTATACCTACCAATAACACATACCCCTGCTCAATTTGACCAATGATTTGTTTTTGAACCGATACACTAGCTGATTTTACACGCTGTAATAATACTCGCATTCAATATACCCTTCCTGATTACTTGAAGGCGCGCTTTACACCGTCAACATCTTTTACATTTTTAACTGAATCCATCACTCTTTGTAACTGTTCAAGATTTTTAACCCCAACAGTCATTGATACAACCGCATGATTATTGCTATCAACTCGCCCATTAATCGAGCTAACCATCTTGGTTTGATTCCCCACCATTCGAATGATATCGTTTAAAAACTTAGAACGATTTTCGCCAGTGATAATCAAATCAGCGTCATACTCACGTTTTGAATTACCCTGTGGTTCTTCCCAAGCAACATCAACCAAACGTTGTCCCAATTCATCGGCAGCTGCCAGATTTGGGCATCCTACGCGATGAACAGAAACACCTCGACCTTTTGTGATATAACCAACAACGTTATCTCCTGGCACCGGTGTACAACAATGGCCCAAGCGAACTAACATGGAATCAATTCCCTGAATCAGAATCGGGTCATCACCCTTACGCTGTCGTGTGTTTTTACTTTGCGTATTGGTTGTCCCCACAGTTTCATGGTCTTCAAAAATCGACTTCTGTTCGGCTGCTAATCGTTGTTCCTCAATTTTAGCGCGAATTTCTTCAGTAAATTTATTTGAAACACCTTGAGCTGATAATTCACCAAATCCGATTGATGCATACATATCATCAACGGTATGGTAATGCAGTTTCTCCATGGCACGTGCTGCATTATCCGGTAACATTAGTGTTTCAGGGTCAAAGCCTTGCGCACTTAAATACCCAGCAAGTTCAGCTTTTCCAGCCTCAATATTTTCATCACGATCCTGTTTTCTGAAATATTGCTTAATTTTATTTCTGGCACGTCGCGTTTTAACAAGTTTCAGCCAATCACGATTCGGTTTAGCATTTGCACTTGTTAAAATTTCAACGATGTCACCCGTCTTAATTTCATAATCTAGCGGCACAATTTTATCGTTAACTTTGGCCCCCGTTGTCATATTACCAACGTTCGTATGAATCGTGTATGCCATATCAAGTGGACCAGCCCCTTGAGATAGCTCAAAAACATCACCTTTAGGCGTGAATGCATATACACGGTCCACAAATAAATCACTTTTGACTGATTCCATGAAATCGCCAGAATCACTAGACTCATTTTGTAATTCCAAAATTCCTTGAATCACATTTAACTTCTGTTGATCCGTATTCTGAACATCTGCGCCCTTGAAGTTACCTTCTTTGTATGCCCAATGAGCTGCCACACCAAATTCAGCAATTTCATGCATTTCATGCGTTCTAATTTGCACCTCAAGTGGTCGCCCACCTGGACCAATTACGGACGTATGCAATGATTGATACCCGTTTGCTTTTGGTAAAGCAATATAATCCTTGAAACGGCCTGGCATCGGGGTCCAATGCGAATGAATTGCACCTAGAACAGCATAGCAGTCACCAACCGTATTTACCAATACACGAATAGCTAATAAATCATAAATTTCATCAAATGCTTTATGTTTATCATGCATCTTACGATAAATTGAATAAATATGTTTAGGTCGACCATAGACTGTTACATTTGTCAGATTTAAATCGACAATGGTTTGTTCAATGTCGCGAACCGCGGTTTCTACAATTTCTAATCGTTCGTTTCGGCGTAATTGCATCGATTTTGCAATTTGATGATAAGCCTCATAATCAAGGTAACGTAGCGATGTGTCCTCTAGTTCCCACTTGATTGTCATGATTCCCAAACGGTCAGCTAAGGGGGCATATATTTCTAATGTTTCACCTGCTATACGTTTTTGCTTTTCTGGTCGCAACGCTGATAATGTCCGAATATTGTGCAAACGGTCAGCTAATTTAACAAAAATAACGCGGATATCATGAGACATCGCTAATAATAATTTTCGATGATTTTCAGCTAAACGTTCTGAATCCGACTTATATTCAATCTTTGATATTTTAGACACACCATCGACAATCGCTGCGACATCTGCCCCAAATTCATGTGCGACATCTTCGATTTCAGCATCTGTGTCCTCAACAACATCATGCAAATAACCAGCAATTACAGTATCTGGGTCCATTTTCAAGTCGGCCAAAATACCCGCAACCTGAATCGGATGGATAATATATGGCTCACCAGATTTCCTTTTTTGTGCTCGATGTAAATTAAAAGCATATTCATACGCATGGTCAACTGCTTGAATATGTTCTGTGTTCATATAGGTTGCATATAGTGCATGCACTTCTGCTTGGGTTAAAACTTTTGCATCTGCCATTTGATTATCCTTAGTTTATCGATGCCACACCGATTGGGATTTCCACCCGCAGCGCCACACCGGATTTATCCATACGGATATTTGCTTTTATTGTACCCCAAAACCTGTGATTTACAAAAATTTCTAGCCACTAGAGTACGCTACAAACCTGTTTCACTTAATAGTTTTGAAAACAACATTATTCGTGCCAAAAATCGACTGTAATGCACGCATCGTTGCTTGATCTGATTGAAGCCATTGAGATTGAGGTAATGCAAGCTTGCGATTATCTGCTTCATAGACAACCAAGACGGGATTATTACCATGATGCACTTGGAAAACAGCCTCTAGCTCAGTATTGATTGTCTGATTTTCAGCAGACATTGGTACACGTAAATACCATTGCCCCTTTGATGGTGATTCATCGCTATTATCAGCTCGCGTCTGATTGTTTTGTAATAGTTGTTGCGCAGAAACAACTTGATTTGCAATAATTTGTAGGCCATCCCGCCCTTTTTGTTGTTGTACTGTACCATAAACGGCAACAATTTGTTCTGCTTGTAATAGCGGTTTAATCAGCGTGTACGTTCTTGGAAAGACAGTAACCGAAATTTGACCTGTCAAATCCATAGCATCAACAAATGCCATAGCATCACCATTTTTCGTCCGAATCAGCTTAACATTTTCAATATATAGCAGAATTTTGATACTTTTTTGATCAACTGATAAATTTGAAACGGTGGTCAAATCATCCCGATTAACCGCTTCTAAAATTGGTTCAAGCGGATGACCACTGAGATACACGCCTAAATACTGCTTTTCATGTTGTAGCCGTTCATTTTGACTATAATCATCCATTTCTCTGACTTTTGGTGTCAATGATTTGAAAAGCGATAACGATTCACCTGCTAAGCCGATTGCATCAATGAACCCTTGCAACGACACGACCAAGGCTTTGCGATTTGGATTAAAACGATCAAATGCGCCAACGTCTACCAGCGGAGTAATGGCTTCAACCGAACGAAACTTATTATCAATTCGACCAATAAAGTCTGCCAGATCTTTAAATGCACCCTGTGCCTGTCGACTAGCAATGATGTTTTCTCGAAAATCACGACGCATCCCTTGAATACTTGCAAAGCCCATCTGTAACCCGTCTGTATTACTCGAATAACCAGCCCAACTCAAATTAATATCAGGTCGATTGATCATAACTTTTGCATTTTTTGCTTCTAAAATGTAATGGCGAACCTTTTCTTGATTGTTAATGTCTGCATTCAAAACGGCTTTAAAAAAGGCAGTTGGATAATGCGCTTTTAGATAGGCCAGTTGGAATGCCAATTTCGAATATGCAACTGAATGTGAGCGATTAAATCCATATTCAGCAAATGTTTCAATATACCCATACACCTTTTGTGCCAAGTCTTGTGTATGTCCCTTTGCGATCGCACCAGAAATAAATTGATTTTTAATTGCTGCAATTTTATCAGCATCCTTTTTAGACATCGCACGACGTAACAAGTCGGCTTCACTCAATGAGAAACCGGCAAACTTCTCAGCGACACGCATCACTTGTTCTTGATACACAATCACCCCATAGGTTGGTGACAAAATGTCAGCAACACTATCATCTAACAAATCAATTGCTTCCTGTCCGTGCTTACGCGCAATAAACGTTTGAATATTCTGCATTGGTCCTGGTCTAAATAACGCGTTTGCAGCGACTAAGTCTTCAAACCGGTCTGGTTTTAATCGGCGCAGCATATTTTTCATACCAGATGATTCAAACTGAAATATACCATTCGTATACCCTTGTTTAAATAGCTCTAATGTCTGTGAGTCATTTAAATCAATTTGATTAATACTAAACCCTTTTTCATACTTAGTAATCTCATTTAGCGCAATATCTAAAATGTTCAAATTGGACAACGCTAAAAAATCCATCTTCAACAAACCCAATCTCTCAACTGGGTTTTTAGTTAATTGCGTTACCAATCGACCGTCTTCGCCCAATTGTACCGGAATCGTTTGAACCAACGGTGTGGCGGATAAAACAATCCCCGCAGCATGCAATGAATGGTTTCTTGGCAACCCGATGACTTTTTTAGCTGTATTTAATAGTAATTGGCCATCAACCGGCAAATCAATCAATACATTTTGCAAGCGTTGCGATTTTTTAACTGCTTCGTCCAAAGTGCTGACATCATTTGGAATTGCTTTTGAAAGTTGATCCATTTCAGCTGGTTTTAACCCAAACACGCGTGCGACATCGCGCATACTTTGTTTCATGCCAAAAGTTGAAAACGTAATAATCTGTGCCACTTGCTGATGTCCATATTTGTCATGCAAGTATTCCAATACAATTTCACGCTTGTTGTCAGGAATATCAATATCAATATCTGGCATTTGTGCTCGTTCAGCATTTAAGAACCGTTCAAACAACAAATCAAAGGCGATTGGATCGACATCAGTAATGTATAACGCGTATGCAACCAACGACCCAGCAGCTGAGCCTCGACCAGGGCCAGTTCTAATTGACTGCCGATGCGCAAAATCAATCACATCCCACACAATTAAGAAATACTCATTAAATCCCAATTGATCAATGACTGCTAATTCATCTGATAAACGTTGATAATACTGTGTTGGTTCACCTTGCAGGTCACGTAAGCGCCGTTTCAGACCCTGCATAGATAAGTCAGCCAGATAATCCTTGGCGCTTAGCTTTTTATCTGCAATGACTTGGGGTAAGTTGGTTGATACTTTAGCCATTTCAAACTGGCTGTGGGCTGCTAGCCAATCCGAATTCAATGCAGCATCACTCAAATTTTTGGCTCGATATGCATTTTCCCATAATTCAGCTTGCTGTAAAAACTGCTGCCCGGCTTGACTCATCGATGCCCCTAAATTAGTTAACACCTCGCCTTGTCCGATACCTTGTATCACTCGCCTTGTAAATTGATCTTCCGGATCAAGATACCGCACTTCATCAAACGCAATTAATCGCAATGCGGCGGGCTCAGCTATGGTCCTTATCGTCTCTATCTCTTCTGAACTCATTTCTAAGTTAACACCAATAAAAATGTGATCAGACGAAAAGAAATGCACCAATTCAGCGATAAACTCATTTGCGCCCGTCGTGCCATTCATCAGTAACAACGACAATTCACTAATACCTGGGACAACGATAAATAAACCGCCAAAAAAAGGTTGCAAATCAGTAAGCGATACTGTTTGACCTGCTTTACGTGTTTTCAAAAAACTCGAGATTTGAATTAAATGATGATAACCTTGTTGATTTTCAACGTACAAAGTCAAGGGAAACTGTGTTGCTGCATTGATTAAGCCTTGCACCTCAATCGTCAAGCCCAATACTGCATGTATCTCATTATTCTGTGTTGCTTGATAAAATTGATCAAGCGCATAAAGCACTGTTTCATCAGCCAACCCAACCGCACGATAACCGCGTTTTTGGGCTGTTTCAACTAAGACGGTTGGCTGAAGTGGACTTTGAAGTAGCGTATACGTACTTCGAATGTTTAAGGGTACCATTAGCCTCCCCCTTTCACGATATCAAGTCATTTAGTTTAATTATACTTGATTAATAATCTAAAAGAAAAGCGCAGAACAAGTGTCCTGCACCTTCTATGATCAATTTTAAATTACGCTTCTTCGTCTTCGTCCGAGTCCATAACAACCTTTGGTGCATGAGCCTTTGAGATAAAGTATGACGCAATAGCGCCAATTGAGCCTGTCACTAATGCCACAATAATCGTTTGTTGGTAATCGGCATGTGCATTTTGTAGCGCACTACCAATATAACCAATCACCGCACCTAAAATGGCTGTCCAGAAAAATGTTACGATGTACCGCATGTTTGTCATCCCCACTGAATTATAATTTATCTTCATTTTACGCTTTTCAAAGACAGATGTCACATGAAATCTTACGTTTTTCAGATTTCGATCATCCACAACTCATACTTTTAACCAGTACTTCAACTGTTCCAAATAGAAATTTTAATTGCTTTGATATGAAATACCATCAATTGTCATTTTATGATTGTAAAATACGTGTACTATTTCCGTCTTGAATATTTGATAATCTCATAATCAAAATCATTCTCATCATCTGCATGTCCCAAACGAATTGACTCTCCCTGCCAAATTGTTTTATCAACGGGTGCCATCATCACATCACCTGTAAAATCAGTGTTTAAATAAGTGACATACAATTGAGTGGCATCAGGCATAAAGGATTCATAAATAGCCTTACCACCAATTACCATGAGCTTCTGATTCTGCTGACTTGCAATCGTTTTAGCCTCGTCGATAGAATGTACGACTTGAAACCCTTCAGGAACAACTAATGATTTGTCATGTGACAAGACCAAATTCGTTCGATGCGGTAATGGGCGGCCGTGAAATGATTGCATTGTATGGCGTCCCATAACAACAACCTGATTTTGAGTGATTTCACGAAAGAAACGCATATCGGCTTTTTCACGCCATGGTATTTCACCGTTCATCGCAATTGTCCCGTTTTCAGTCTGAGCCCAGACTAAGATCGTATCAACCATATTCAATCTCCTTTATGATTCAGACCGCTCTTCTAATTCGGCCCAACGATTCATCTTTGTCTCTAACAATTCATTCTTTGCATCAAGCGTTTGCTGGAGTACTGCTAATTCTTCAAAGTCAGTCCCGCTCTGATTCATATTAGCAGTGATATCACTAATATCTGTCTCAAGCTGTTCTATCTCGGCTTCAATCGAACCATACTCGATTTGTTCAGCATACGTTAACTTCTTTTTGCCTTTATTGTCATGTCGCGTTACCTCTTTTTCTGCGACATATTGTTTTGCTGCTGGCTTATGGTCGCCTGAAGAGAGCATTGGGGCACCATTTTTCAACAAATAATCTGAGAATTGACCATCGTAAGTCTCAATTTGCCCTTGTCCATGAAAAATGAATAACCGGTCAGCAACCTTATCCAAAAAATATCGGTCATGGGAAACCGTAATTACAGTCCCCGCAAATTTCTGCAAATAATCTTCGAGCACAGTCAATGTCCCAATATCTAAATCATTAGTCGGTTCATCCAATAGCAAGACATTTGGCTGTTCCAAAAGTAATTTGAGCAAATACAAACGTCTTTTTTCGCCACCTGATAATTTTCGGATTAACGTACCATGCATAAAACTAGGAAATAGAAATTGTTCCAGTAATTCCGTTACTGATACCCGATCACCGTCGCGATTTGTCACTGTTTCAGCCACTTCTGACAAATAAGCAATAACTCGCTTATCATCCGGAATCGGTTCTGTTTGCTGTGTATAGTAAGCTAACTTGACAGTCTCACCAATTTCAACTGTCCCCGCGTCTAATGCCACTTTCCCAGCAATCACGTTTAACAAAGAGGACTTACCTGTACCATTTGGGCCAGTAATTCCAATGCGTTGATTAGCTTGAATCAACGTGTCAAAATGTTCTAAAATGACCAATTGATCAAACGATAAATCGGCTTGTTCAATATTGATCACTTTCTTGCCTAATCGCGTCTGTCCCAAATTCACTTCAACATCGCTATCAAGTTTTAATGTCCCCTGCTTTTCAGCCACTTCAGCAAAACGGTTTTCTCGTGCTTTTTGCTTCGTTGAACGCGCTCTAGCAGAAGTACGCATCCATGCTAATTCTTGTTTATATAACTGTGCCTGCTTATGATCAGCAACCTTTGCTGCCGCAACACGTTCTGCCTTAGCCGTAACATATGCTTCGTAATTACCGGTATATTCATATAATTGACCAAACGAGAGTTCAAATACACGATTTGCCACATGATCAAGAAAATAACGATCGTGTGTAACGGCCATCACTGCCCCTTTATAATGGGTTAAATATTTTTCTAACCACTCAATTGAATCAAAATCCAAATGATTTGTTGGCTCATCAAGCAGTAAAAGATCGGGTGCTTGAATCAAAATCTGTGCCAATCCAACACGTTTACGTTGACCACCAGATAGTGCAGAAACCGGTAAATTCAGATTAGGCAAATGTAATTGCGTTAAAATCGTTTTCACTTCCGACTCAGCTAACCAAGCGTCTTCTTGCGTCATTCGTTCTTCTAATTGCGTGTATCGCCTTAACGATTTAGCGTCATTTGGATCCATTGAATAAGTTTCTAAGGCCGCCTCATAATCACGAATTAATGCAAAAATTGGCTGTGCTCCAGCAAAAATGGCATCCATCACTAATTTATCTTCATCCAATTGGGGTTCTTGTGTCAAATAACCAATTGAATAGTCATTAGGCGTCTCAATTAATCCTGAATCAGCTGGCGTCGTTTGAGCTATCGCGTTTAGCAACGTTGTTTTCCCCGCACCATTGACCCCAACAATACCGATTCGATCACCTGTTTCTACCAGAAAAGAAACAGTATCTAAGAGGGTCTTTTCGCCGTATACACTAGATAGTTTTGTTGCTCGAAATTGTTTCATTCTACTTCTCTTTTTCTGCGATTGCTTTGGCTCTGGCAATTAAGTCGGATTGATTATTCGCTACTTGACCAGCAACCACTAATTTTTCAAGTTCACCCAGTATTTTCCCAAACATCGGACCTGGTTGCAGATTGATGGCTGACTGCAAAATTTTACCACTAATTTGTAACTCATCGCGATGGTGGATCGCCAGTTGCATATATCGATTTTTTAATTCTAGAACGTCATTAGGAAGCTGACTTAGCTGTAACACGCGCATCGCATTTGGAAAGGCATCACCAGTCATATACAACTGCCAATTAGTTGCCTCTGATTGACGCAAAACATTTAATAAGGTAATTGCTTTTTGTGCCTGCTGAATTAATTCGTTACCATGTTTCCAAAGTCGAAGAAAAGTCTCGGTGTCTTTTGGCGTTAATCCAAGTTCAAATGCAAGCAATGTCCATGCGACAGTTGGTGTATCGGGTTGGTCTTTCGCTAATAGTTCCGCATAACCCCATAAATCAATCTCAACATTTTTTAGCCCAGGCATATAGGCATTCAATCGGGTTGCCAACAATTCAAGTAACCCATATTGCGCATTACGACCTTGCAACATTTTAGTTAGTTCAACATTCACACGTTCGATCGCAATTTTTTCCAATAATGGCGCATGATCAACAATTGCTTGTTTAGTGTCAGGTTCAATTGTAAAATCCAATTGTGCAGCAAATCGAACGGCACGCATCATGCGTAAAGCATCTTCTTGAAATCGGTCAGATGCATGTCCAACTGCCCTTAACGTTTGATGCTCTAAATCAGATACACCATTAAATAAATCGACGACTAGTCCATCACCCCTTAGTGCCAACGCATTAATTGTGAAATCACGGCGTTTTAAATCATCTGATAAAGAACGGACAAAAGTGACCTGATCCGGTCGCCTAAAATCAGTATACGTTGATTCAGTTCGAAAAGTAGTCGTTTCATAACCTTGTCCATGATCGAGTATCATGACCGTCCCATGTTCAATTCCTGTATCAACGGTTCGATCGAATAGTTGCTTCACTTCTTCTGGATACGCAGATGTGGCGATATCAACGTCATGAATTGGTTTATTAAGTAAAGTATCTCGGACGGCTCCCCCAACAAAGTACGCTTCATATCCTGCTGCTTCCAACGTATGAATAATTGGCAATGCACTTTTAAATTCTTCTGGTAAATGTTTAATCTGCATTTTCCCGACATCCTTTCTAATAAAACTTCACGCTAAGTTTACTATACAACGCCAATACCTGTCACATAAAATCAGCTGGCGTTAAATCAGCCATCCCAATGTTTGGTTCGATGGTTGCTGCCATTATTTTTTCTACGGTCAAACGCTCAATCTTTTCTTCGTTTTCGACTGTCTCAAACGTAGTATCTGACTGACTACTCTCTACCAAATTTGAGGCGTCATCGTTCTGAACCACTTCTTTTGTCATTTCTGCTACAGTCGGCATTTTTGGTAACACACCATCAATTGCAGCTGATAACCGCACTGGTAACATTGTTTTGCGAACGGCGCCTTGGGTCTGTGCTGCAGCCTGAAACGCGTCAGGTTCACCAATTAAAACCAACGACTTTCGAGCACGCGTCAAACCTGTGTACAATAAATTCCGTTGTAGCATTCGGTTAAATTGTCGAACTAACGGTAGAATGACTAAATCATATTCGCCACCTTGTGCTTTGTGAATCGTTGTTGCATAAGCTAAGGTCAAATTCATAAATTCAGACCGTTGATATGTCACATGTTGCGCTTCAAAATCCACTTCAATCACATCGGATTTTTCCGTGTTTTGTTTATCCTTTGCAAATAAAATTGTTGTGATATACCCAATATCGCCATTAAAGACATTATTCTCTGGATCATTCGTTTTTTGCATCACTTTATCGCCAACGCGGAACCCAAATTCAAAATCACCTTCTCGCCAACGCATCTCACGACTTTTCGCCTTTAATGGATTAAATAAATTCTGTGCAATCAGATTGAGTTGGTTCACGCCAGCGTCAGTCCGATACATCGGCGATAAAATTTGCATATCAGCTGCACTATTACCATGCGCAATCCAACTTTTGACAATTTTTTCAATCGCATCCGCAACTTGTCCGACATGTCCAGCAAAAAATGCCCGATCGTTCTGCTGCTGCATCAAATCATCTGGCAACGTACCATGTTTGACTTCATTGGCCAATGTCACGATGGAAGAGCCATCTCCTTGTCGGTGAATCAGCTCTAATTCGCGAAAATTAAGTTTCCCACTAGCTAATAAATCCGAGAATACTTGGCCCGGTCCAACTGAGGGTAACTGATCTTTATCACCAACGAGAATCACCTGCATATTTTGCGGTGTCGCACTCAATAAAATACTGAACAATTCAGTGTCCACCATCGACATTTCATCAACAATCAATAATTGGCCTTCAATATTATCAATATCTAAATCGGCCATTTTCTCGCGACCAGTGATTCCTAAGAGTCGATGGATGGTTGAGGCTGGCATGCCTGTTGCTTCAGACAGACGTTTTGCCGCTCTTCCTGTTGGTGCCACTAATTTAATCGCTGCATTGATCTTTTTTTCAGTCCAACCTGCCTTTTGCATTAAATGCTGGAAAGCAGCCACAACCCCGTTAATAATCGTCGTTTTACCCGTACCAGGTCCACCCGTTAATATAAATAATTTATTGGTCAAAGCCGCAATCATTGCTTCTTGTTGTTCTTCCGCATATGGAAATGGATTGTCTTTTTCTGCCGCATTTAATGCTTGCACAACTTCAGCACGTTTAAATTGACCAATTTGCGTGTTTAACTCAATAATTTTTTGAGCAATTTGGACTTCTGATAGATAGATATCAGCCATAAAAATACGATTATCATCCGCAATCAAATAGCCAGCTTGCGTCATACCCAGAATAGCTTGCTTAACCAAACTCATGTCAATTCGCACGTTTTGGGCTTGTTCTAACAAACGGATGGTCACAATGCATAGTTGCTCAATCGTAATATAAGTATCGCCATTCTCAAAAGTTGCCCGATTTAATGCAGCAATTAATCCAGCTTGAACCCGACGTTCGTCTAAGGCTGACATCCCACTTTGCATAGCCAATTGGTCAACGCGAGTGAAACTGACCCCTTCGATATCAATGACTAATTGATAAGGATTATCGTGCAATATATCTAATGTCGCATTGCCATACTTGGCATAAATTTGTGCTGCGAGATTGGCGCTAAACCCATAATCATTCAAAGCAATAATCGCACGTTCCATACCATTAGCTTGTTTAAGCTGAGTCACAATCGTTTTTTGCTGCTTAAATGACAAGCCCAATGTGGCTAATTGATCTGGCGAGTCCAAAATAACGTCAATGGCATTTATACCTAACGCATCAACAATTTTTTCAGCGGTTTTTTCACCAATGCCATCAAAATCAGAACTTGATAAATATTTAACTAATCCAACACTTGAACTAGCTGCTAACCGTTTATATTGTTGGGCACTAAATTGTTCGCCAAAACGTGCATGACTGGTTACCCGTCCAACAAATTCGTATGTCGCACCAATTTGGAGTTCACCAAATGACCCAGTAATCGTCATCTCATCAGCATCATAATCAAAATTTTTATCCTCAATCGTGACAGCTAACACCTTATAAAAACTATCCTGTGCTGCAAAAATAATCCCCTCAACTTGACCGGTAAGCATTGATTTTTCAGTTTCAAAAAAATGATTTTGATTATTCATCGTTTCGATTTCCTACCATCACTTGCAACAAATCATCAAGTTGTCGCGTCTGTCGTTCAAATTTTTCTGCATCAATCTGTTTTGCCATCGTGAAACCATGATTTTCTCGCTCACCGTTAATGGCAGCAAGCACCCCAAGACCAAAATTTGCATCAAAGTTATCCTGATTAACCTTTAGGGCCTGTTCAAATTGCGTAGCTGCTTGCTCAAATGATTGTAAGCTCATCCAAATATTGCCCAGCAAAACTTGGGCTGCTTCATCATTTGGTTGCTGTTCAACCCCTGTTAATGCAAAAGCCAATGCTTGTTGGTACCGTTTTTGGTTAAACCAACTTTGGGCTTGCATCATTGTGGCATCATGTTTTAAATTCCGATCATCAACCTGCGTAAAAAACTGATTAGCCAATTCATATTTTCCAGCTAAATAATATAGGTTACCAGTCGTATACAACAGTTGTTGTTGTGCTTCTGTTGACGATTTGAACAGCGTCAAACTTTTGAGCGCTAATTCTTCTGCCTCAACAAAATTTTCACTCGTTACTAAAACATTAATTAAATCAACATATGCACGCCAGTCATGAGCATCATCATTGATACGCGCAACCAACATTTTCAAATCTGCCTGCAAATCTTTTGTTGTTGCCATGTCACCCATCCTGTTCTATATATAAACACTTACTTCAAAAAAACTGAGCAAATTGCCATTAAATCGTATTGCTAGCATCAGCTTGCACATCTAAATACGATGTATCATTGCGAATAATTTCAGTGAAATTAACATTATCTTTGGTTTCAAGAATTGACGTTGATGTATTGCCTAATCCACCACGGGCCCTAATCTGACTCAAAGGTGTCTGTAACAGACTTTCCATACCGATCGTCAACAACATCCCATGCCCAAAGAAAATTAAATTCACATCATCACCACCATAGCTCGCAATCGCCTGTTTAACGGTATGTTGAAAACGTAACTGTACCGCTTCAAATGTTTCAGCACCCAAAACTTGCTTAGCATCAAATTGATCTGGATGATTACGCCATGCATCATATTGTTGTGGTTGCTTAGCTTGTACGTCAGCAAACATCTGACCTTCCCAAGAGCCGACACTAAACTCTATCAAACCTGATGACAAGGTTAAGGCCGGTTGGTCATCCAACAACGACAACGTATTTTCAGCTGTCCGGCGTGCCCTTGCCAAAGGTGAAGACCAAGCATGGGCAAATTTAACGTGTTTCAAATGTGCACCCAATTGCTTTATCTGATGATAAGATTCTGGTAACAATGGTGAATCACCATTTGCCCCTTGAAAGCGGCCATCATTATTCCACTCCGTTTTACCATGCCGAATAAAATATAATCTTGTCATCTCATTTTCTCCTCTATGCTTATCTGTTCATTATATCTCAATTTCAATTTTGATTTAACCCGAATCTAGACCTAGCATACATTTAAAATTTGTACTAATTTCCCATCAGTAATCAAATGACACAAAAGCCATAAAAAAAGATGGCACCGACCTGCCATCTCAATCATCCCATTTAAATTAAACCAATTCGCTTAAAGACATCATCGACATGACGTAAATGCCAATGGTAATCAAATGCATCATCAATTTGAGTCTTAGTTAAAACAGCAGTAATTGCTTCATCTTGATCAACTAGTGTTCTAAATTGGACTTGTTGATCCCATGAAATAGCCGTTAAAGGTTGAACTGCATCATATGCTTGTTCACGAGACCAATTGGCATCATCCATTAATGCATACATTAAGCGTTGCGAATAAATCAAACCATAAGTTCGTGTCATATTTTTTTGCATTGTTTCAGGGAAAACTTGCAAATTTTCAACAATTCCCGTTAATCGATGTACCATATAGTCCAGCGTTGCAGTCGCATCTGGTAAGATTATCCGCTCAGCTGAAGAATGTGATATATCTCGTTCATGCCACAACGGCACATTTTCAAACGCCGTTACTGCGTAGCCACGCAGTACACGAGACAAGCCAACTATGTTCTCTGAACCAATTGGGTTTCGTTTATGTGGCATCGAAGAAGATCCCTTTTGCCCACCAGCAAAACCTTCTTCAACTTCATGAATTTCTGAACGCTGTAATCCTCGGATCTCAACTGCAAGCTCTTCTAAAGTTGTACCAATTAAAGCCAAAGTTGAGACATACTCGGCATGCAAGTCACGCGGTAGCACTTGTGAACCAATTGGCTGTGGCGTAAGCCCCAAAATCGTCATCGCGTCTGTTTCGACTTCAGGTGAAATGTTTGCAAACGTTCCAACTGACCCAGATAATTTACCAGTTTCCACAACCGTTGAGGCATTTTCAAAACGTTCAATATCGCGCACCGCCGCTTGATAGTAACGCGCAATCACTAATCCAAATGTTGTTGGCTCAGCGTGCACACCATGTGTCCGTCCCATCATGACTGTGTCTTTATATTTTAATGCTAACTTTGCCAAAGCATCCCTGTAACGTATCAAATCAGCTTTAATGATTTTGTTTGCTGCCTGCAACCGAAGTCCTTGTGCGGTATCAACAACATCAGTACTGGTGAGACCGTAATGAATCCATTTGCGTTCTGTGCCCAAAGACTGAGACACATTTCGTGTAAAAGCGACCATGTCGTGACGCGTCGTCTCTTCAATCGCCGCAATTTCTTTGACATCAAATTTTGCATTTTCTTTTATCGCGTCTAATTCAGATGCCGTTGGCCGCTCATTTGCTAATTCAGGATGTTTTTCACCCTCGCGAACTAACCCACCTGTTACCGCAATTTCAACATCAAGCCAAGCTTGATACTGACTCTGTAGTGACCAAATATTTGCCATCTCAGATCGTGTATATCGATCAATCATGCGTTGCCCTCATCTTTTTCAATTTAAATATTGTCATCTCATACATCTACTATTTTACCGCAAAACATTAACTAAAAAAAGAGATTCATTGAAAAATTCATTAAAATCCGAACAAAGCCCAATAATCATTGATCATATTCATCTGTCCATAGAACAATTTCACCAGTCTGTAAACTTTCTGGTACCCGAATCATGCGTTGGTTCGATGACCCCCGAAAACGTAAAGTCAAATCCATCAACGCTTGTATAAACCGACCATCTACTACTACGTCAATCGCTTTTAAAAGTGCTTTTTTATCATCAGTCTCTTCAAGCAACTCTTCCCAAGTATAACCGGTCCAAGACCAAATGTCTTTTGTATGCCCAAACTCCTCGCGGACCCGACGTACCAGCTGCAAAGTAACCCCGGTATTCAAAAATGGTTCTCCTCCCAACAAGGTTAACCCTTGAACATAAGGTTGACGTAAATCATCAATAATCTGATCTTCTAATGCTTTTGAATATGGTGTCCCGTAATTAAAATTTTGTGCAGCAACATTATAGCAACCTGGACATAAGAATTTACACCCTGAAACATAGACTGAACAGCGCACACCCGGGCCATCAACCATGATAAATGGCTTATAATCTGCAATGTTGCTTAATGACAGGTCTTCAGTCCGCCATTCCTGCTTCTCCGGCACTGTAATGCCATTCGAAAGTTTCGTTGACATCTTCTTGATTCACCTCCGTTTGTGACATATGTTTGACTCGTGATGCAATTTCAACATGTCGCCCATGAATCATTGGTCGAGCTTGTGGATTGCCCAGATAACCGCACGTTCTTTTGACAACATCACACGTTTGCGGATCACGATTGCCACATTCAGGACAACGAAAACCTCTCGCAGTTGGTTGAAAATCACCTTCAAATCCGCATTTAAAGCATTTATCAATCGGCGTATTCGTTCCTAAATAACCGACATGATCATAAGCGAAATCCCAAACAGCTTCTAAAGCAGCAGGGTTTTGTTTTAAATTAGGGTACTCACAATAATGAATAAAGCCACCCGATGCATACTTTGGATACGCCTCTTCGAACGTCAATTTTTCAAATGGATTTGGATGCTTGCGTACATCGTAATGAAAAGAATTTGTGTAATATTCTTTATCGGTAATATCAGCTATTAGTCCAAAACGTACTTTGTCCAATTCACAAAAACGATCAGTTAAGGATTCTGCAGGCGTTGAATAAACAGAATAATGGTAGCCATCTTCTGCTTCCCATGCCTTGCAGGCTTCATTTAGTCGTTTAACAATCGCCACCGTAAAATCATGCGCAGCTGAATTTTGCTCCCAATCCGGGCCAAAAAAGTGCGTCCCTACTTCATACAACCCGATATAGCCTAGCGACAATGTTGCTCGACCATCTCGGAACAAAATATCAACATCATCGCCATCTGTTAGATTCTTACCAAAGACCCCATTTTTATATAAAATTGGGGCATTCTCAGGCATGGCTTCTTTCGTACGAGCCAATTTAAACTTTAATGCTTTTTTGGCTAGTTCCAAACGCTCTTCCAAAATTTGCCAAAACAAGTTTCGATCATCACGTGCCTGAATAGCAATACGTGGAATATTGAGTGTGACAACTCCTAAATTCATCCGGCCTTCATTGACTTCAACCCCATTTTCATCACGCCAACCTTGTAAAAAGGAGCGACATCCCATTGGTGCCTTAAACGAGCCTGTTAGTTCAACAATTTTTTCATAATTTAATACGTCTGGGTACATTCGCTTAGCTGAACAAGTAATGGCTAATTTTTTAATATCATAATTGGGATCATCAGGCGTCATATTCACACCGCGTTTGAGCGAAAAAACAAGTTTTGGGAAAATTGCAGTCCGGTGATCTGGCCCAATACCAGCAATGCGAATATCAAAAATCGCTTTTTGAATTTCACGTTCAATCCAGTTTGTTCCTAATCCAAACCCAAGCGTTGTAAACGGGGTCTGTCCTTGGGCTGATGCCAGCGTATTAATTTCATACTCTAACGCTTGCATGGCATTATAAATATCCTTTTTAGTTTGTTCTGTTGCATACGCAACTTGTTTCTCAGGTGTGACAAACTTCTTAGCCATTTGCAAATGTTTTTGATAGTTTAACGCCGCATAAGGTGCTAATAACTCATCGACGGCATTCACCGAGGTCCCACCATATTGCGAAGAGGCGACATTAGCAATAATTTGTGCCATTTGCGCTGTTGCCGTACCAATTGATTTTGGCGGTTCAACTTGCGCATTGCCCATGACATAACCATTGGCAAACATATGCTTAAAATCGACCAAACAGCAATTCGACATTGGTCCCAATGGCGTGTAATCCAAATCATGCCAATGTAAATCTCCTCGTAAATGAGCTTTTGCCACCGTCTCAGGTAATAGCTTTAATCCCATCGATTTACCAACCATACCGGCCATTAAATCTCGAAAGGTATTAAAAACACGCGAATCTTTATTTGCATTTTCATGCATAGTTTTGTCATCACTATTAACCAGTGACCCCAATTTTGTTTCAGGATCAATCGCCCGCGCCCAAATTTTCTCATTGATTGCATGGACCTCTTGATACTCATGTGCAGCTTCTGGGGCCACCGTTTCTAGCTGTAGCAATACAGCCTCATAGATCATCGCCGTATTTAAGTACGGCTGAGAACTCACCCGGTGTACATCTGCCATGACAGCCTGCCGTACATCCTCATCAACGCCCAATAAATCAAGAATTAATTCAACTTTATAAGCATGAAATTCAACTTTTTCGCCTGAACGTTTTGTAATTAACGTTGAAGTTTCTACAATCGCCATTAACCCTCATCTCCTCACTATAGTATGTATTCATTATTATTTTTATTCGCTAACATAATGTTACATTTCTTCGTTATTAGCGACTATAATAGCATTATGCACGTCAAAACCCATTGTGTCAAAATCAAAACATAAGAATAAATATTCATTTTTACGTTTTGTAAACAACCAAAAAACACCTAATTAAAGGTGTTTTTAGTCATTTTTAGTATTGATTGTTAAATGCATATTCATTACTAACATATAATAAGAACATAACACAACGTTATTTTATCAGCGTTTTCATCTGTTTTCTCATTTTGTAATGTGCATAAATGTATATATATAGTTTTCTTTACAAGTCAATTAGCTTAAGCAACAGCTTGCAATCAATTCGTTATGCCCCTTCTTCAAACAGGATTTCCCGTTGCACTAATTCTTGCAAATAAAAGCGATATAACTCAATCATTTCGGGTTGGTTCAGCTTAAAAATATTAACCGTATCGTTGCCACTGGGATTAATCGTCTTAATTTTAACCCCTGATAACTCTTTATTAACCACAACTTTTAGCTTAATTGCACTCGCTAACCCTTTACTTGGCTCTAGTGCCCATTGCATAACATACGCACCCGCATTATTTTGCACAAATCCAGTGTCACCTAATGCGTACCGCTTTAATTCAGGATTAAAGCGATATGTCTTTGAGTCACCAGGAACTTGAACTGCTTTTTCAAATGCCATTACTATTCCTCCATCTTATCTGTTTTAATTAATACATCATAATCATGTTAGCGGGGAAAACTAAATTGTAATTCCGGCACAGCCCGCAAATCTCGATTATAGAACTGCACCTGCAAAGTATCAGCCGTCACCGTAAGTATCGCAAACGTGCCCCCAATATACGCATAAGGTCCCTTAGGCAAAGCAATCGAACCTGGATTAATAAATAGTTTATTATCAATCACCTCAGCCCCCAATTGATGCGTATGTCCGAGTGTGACTACTTCAATATTAAGTGTACTAACTTTTTGTCGAATCTGATTCAAATTAAGCTCAGTCTGATATAAATGACCATGCGTTTGATAAATATCAATTGTTGCGTCGTGATATTGGCGATCATCTGGAAACATTGCGTCAAAATCCATATTTCCAATCACTGGCAACATTGTATTAAACAATTCATCATCAGCTGGTAATTCAGAATCACCATTATAAAAAATTGCGTGCACCTTATTTTGATAGGCAGTGACAATTTTTCCCAAAACTGCCCGATCCCCATGCGCATCAGAAACAAATAAATAATCCATTATTTTTCCTCCCACCATAAATCAAACTTTGCAACAAATTGTCGCAATGCTGCCCCACGATGTGAAATCTCGTTTTTTTGCGCAACGGATAATTCTGCAAGTGTTTTATGATAAGGCTCATAGTAAAACAATGGGTCATAGCCAAATCCATTTGTCCCCTGCGCATGCTCCAAAATCATGCCTTGAACTTGACCTGAAGCAACAAGCTCACTCCCATTCGGCTTAATGGCAACAATATCAGTTTGAAAAGCCGCTTCACGTGTACTAGGTGCTACTTTTTTCAATTCAACTAACAATTTTTGATTATTAGCCTTATCATCGTGATCCCCAGCATAACGCGCCGAGTAAATTCCTGGTGCCCCATTCAACGCATCAACAATTAATCCTGAATCCTCCGCAATTACTGGTTGATTAAGGTATGTCGCAATGGTTTGGGCTTTAATCCGTGCATTTTCTTCAAAAGTTTGACCATTTTCGACAATATCAGGTACATCTGTCAACTCATTTAACGAGATTAGGTTTAATCCAAAGGGAGCTAAAGCCGTTTTAAATTCACGTACTTTACCTTCATTTTTCGTCGCAAAAATTATTGATTGCATACTATTCCTTTCCTGGCTGGGCCAAACCATTAGCCGTTATTGTCAATTGCTCAACATGTAAATTATCGAGGTTCAGCCAGTGCTCACCTAAGTTTTTAAACTGGTCAACTGCACCAGTTGTAAAATAACGATCTGCTTGTCGATCAACTACAGTATCATCATGCTGCAAGTTTTTACCGGATAATGTTTTTACGACCAAGTTAACGGCCTCAGCACCAGAGTTGATAAGTTTAACTGAATTGCCCATCGCCTCTTGAATGAATGGTTCTAATAATGGGTAATGTGTGCAGCCCAGGATGAGTGTATCGACTTGATGTTGCTCAAAATAACGCAATTTGGTCTGTACTGCCCGACGCGCATCTTCTGATTCATAATCATGCTTTTCAACAATTTCAACAAATTCAGGTACTGGTAATTGCACAATATTTGCGGTTTGGTCTTGTGCCAATAGCGCATCATAATAGCTCATTGAATTAACTGTACCGGCCGTCGCAATCACGCCAATTTCACCATCAGTCGTTGCACGAATGGCGGCATCGACTCCGGGTTGAATCACGCCAATCACCGGAATCGATAGCGACGCTTGCAACTGTGGCAAAGCTGCCGCTGTCGCTGTATTACATGCCACAACTAATAATTTAATTTTTTTTGCAACTAAGAAAGCTGCCATTTGTTCAGTGAAGTGCACAACCTCCGCTGTAGGGCGAGGACCGTATGGCATTCTAGCTGTATCACCAACGTAATAAATTTGTTCATTCGGCAACTGATTCAACGCTTGTTTCACCACTGTCAAGCCACCAACACCCGAATCAATATAACCTATTGCTCGATTATTCATTTTTCATACACTTTCTAATTATTCTGCGCCCAATTTACAACATCACTTGGCCGGTCAAAAATATAATCTGCCTGTTGCTCAAACACCTCTTGATTCGGCACACCCCAAGCTGCCATGCCAAATTTAACACCAGCTGCATGTGCAGCACCCATATCATGGACAGAATCACCAATATAAATTGTCTCTTCCGGTTGAATTGACAAACGCGAAAGTGCTAATAAGATTGGATCCGGTGCAGGCTTCATTTTTTTGGTCATCCCAGCAAAAACAAAATCCGAAAAGAATTGTTCGATCCCAAATCGATCATGATGCGCTTCAAATTCTTCTGGTGTATTCGATGTAACAACACCAAGTGTTTCCTGCTGTGCAGACAAAGCAGCCAACATGTCCGCAACACCATCATACAGTCGAATACTATCGCGATATTGCTCCAAATTTTTGCGCCACGCCACTTGAATGACCTCTGGGTTAGGAATTTTTAAATTCACAAGTGATTCATAAGCAGGTAAGCCAAAAACTCGATACAGTGTATCGTACGGTTTTTCAATGCCCTGTTGTTTTAACGTATAATCCAAAGCACCAATATACATTTCCTCAGTCGCAAGTAATGTACCATCAACATCAAAAATAATCGCCACAATATCTTCCTCATCTCATCATTTATATCTATATTCTACCATGTTCCCTCATCTGACGAAGTACTAAGACGTCACTAACTAAAAGATTAGCTACAAAAAAAGACCAGCCCACACCACTAGTCTTTTATCTTTAATGCACTTCTACTTCTAATTCAGCAAGACGTTGGTCAATTAATGCTAAGACCGTTGCACGATTTTGTTCGTCTTCAAGGTCATACTTCTGCAAATCAATTCGCATCTTTGGTGAAGCGTCATATTCTTCATACCAATTTTGGTACGCACGCCACATCTTCAAATAATATGCCCGCAATTCAGCATTATCTTCGAACTGTTCATAATCACGACCACGTTTTTTAATACGATACAAAATCGTATCAAAATCTGCATCAGCAAACACCATTAAATCAGGTCGACCTTTTTGCGTTGTTGATAATTCAGTCATCATATTGTTCAATAAATTCATATAGACATCTAACTCTGCGTCAGATATATTACCTGAACTATGATTTTCTTTAGTGAACAATGCATCTTCATAAATTGACCGATCCAAGACATTGTTATCATCAGCTAGTGCTTTTTTAATCATCGCAAACCGCTTATTTAAAAAATAAATCTGCAACAAAAATCCATATTGCTTTGGGTCTGCATAATACAATGGTAGCACTGGGTTCTCACCAACAGGTTCGAAAAACGCTTGCGTGCCTTTATGCTTTGCTATTAAATCCGTTAAGGTTGTCTTACCAACCCCAATCATGCCTGCCGTGATAATCACCATGATTGTCCTTCTTTCGTTAATTTTATCTTCATCATCCACCTAACAGAACGTTAGGAATATGCTATAACTATATTAACGAAATCACGACTTAAAAACAACTACATCGGTTGTAATATTTGTCTTATTTTTGTTGTAATCCTTAAAATAACCATAACTATCAAGCATTACGTCAGTCATATGATTTTTATATGGCGATGTCACTTCTGGCTCAGCAGCAATACTAATCGTTGTCCCCGGTAATCGCACACCTATTGAATGAATGACATCGCCCACCTTATCAATATATACCAATTCTTTATGCTCACTTGTCGCGATGTGTCGATGCTTCATCGCAAAATCAACCGAAAAACCAGGTCCATTCACTGATACTGCTCGTTCAACACGTTGACACAACATCGCAACATAAATCGCAAACTTACCACCACGTGAATGCCCACTCACCACTAACTTGCCATACTTAGCGGGCAACTGGTCAATAAAAGTTCGTACAGCCCCATATATTTCCGTAGCAACAAACATACTCCGAAAATTATCTAGCCATTCAACCGCGCTCACAGTGCCTCTAAAAATAACAGAATAATTCGTTTGAGTTGGACTTTCAAATACCAATGCCGTTGCTAGCTCGTCATGATAAACTGACACAACACGATGCGCCTGCAGCCAATAATTATTTTGAATAATTTGTAATATTTGTTGCCAACTTGCTTCAGACATCATAATCGGTAATTGGTGTTGGCTTAATTGCGCTTGTGCTAATCGCACTAATTCAGCAACCGTTTTGCCTGTCACATCATTGAAATCATTATCTGAAATCGTATAAATGAGTGTATCTAAAAGCACCAGATTTTCATTCGTTAATTTTCGCATCTTTTTCACTCATCCCGACAATTATTTACACGTACTACTCTAGCAGAAGTGGGCATCAAATATCAAATCTACCCAAAAAAGGCACTGGTTTCATACCAATGCCTTTTTCTATCATTATTGAACGGTAACTGATTTTGCAAGGTTTCTTGGTCGATCAACATCAAGATGACGACCAAGCGATGTATAGTAAGCAAGCAATTGGGTTGGCACGACCGAAACTAATGGCGTCAACAATGGGTTCACATCAGGTAAGATGTAATCGTCTCCTGTTTGAGCCAAGGCCTTTGTCACGATCGTGAATGGTCGCGCGCCTCGTGCAGTAGTTTCTGATAGGTTACCACGTACCAAACCAGCAGTTTTCGGTTGCGTAATAAGCGCAATTACTGGTGTTCCCTCTTCAATCAATGCTAGCGTACCGTGTTTTAGTTCGCCAGCAGCGAACCCTTCAGCTTGAACATATGAAATTTCTTTTAATTTCAATGCTGCTTCTAATGCTACCGCGGCATCGGCCCCACGACCAATATAAAAAGCACTATGGGTTGTTTCAGGAACTAACATTTGATTGGCAACCTTTTCAAACACCGCTTTATCATCAACAATTGATTGGATTGCAACTGCAATTTCAGACAGCTGTTCATGGAGATTGAACGTCATCTGATTAGCATCAGCCAAAGCATAGGCAAGAATAGCTTGTAACGTGACCTGTGCGACATAAGCTTTAGTAGATGCAACTGCAATTTCTGGCCCAGCCATCAATGGCAATGCATAAGTGGCCTCACGCCACAATGTTGATTTCTCAACATTGGTCAAAGTTAATGAGTGGAACCCTTGTTCATTAACATTTTGAAGCACTTCACGCGAATCAGCTGTTTCACCCGATTGTGATAAGAAAATAAAGAACGGCTTTTGTGATAAGATTGACTGTTCATAGGCAAATTCAGATGCCAAATAGACACTGGTTGGCTTGTTTGACCATTGCTCGAACATACGTGCCCCAACTAATCCAGCATGATATGAAGTTCCAGCAGCAACAATATAAATATGGTCTGCCGCTTCCATTTCATCCAAAATGGCTTGACCTAACTTAATTTGACCATCATCCGTCAAATAACGGGCCACTAAGCGACGAATCACAACCGGTTGCTCATCAACCTCTTTTAACATGTAATATGGATAAATTCCTTTATCGGTTTCAGCAGCATCGATATCCAAATGGAAAGGCTCACGTGTGACCGAACGCCCATCAGCAGCAAACAATTGAACACGATTTGGATCAACAATGGCAACTTCGCCATCGTGTAATTCAATAAAATCATGAGTCTCATCAAGCATTGCTACGGCATCTGATGTCACAACGTTAAAATTATCACCAACACCAATTAAGAGTGGTGACTTACGCTTAGCAACATACATCCGATCAGGTTCTGCTTGATCCATAAGCAAAAAGCCATATGCTGAATCGCCAAACAATGTTAACGCTTTTTTAAACGCATCAAAAGTTGATAGGCTCTCATTTGTTACAAATTTTGCGATTAACTGGACAGCAACTTCTGTATCAGTGTCAGATTGGAAATCGACATCTGATAAGTACTTTTGCTTTAATTCTAAATAATTTTCAATCACACCGTTATGCACAAGATAGAAACGACCATCAGCCGAAACATGTGGGTGAGAATTTTTAACAGCCGGCACGCCATGTGTTGCCCATCGTGTATGTGCAATCCCAGAAGTACCTGAAATATTTTTCGTTGCCACTAATGCTTCTAAGTCTGCAACTCGACCTTTTTCTCGAACCAATGTATCTGCATCTGCATCAGCATTTGGCACAAAGACACCCGCTGAGTCATACCCACGATACTCGAGTTTTTCTAACCCTTTTAACAAAATTGGCGTTGAATCTTGATTCGTACCAGTAAAACCGACGATACCACAGTAAAACATATTTATACCTCGTGTAAAGACTTTTCATAATTGGTCTAGTTTTTATTTAACTTACAAAATTAAATTATAGCCTTTAAATCAGCACGGTCAAGCTTCATTCTCAAAACGAATCGATAAATGGTATACATTGGTATACTTTGAATAAATACATACTTACAGCCAGCCTTAATAAATTGTTTCACCATGTTGCGCAACATCAATACCTGCCAGTTCAACTCTTTGATCAACGCGTAACGGCATGACATGTTTAATGAATTTCACAATCATAAACGTGATGCTCACCACAACCAATAACGTCACACTGATTGATAACGTCTGGACAAGAAACAAGTGACCTTGTCCTTCAATTAGGCCTGCATGGCCTGCTAATGATTTAATCGCAAAAACCCCAGTTAACAAACCACCAAAAATACCACCAATACCATGAATACCAAAGGCATCTAATGTATCGTCATAACCTAAATGATTTTTCACATACGTAATGCTCAACCAGACAACAAACGCGACAATCAACCCGATGACAGCAGCGCTTCCTGGATTAACATAGCCAGCCCCAGGCGTAATTGCCACAAGTCCGGCTAATGCACCTGACAAAAGATCAGTTACCTTAATATGTTGTGCCAATACCAACGAGATAATCAACCACGTTACCATTCCCATCGATGCAGCCACCGATGTGTTGATGAAAGCTAAAATTGCCTGCCCATTAGCGGCTAATGCCGACCCTGCATTAAATCCAAACCAACCAAACCAAAGTAACCCGCCACCAATCACAATTGCTGGCATATTATGCGCCACAGTCGACGTCATTTCTTGCCGGCGCCCAAGACATAGTGCCAAAACGAGGCTCGAAACCCCTGATGAAATATGCACCACAGTGCCACCTGCAAAATCAAGGACCCCTAACCGTGCAAACCAACCGTTACCCCAAACCATATGTGCGAGTGGTACATAAACTAGAAATAGCCACAAAATAAGAAAAACAATAAATGCTTTGAAATTCATACGACCAACCACACCCCCGGCAATAATTGCCATTGTTATCATTGGAAACATACCTTGAAAGAGTGCGAATAGCCCATCTGGAATCGTATAGCCCTTTGTACTATCAACCATAGATACACCATGCAAAAATGCATCGTGGAAATCACCAATAATGGCCTGATTACCACTAAAAGCAAGCGAATAACCAACCACAAACCAAAGGACACCACCGATTGCAATCGCAATGAGAACCATCGCAAAAGTATTAACCATATGTTTAGGATGGGTAAATCCCCCATAAAATAATGCCAATCCAGGCACCATTAGCCAAACTAGTGCCGTAGCCATTAAGACCCACGCAATATTTCCTGCCGTCATTATCCTTACCTCCAGCGATATTCATAGTCTCTATATCAAGCATTCTAACGATAAGCGTTATCACCGGTGTAAAACATGTTAACTTTAACGACATAAAAAAAGAAGCTGGTATAGACCACCAGCTTCAATCACAATTAAATTGTTAATAACTCTTTTTCTTTTTCAGAAGCAATTGATTCGATGTTTTTAATACCGTCATCAGTAACAACTTGGATATCTTTCTCCAATTTTCGTAGCTCATCTTCTGAAATTTCTTCTTTTTTAGCAGCGTCCAAAGCATCACGTCGAATATTACGAACCGCGACTTTTGACTTTTCTGCTTCAGCTTTAACTTCCTTAGCTAAATCCTTACGTGTCTCCTCAGTCAACGCTGGAATAACTAAGCGAATAACTGAGCCATCATTAGCTGGAGTGAGACCAAGATCTGACGCAAAAATAGCTTGCTCAATGGCCTTTAAAGCTGTTTTATCAAAAGGTGTTACCAATAAAACGCGCGCTTCTGGTACAGTCACTGATGCCAATTGATTCAAAGGCGTTTCAGCCCCATAATACTCAGCAGTCACTGACCGCAAAATTTGTGGATTTGCTACGCCAGCCCGAATATTACCCAACTGGTGTTGTAGTGCTTGACCAGCCTTTTCCATTCGAGTTTTTGCTGACTCTAAGATTGCATTTGCCATGTTTATCAATGTCCTCCTACAGTTGTTCCAATATTCTCACCCAAAACAACACGCTTAATATTGCCACTAGTATTTAAATTAAATACGACTAAATCAATATCGTTATCCATCGACAACGTTGAAGCTGTTGAATCCATAATATTTAGCCCTTGTGACAAAACATCCATATGTGTGAGATGCTCATATTTTACGGCTGCAGGATTTTTGCGTGGATCATCATTATAAACACCGTCAACACCATTTTTACCCATCAAAATAGCATCAGCATTCACTTCAGCCGCTCTCAATGCTGAGGTTGTATCAGTTGAGAAATAAGGCGAACCAGTCCCCGCACCAAAAATCACAATGCGCCCCTTCTCGAGATGTCGGACCGCTTTACGTCGCACATATGGTTCGGCAACTTGGCGCATCTCAATCGCGGTTTGAACACGAGTTGGGACATCTAGCGTTTCTAGGGCATCTTGTAGCGACAATGAATTCATCACCGTTCCAAGCATTCCAACATAATCGGCCTGTGCACGTTCCATGCCCAATTCAGCGCCAGCTTCACCGCGCCAAAGATTTCCGCCACCAATCACAATCGCAATTTCAACGCCAAGTTCATAAACCTCTTTGATTTCCGCTGCGATCGCGTTAACTGTTTGTGGATCAATTCCGTAACCTTTTTCACCGGCCATGGCTTCACCTGATAACTTCAATAGTACGCGTTTATACTTTATATCTGCCATGTTGTGAAAACTCCAGTTTACTATTGAATTTGTGCAGCAACTTCAGCGGCAAAGTCAGTTTCTTTCTTTTCGATGCCTTCACCAACTTCATAACGAATAAATGACACTACTTCTCCATTTTGCCCCTTAACAA
Organism: Weissella diestrammenae; assembly: GCF_014397255.1. Lineage (NCBI taxonomy): Bacteria > Bacillati > Bacillota > Bacilli > Lactobacillales > Lactobacillaceae > Weissella > Weissella diestrammenae. The sequence goes on from NZ_CP060724.1 coordinate 150,212, forward strand.
AGGCTTCAACAGTCTCGCCATCACCTTTAACAAAGGGTTGGTCAACCAATGAAATATCGGCCAAAAACTTCGTCAAACGACCTTCAACAATCTTTTCCTTAATGTTTTCTGGCTTACCATTCAAATCGTCTGCTGCAAGTTGAATTTCTTTTTCATGCGCCAAAACATCAGCTGGTACTTCATTACGAGAAACATATTGTGGGTTAATTGCGGCAACGTGCATCGCAATATCCTTAGCTGCATCAGCTGATGCACCATTAAGCAGTACAAGTGATGAAATACGACCACCCATATGTGAGTATGCACCAAGAACTTGACCGTCTTTTGCTTCAACAACAGCGAAGCGACGTAGCGTAATCTTTTCACCAGTAATTTGAGTTGTATGAATGATTTCTTCATTCAAAGTGGCACCATCTGCACCAACCTTCAATTCAAGTGCTGCTTCAACATCAGCTGGCTTATATTCAACAATGGCATTGGCAACAGCATGCAATAGGTCATTAAATTCCTTATTACCGGCCACAAAGTCAGTTTGTGAATTTAATTCAATAATTGCAGCCGCATTACCCTTAGTTGCGACATATGTCATACCTTCAGCAGCGATTGCATCAGCCTTTTTAGCAGCCTTTGCCATTCCCTTTTCACGCAAAAAATCAATTGCCTTATCTAAATCACCTTCAGTTGCAACTAATGCTTTTTTAGCATCCATCATTCCAACGTTGGTCTTGTCACGTAATTCCTTAACTTGAGCTGCAGTAATAGCCATTTTCAATGGTCTCCTTCAAAATTCAAAAGTTTTATCTAGTCAATTATACACAATTCTCGTGCTTTTATCACTACAAACCAGTCAATTCATCGTCAGAATCATCACATTTGTTTCAAATCACACGTTTAAACCGTATCTAATAAGGACATACCAATTGATAACGTGTCATTTGCACACCAATTTAACATTAAAGTCAGCTGATTACTCCACCCCAAGTCCTACTTATTCTAAATTTGTCTGCCCTGCTTATTATTTGTTGCTTCTTAAGACAGTCAAAAAACGTCTGTACTCAGTTATCCTCTATACAAACGTCACCGCTATCACTATTCAACTAAACTAACTCTAAATCAAATATACCTTGATCACCAAATATCTTTGCTGTTTCAAATTCAATTTCAATAACAATGAAGTCAGCAACCGCTTCGCCCACTGTATCTTCCCACTCTGGAATTTGTTTGGCAATCAACGGGCAAATCTCTGCCATTGACTTCTCAGATAATTTAGCAGTCGCGGCATTAGAAGTCACGACACCATTATCATGGTCAGTTGGGACAGTCATAAATGAAACATTCGGATTCTTTTGAATATCCATAACTTTTTTGGATGACGCTGGTGATGTAATATATAAAACATTGCTGAAATCGTCCGGCAAAAAGAAAAACACATCACGATTACTTGGAATGTTATCTACTGCGGTTGCTAAATTCAATACATGCGATTCGCGTAAATACTTTAACATCATTGCGTGATTATTATTATCCATGATTTTCACTCCCTTATTCTACTTATTTTTTATACTACTCGTATTTTGTGAACAAAGTATGGTGTTTTTTTGTCTATAAACCTTATTTAATGCCTTCTAATCTAGTGCGTTACGCCGAAAAACAAAAAAGGCATACACAAATTTGTGTATGCCTTTTAATAAAAGATACAAATTAATTATTGTCGCCTTCAACGATTTCTGTTAATTCTTCAATTGAAGTGGCCTTATCGGCACCTGCTTCTTTATCAAATTCAACAGATTCTGCAACTGCATCTTCACCTTGGTTACCTTCAATAACAGCATCAGCCATCTTTGCAGTAATCAAACGAACGGCACGGATTGCATCATCATTTGATGGGATTTTAACATCAATTTGATCAGGATCAGCATTTGTATCAACCATAGCGACAATCGGAATATTAAGCTTTTGTGCTTCTTGCACAGCCAATTGTTCCTTATGTGGATCAACGATAAACAACAAATCTGGGATACGAGGCATGTCAGCAATTCCACCTAGGAACTTTTCCAACTTCTCGCGTTGCTTTGTCAACAAGGCAACTTCCTTCTTTGGCAAACGATCAAAAGTACCATCTTCTGACCATGAACGCAATTCCTTCAAACGTGCAATACGCTTTTGGATAGTAGACCAGTTCGTCATTGTACCACCAAGCCAACGGTGGTTCACGAAGTACATGTTCGCACGTGTTGCTTCTTCTGACACAGCGTCTTGGGCTTGTTTCTTTGTTCCAACGAACAAAACGATTGCCCCATTAGCTGCAGCATCACGTACATAATTGTACGCTTGGTCAACCAATTTAACTGTCTTTTGCAAATCGATAATGTAAATACCATTACGCTCTGTAAAGATGTATTCACCCATCTTTGGGTTCCAACGACGTGTTTGGTGACCAAAATGGACACCAGCTTCAAGCAATTGCTTCATTGAGATTACTGCCATGAGTAAACTTCCTCCAAAATGTTTTTCCACCTAATACCGCATGTAGTTCGACGACCCTACAGGGCACCCGTTCAACTATTGGTATTAGTGAGTATTTTCTGGTTATTAAACCAATATTTAATTTTACGTGATTCAACAGCGAAAGTCAACTAAATAACACGTCACAGGATGCATCCAAAATAAAATACAAGAAAATACACATAACGTGCATCGCCTTGTATTTTTTATTTTTTCATCTTACCCCAAAACATTAACGGTACAGTTCATATCATTACAGTCAACGATACTGCGCATCCCATACACCTTGTCTTAGCGATTTAACTTAACGGCGTGAAATCAGTCACACCATGCGCCATTAAATATTTCACTTTCTTTTGACGCGGCAATTTCTTAAAACGCGCCTCAGCTTTGAGAGCATCACTTTTCGAAGTAAACACTTCATCATACAATAACTTCAGTGGGTGTCGACTTGCTGGCCGCGTGTATTTAGCGCCTTTACCCGCCGCATGCGTTGCCAAGCGACGTTGAACATTATCAGTAAACCCTGTATAGAGGGTATTGTCAGCGGTCAACAAGACATACATATAATAATTTTTATCTACCATTAACTACGGCCTTCATAAATTGCCCATACCTCATCCCGATAAGTATCATCTTCATGATGGGTCACAATCGGTGGTAAAATTTGCGTACCTGTCAAACGGCCGTTCTTGATAGCTTCAATTAAAACGATATTGGCTTCACGTCCCACCTTTGGATACACAAATTGTACCCGTTTAGGAATTAAATTGTTAGCGCGTAATGCATCCAATATTTCAAATAACCTATCCGGTCGGTGCACCATGAAGAAGTGACCTCCAGATTTTAACAATTTTTTGGCAGTATGTGTGACCAATGCTAAATCCGCCTTGATTTCATGCCGAGCAATTGCATAATGTTGATTAGGATTCTTATGTGATTGTTCAGTCGCCGCAAAATACGGCGGATTTGAAACTACCGTTTCGACTGAACCGGGCTTAAGCGTCTCAAAAACGTCACGCATATCAGCATTAATGATTTTAATTTTATCATCCAATTCATTCATCATTACTGAACGTTGCGCCATATCAGCTAAGCGTGGCTGAATCTCAATGCCAATAATTTTTCCCGTCACTTTATGAGCCATAAACAGTGGAATAGCCCCATTACCAGTACCCAAATCGACGATTGTGCCGCGACCACCATTTCGGGGATTTGCAAAATGGGCCAACAAAACCGCATCTAACGAGAATGAAAAAACATCACGACTTTGAATGATTTTAACTTCATCTCGATAAAGCATATCTATTCGCTCACCGTCTCTTAATTCAACCGTCATTATCAACTTCTCCATGTATAATCTATCTTAACCTATTGTCTAGTGCGTACAATGAATTGTCAACTCATTTCGCATTCGTTAAATTTATGGCATAATAGAAGGCACAAGTATTGATCAAGGGGAATGAATTATGTTTTATCACATTGCTGCGCGCATTGTTCAATTTATTATCTGGTTAATTAACGGCAAATATACGCTTTTAAATCAAGAAAAGTTGCCTGATGATAACTATATTTTGGTTGGCCCACATCGTACATGGTGGGATCCCCTATATTTCGCCGTTGCTGGCTATCCAAACGTCTACATGTTTATGGCTAAAAAAGAATTATTTAAAAACCCAATTATTGGGTGGATTATCAGTCATTCTCACGGATTTGCTGTTGATCGCGAAAATCCTGGGCCTTCCGTGATTAAAATTCCAGTCAACGGGCTCAAAAAGGATAACCTTAGCCTCATCATGTTTCCATCAGGTTCACGCCATTCCCAAGAGATGAAAGACGGGGCACTCGTCATCGCGCGCTTGGCAAAAAAGCCAATCGTACCGCTCGTATATCAAGGCCCTTTAAAATTTTCAGACCTCTTCAAACGAAATAATGTCACGATGGCTTATGGCGACCCCATCTATCCAGACCAATTTTCAAAACAAAAAGAGTTAGCATCCGAAGAATTTAATGCTGTCTTAACTGCTTCATTTGAGGCGCTTGATGCCCAAATCAATCCAAATTGGCACTACGTTGATGTTCACCCTGAACGACGGGAAAATTATTTGAAATAGACGCTCAATATTTATATTGAAACATCTAAAAAGCGCGACTAATTACAGAAATTAGTCGCGCTTTTCAATGACATTAACTTATTTTGTTTGCGTGTTATTTTTCATTTGTGCCATCATTTGGTTCAACTTCTTTTGTGAAGGCTTTTGACCCATTGATGTCATCATTGATTTCATCATTTCTTCTGAAATCGGTGGATTCTTTTTCAAATAACTTTCCATTGAGCGACGTGCAAGGAAAAATCCAGCCACACCGCCAACCAACAATGCCAAAACAACTAATACAATCCAAATTGAAGTACTCATAATTACGTCCTTTTGTCTATAAATTCACTATTTCATTGTACCCAAAACCGATATGAATTACTACCCCTATCAATTTTAACGCGTTAATCTTCACGAATACCATTTTCACGTTGAATCTGCTTCACCTTTTCAGGTGTTACCTCTTGTCCATCTTTATCAAAGACTTGTAGCATTTCAACCTGTGAACGAAAAGCGGCCCGGAAATTTGCTAGGAATTCAGCCCTTAAATCTTTACGTTCTGCTTCCTCTTCAGGTGTTAGGCCCGCCGCCGTCTTTGCTTTTGCTGCTAATTCATTAATTCTTGTCCGAACAGCTAACATATGTGAATCTTCTGCCAATATTCATTCCTCCATTCAACCATCTCTTCAACATTATAACATTTTATTACAATGGTCGATATGAGGCAGTTTAATTGTCAGTATCACAGTATAATATAAAACAAATGGCCTAATATGAAGGAGTTTGTTGATGGCAAAAAAAGAAGAGAAACAACTCAACGTTTTACGTTTTATCTATGAAACAAGTCACAGAAATGGATTCCCACCAACGATTCGTGAAATTGGGGACGGATTGGGCATGACTTCCCCATCGACAGTTCATGGCTACCTGACTCGTTTGCAAGATAAAGGGTACTTGTTTAGGGATCCAGATAAACCCAGAGCGCTCGAAATAACAGCAAGTGGTTTAAATGCAATGGGCATCCAACAAAATCCAACCATTCCATACTTAGATGGTCCTTGGTCAAAATTTAATCCGGAAACGGCGCATCGCTCACCCTTACCAGATAATCTGATTCGTTACGCCGGCAAATTATTCTTAATGCGAATGACTGGTGATAACATGCAGAAAATTGGTATCTTTGATGGCGACGACTTATACATCAGTCAACAAAATGATGCTGAAAACGGTGAAATTGTCGCCTATATTGGTCAAGATCAAAAGGTTAAAATTGCACGCTTCTTTAGAGAGCGTGCTCAGTATCGTTTTCAACCTGAAAACAATCAATACCATCCAGAAATTATGTTTGAACTCACCATCATCGGCCGTGTAGTGTCGCTATTTCGTAATTCAATTTATTAACAACTTGCCTATTATCGTTATAAACCGCAGAAAAACGCATGTCAGACTATGGCATGCGTTTTTATATCATATATTTAATCTCTATTCGCCTTCATAAGCCAACAAAGCATGAATATCGTAACCCTTTAAGATATCACGGCCACTCAATGCATTAAGTTCAATCAAAAAGCCAAGCCCAACCACTTCACCGCCTAATTTTTCGACTAGGTTAATGGTTGCTGCAATTGTTCCACCAGTAGCCAATAAATCGTCAACAATAACAACTTTGTCACCTGGCTTAATCGCATCGCGATTAATTTCTAAAGTCGCTGAGCCATACTCTAAAGCATAGTGCTCAGATACGGTTTCTCTTGGTAATTTACCCGGCTTTCGCGCTGGTACAAATCCAATCCCCAATTCAATTGCAATGGGCGTTCCTAACAAAAAGCCTCGTGATTCGGGGGCTACCACTACTGTCGCACCTTGTTTTTGTGCGTACATTGCTAACTGATGCGTTGCCATTTTTAAAGCAGCAGCATCTGCTAACAACGGTGTTACATCTCGAAAAATAATCCCAGATTCCGGAAAATCAGGAATTGATGCAACGTAATCATGCAAATCAATTGTCATATTTTATGCTCCTATTGCCGATTAACTTAGTCGGCTTTCGCTAATTCATTTAGCAGTTGCTCAAGCTCACTCGTTGAACTATAGATTAATTGTCGCTCGATCTCACGTTTATTGAGATACGCTTGATAACTTTTCGTTTGTTCTAACTCGGTGGACACTGGTTGTTGAACTGCATTTAAAAAACCATTTTCAATTGTAACAAATTTTGCATCTAAAAACACATTGATTATCAATCTTAATGTTTCCGGACTCATTTTTAAATGTGCAGCCATTTGATCGAAGTACTGTTTCAATGCCACCTGTCTTTGCTGCATCATAAATTTATAAAACGTTGCAAATTCAGCATGTCCCGGTACTTTCTGTAAATATGCCGGGTGTGATGTATAAAAAATAGGCGCCCAGCCATCTGCCGGTACATATGCCAACACTTGGTGTAATTGGTCTAAATCCGCTGGTAAATCAACAAACGCCATCAGACCGGCATTCGTCAAATTAAATGCATCCTCCCACCAAATTGCACGACTGTTTCCTTGAATCACAGAATTAAGCTGTTCATAAACCTTCTGATTAAAGAAAATGTACGTTGCGGTATGGTTAAAGGTCTGCCTTGTTAAACGTGATGTGCGAATATCAAGAATGCCTGACCCTTGTGCTCGCATATCTTTAGCAATCATCTGATAATTTGTAGCGCCACGAAAAGTGTTTTTACTCATCGTCCCCACAACTTCTAAACTATCATAATGCCCTGTCAAAGCATCAGCATACATTCCCATTTGCCAACCAATAATTGGTAATGGTTGATCTGAGGTTTGACCCGTAAATCGTAAATGCTTCCCATCACTCATTGTTTTAACATTTTGTGTATTTGTCAGTGCAACCAAAAAAATAGGTTCAGCATTATCTTGTCCAAATGGTGCTAATAATTGTAATTGATCAAAATTTTGTTGATTAAAGTCTTGTCCTGAAACAGATGCGGTAATCGATAAAGGCAATTGATTATCTTCTGCCAAATGTTGTGTCAACGCAGCTTGATTCAATAGTTCTCGTACCGCAACTAAATTTTCAAATGGAATAGTCATTCCAGCTGCTAGCGCATGTCCGCCAAAAGCATGATATAACGCTCGATGGGGCTGCATAGCTTGGTATAAATTGAATGCAGAAATCGAGCGGGCTGATCCCTTCATCATATCGCCAGCATGATTTAAAATAATTGTCGGTTTACCTGTGTGTTCAAGAACCCGGGCGGCAACGATACCTAAAACGCCCTCATGCCAACCTTGTCCGACAATCAGCAAGACTGCATCGTTTTGTCGCTCACCTGCGGCTTGCTGCAAAGCTTGCTCAGTGATTGAATCCACCAACGCCTTACGTTCATCATTTAAACTATCAATCTGTGTTGCTAAGCGCTTAGCTTCATCGTCATCATCACTCAACAGTAATCTAACCCCATCTGTTGCGTCTTTTAAACGGCCCAGCGAATTAAGCCGGGGAGCAATTTGAAAGCCAACTGTTTCGGCAGTGACTTGATCAATTTGACCAGACAGCAAAGATAAAATGGCTTCAATTCCCAAACGTGGTGCCTGATTAATACTTTTAAGGCCTAACGCAACAATGACTCGATTTTCGTCGGTCAAAGACATGACATCAGCGATCGTCCCAATAGCTGCTAAGTCAAGCATTTCATCTGCTGGTGCTTCAAGTAATGCCGAAGCTACCTTAAAAGCAACTCCCGCTCCAGAAAGTGCACCGAACGGATAGTCACCCATCGGATGCCTTGGATGAATGACCGCAACAGCTTCCGGTAGCTGATCTGGTAACTCGTGATGATCCGTAACGATTGTATCCACACCAACCGTTTTTAACCAAGCAATTTCATCATAACCCGTTACCCCATTATCAACGGTAATCAATAGTTCCATTCCTTCGGCAACTAATTGTTGATAGGCTGCCAAATTTGGCCCATAGCCGTCATTAAACCGACTTGGTACAAAATAAGTAACATTTGCCCCCATAATTTCCAAAGCAGACGTCATGATTGTCGTTGCTGTCATACCGTCAACATCATAATCACCATACACAACTATTTTCTCATTGTTATCAATCGCGGCCATGATACGATCAACAGCAGTTGTCATCCCATAAAATAAAAAAGGGTCGTACAACATATCTAAGTCTGGATGAAGGAATCGGTTCACTTTATCTAACGTGTCATAGCCCCGTGAAACCAAGATTTGCGCAATTAATTGAGACGCACCAAATGCATCTTGAATGTCTTTAACTGTCTGATTATCTTGTGATGCTAAGACTTGCCAGTTGTATTTTGAGGCAATCATTTATACTTCCTCATCTTCCTGCGCCACATGTTCAACCAATTTAATTGGGCCAGCATTGGTCTGCAACCCCATTGGAATATCGTAAACATCAAAGTCCTGCACAACTCTTGTATTGGCAAAAACAGTTTGCGCCGCATATGCCAACTCATTTGCTAAGCGGCCGGGATATCTAGCTGAAATATGGGTCAATAACAGACGTCCAACATGGCCATTAGCCGCACTTTCTGCTGCTTGAATGCTTGTTGAATGATAGTATGCTCGGGCCAACTTCCCCTCACCTTTACCATAAGTTGCCTCATGGACAACAACCGTCGCATCTTGGACTAAAGGCCGAACATTGTCTGTTTTACGGGTATCACCTAGAATGGTAACAACACGTCCTTTCTTAGATGGTCCAACAACGTCGGCAGCCAATATAGTGCGACCGTCAGACAGAACAACATCTTCGCCACGCTTTAAGCGACCATAAATTGGTCCTGCAGGTATTTGGAGCTCACGTAACCGATCAACCAATAATTCTCCTGCATGATCAGCCTCAATAATCCGATACCCAAACGATAAAATACGGTGGTCTAACGGCAATGCTTCAACCTTAAATTTTTCATTTTCAAAAACGGTCCCACCAGCATCTGGTTGTTCATGATAGTTAATGCGATAGGTTAAATGGGTCTGAGATGTTCGCAAACTAGTTTCAATATAATTTTTTATCCCTCTTGGGCCAAAAATATCCAATGGTTCTTCACCACCCTGAAATGAACGCGATGACAATAAGCCAGGCAATCCAAAAATGTGATCACCATGTAAATGCGTCACAAAAATTTTAGTAACCTTTCGTGGCCGAATGGTTGAACGTAACATTTGCTGCTGCGTGCCTTCGCCAGCATCAAATAACCAAACTTCATTTAGTTCTTCTAATAGTCTTAATGCGATACTCGTGACATTTCGATAGCGTGCTGGAACGCCAGCACCTGTGCCCAAAAATTCAAGTTGCATATGTCAGTGTACCGTCCTTCAATCAATCATTTTCTTCAATAATATTTGCACCTAATGTGTTTTTTAAGTGCTGCAAGGCCCAAGCATGTCCTGCTGCATCAAAAGATGCAACAGCCGCTTCAGGCACATTAATTTGATAACCTAAATTATAAGCATCAATTGCGGTGTGTAAGACACATATATCTGTGCAGACACCCACTAGCGTAATCTCTGTAATTTTCCGTTCACGCAATCGAAGATCTAAATCGGTCCCTGCAAATGCTGAATAGTGTCGTTTATCCATATAATAAACATTTGCCTGATCTGCCGTTTTTTCATAGTAAGCCTGTAACGCACCAAATAACTGACGCCCATTCGTACCTGCTAAATTATGCGCAGGGAATAATCGACTTTCAGGGTGATACTCATCCCCAATTGTATGGCGATCAATAGCATAGACGACAAAATCTTGCTGTTCGGTGGCCTGTTTTGTCAATTCAAGGATTTTAGCATGTAAATTTTGTGCAGGCTTGCCCGCGGTTAACGCACCATCATCAGCGACAAAATCATTCGTGTAATCAATCGAAATTAGTGCTTTCATTAGACATACTCCTTAGCTGTCACTTTTTAATCCAATAAGGTAAACCAAACTTAATTGTATTCTCAGTACCGTGAATAATTCGTTGAATATTTGAACGATGTAAATAGACAACAAAAAGCATTAATATTGAGCAGACAGTTGCCAAAATGGTATCGTCAATCACCCAAAATAGAATGGAACTCATTAGAAAACCTAAAATTGATGCAACCGAAACCATGCTCGAAATCAGTAAACCAAAAACAAAGAAACAAAATGACCAAACAAATAGTGTTGGTGAGTATGCCAATAAAATCCCCAACGAAGTTGCAACGCCTTTTCCGCCCTTAAAATTCAACCAAAATGAAAAGGTATGTCCAATCACTGCTACAACCCCAATAATGAGGACCCAATAATGTTGTGAAGTTGGTAACGGCCCCCAAACATACGCCATCGATGCTGCTGCCGTTCCCTTTAAGATATCTAATACAAAAACCACCGTCCCAGGAATTTTCCCCAAAATCCGAAATGTATTAGTAGTTCCAATATTTCCAGACCCTAAAGTCAACAAATCTTTATGATAAATAAATTTCCCAATCCAGTATCCAAAAGGAATGGCGCCTAATAAATAAGCAATAATAATGCTAATCACCACATGTGTTCCGGTCATAATAACTCCATCATTTGTATTAATTTTTCTGTATTGAAGCCCTTATCTATCTAACAAGGTTTTCTACATACCTACTCATTTTATCACGAAAACTATTGAATTATTAGTACCACAATCGCAATTATTAATCTGCCGTCATTACCCAATACGAATCAAAAAAAGCAAATACAAATTGTATTTGCTTAATTTTTAAATAAACCGCACAAAACGTATACACTTAAATCTTTTCATTTTTAGTTTCTGTTTTTGCTAATTGAGATAAACGCACCTCGTGCTCACATGCTTCAATGGCATGCTTATAATAAGCCCCTTGACGAATAAATTTACTAAAGGCGCTCACGTTTTCAACCATCTTTAAGTAACTTTCTCGTGTGGTATCTTGCATCAAACGATCAATGTCCGCCAGACTTTCAATCATTAGCCCCAAACCAAAACTGCGAATTAAATGTGCCGCCGAATCATGTTTTGAAATAATGACAGGCACCCCACCAGCTAAAAACATCGATATTTCATAGGATAAATTAAGAAATCGTTTATCGTTCGCTCGATCATCTTCAAATACCAAACCAAATCCACTATGTGGTACATCATTAACTTTATTGGGATCTAATTCAGACACCTGGTTAAGCAAACTGTCTTTTTCGTGAATTTTTTCTTGGAAGACATTAATTGGCGTTTGAAGCTGCCAATTTTTAATATATTTCTTGGTTGGCGCATTGACTACTGAAACTTCGCGGCTAAATTCGGCAATCGTCACAGGTGCTGGTATCAAATAATCATGGATCTCAACCGTCCTCACGCGGGTAACAATTCCAATTTCCCGTAATTGTGACAAGATGTCATTATTTTGGATCAACAAACAATCTGCTAAATTAAGTATCTCCACCATCATTTTATCATTGCCTAAGTTAAAGCAGTCAATATCCAAGGCAACTAAAATCAATGACACATCAAGTGATTTTAGAAATTCAACTCGCGTGTAATCTGCATTTTTCTCATCTTCATTTGATAAGACTGGATATAATACAATGTCTCCTTTAGCAAAATGGCCGGTCAAAACGCGATTAATTGGAATTGGAATATATCCTAACTTGGATGCAATGTCGACGATATCTGCTCGAACTTTTAAAGCGACTTCTTTTTGCTGTGACGATACATATATAACAAATTTATTCATTTTAAGTTCCCCCAGCCCTTTTAAATAAAAAATACCTAAGACTATCATCTTAAGTATCAACTATATTTTTTATTTAAAATTGCCCACATTATGAATAAATTGCGAATTTACCACTTAATACGGCTTTATTCAATAATGTTTCCAGCTCAGTTTGCATATCATGCGTAACAATGTCGCTTGGATAATCATGCTGCTGATATATAATAGCGGCCACCGTGCCCACTAATGGTAAAATAGCATGCGATTTTCCAGGAATTTCAACGGTCAGTTTCATGGCGGCATCATACGAATCAGTATTAAGCAAAACCCATGTAATCACTTCAAGGGTATCCACGATATAACCAGTTGCTTTGAGCTCCTTCATTGGTTTATTAACAAAATCAGGTGTATTTAAATTCTCGAATTCAGACAATGCCTCTGCAAAGATATCGTGTTCAGAATAATACTCATAAGCCAATCCGACTGCGCGATCTAAGGCCATCTCCAAATCAAATCCATCTAGAATTTGCCCGATTAAGATTGCATATAAGCCAATTCCAACCAAGCCTCGTGGATGATTATGGGTTAACCCAGCTATTTGATGTAAAGTTAGCATAGCTGTTTCATTATTGATAAAATCAGAGCCATACTGCGAATACAGATAAAGAATCACAGGCATCATTCGCGTCAAAGCACCACTTCCGTTGTCATCTTCAGCAATTCCGCCTGAAGAAAAAGGATCATGATTCTCAGAGAAACGCAAAATAGCACCTTGAGTCGTTTTTCCAATGGTTTGAATTTGACCATTCGCAGTATACTTGCCTTCTGCATACCATTTCTCAAATTCATTCATAATATCGATTAAATTATACCCATTTGATAGGGCATTAATGGTTGCCAAAGTTAATGAGCTGTCACTACCCCATACTTGGGTACCTTCTGTATGGTCTTGCTGAGATTTTAAATCACCATCCAGCAAACCGAGGGTGCTATTAATTAATGGATTATTCGGTAAGTCCATGTTTAATTCCCCTTCCTTTCCATTCAGAAATTGTAACATTTTTGCAACGTATTTGGCAAATTAAGTTTATTTCGTTATAATTGACATATTCAATTCAAACGAGGAGCTCTCAAATGGCTGAAGAAATAACTAATATTTTCCCAATTGTCTTACTACGTGATCGACTAATGCCCAATCTATTTAATGAAGACATTGCCGATATTACCTATTGGGCTGGGAAAAGTCTAGCCCGTGAATTTGAACTCCACGGCATTAAGGCGATTATTGATTTCTTTAATGATGCCGGATTTGGTACGCTTACCATGCACAGTCAAAAAGCAACAATGCAAAAATGGCATCTGACAGGGCAAGTCATTGAAACCCGACTAAATGAAGAAAAAGTACCAGACTTTAACCTCGAAGCTGGATTTATTGCACAACAAACACAACAGCAATTGGGCTTTGGGGCTGAAGCACAGGTTGAAATTAATAAAAACATTGTCATTCTAACTGTTCTGACTGAATCAGCGGGGACACTACAAGACTAAATAAAAGGTCGGTCAATGAGCAGATGCCCATTAACTGACCTTTTATTATTTTATAGTAAATACTTGGCATCAAATTCTGGATCCTGTGACGTTAATATTTTTGGTCCATCATTTGTAATTGCAATTGTATGTTCATATTGTGCTGACCATGATCCGTCCAACGTGGTCACTGTCCAGCCATCTTCCTCAGACGTTTCAACTTCAAAGCCGCCGAGATTAACCATCGGTTCAATGGTAATTGTCATGCCAGGCTTTAATCTTAACCCGCGGCCAGCAACACCATAATGCGGCACGGCTGGTTCTTCATGCATCGTTGGTCCGATTCCATGTCCGATATAATCGCGGACATTACCATACCCATTTTCATCTTCAATAAAAGCATTAATGGTTGCACCAATATCTCCCAAACGATTACCAACTTGCGCTTGGTCAATCCCTAAGTATAACGCTTTGTGCGTTACATCCATTAAACGTTGTACTTTGGGGCTCACCTCACCAACCGCATACGTCCATGCTGAATCAGAATATGCCCCATCCAGTTCAACGACTGTATCGACCTTAACAATATCCCCCTCGTTTAAATACAACGCCTTACGTGGGAACGCATGCGCAACTTCGTCATTAACCGATACTGTCGTTGCGTATTCAAAACCTTCAAAGCCAATTTGTGCAGCTCGACCGCCATGACTTTCAATATATTGACGGCCAAACACCTCAATTTCCCAAGTTGAGATACCTGGTTTAATAATTTGACGCAGGCCTTGATGCATGCCTGCGATAATTGCACCAGACTTCGCCATTGCTTCTATTTCTCGTTGTGATTTTAACGTAATCATTTTCGTCCTCCAGTTTAACATTCACTATTAACTATACCACGCTTTATCGTATCTCGTTCAATCTACAATGAAAAAGGTCAGGCTAACACCTGACCTTTTAATCCAAAGTTTTATGCTTCGTTTAATTCACCATCTGCGATCTTCGCCAATAATTCACGCGACGGAATGAAATATAATTGTCCCGTTAGGATAGTTGAAAAAGTTAACAAATAATCTGTTTTAGCTAGCATGCTTTCTAACATCGCCTTTGTGACGGTCCAATGTCTTGCGTACCCAATAAAATATGTTCCAGTGTTTTGACTAGCCTCATCGGAATAAGGAACGTTCATCCGCACAATTTTTTGCTCAACGCCATTTATATCTACTTTTGAGGCAACATTATGCGCATTTTTAAACTTTTCATCATCCGGTAACTCTAAATCAGTATATTTTTCACGGCCAACGGCTTTTTCTTGTTCTTCATGTTTCAAATGACCCCAAAAGTCCATGTCGTGGCGCCACTTTTGTGCAAAGGCGTACGACCCATTAATAAATGCTGGATCTTCTGAGCCAATGATAGCATAATCTGCCGCATCTTCAGGTGCTGGCGCTTCGGTCCCATCAATAAACCCAATAATAGCGCGACCTTCAAAATACCTAAAGCCTTTTGTTTCATCTATCAATGTTGTAATTGGCTTTAAGAAGCGCATAAATTGCGTCACCACTTCATACACAACTGCCTCATTCGCAGCTCGAATATGAAAAAAAATATCACCTTCAGTCGCAGGCATCGTGTATTCTGGCCCCTCTAAAGTCGTATACGTCTCTAACTCATTGGGCTTTGCAGCCGTTGGAAATAAGTAATCCCAAGCCGCATTACTAAATCCAATTGCAACCCGCAGATTATCCTGATTTGCTCGAATACGCATTGAACGGATAATCGCTTGTGAGCGATCGGCAAATTCCTGAATCACATTCTGCGCCTCTACCTGACTATCTCGAGATAATTTTAATACAACAAATGCAACACTACGACCAACATCTTTCCAAACATCTTGTGCCTGATCTGGATTCATTATTTCCGTCATCTTTCCCCTCCAAATTTAACTATTCTAATCAAGTGATACCGGTTCAAAGTCATCACCATTTTGTTCAAATAACGGCAATCCTTCCAAAAAAACTAAATCTTTACGATGTACCGCATCACCTTCCGCCAAGATTGCAGCTTGGGCAACGACCTTGGCGCCTACTGACTTTAATAATTCTGAGGCTGCCGCCATTGAAGCACCACTTGTCACAATATCATCAACTATGACCACTTTTTTCCCAACTAGTCGTTTTGAATCAATAGCATCTAAATACATATTTTTGGTATTACCCCATCGATCAACATAATCTTTTTGGGCGATTGGCGATTGCATATATATTTTTTTTGACTGCCTCAATACAATATATTCTGAATGCAGGCTCAAAACCGACATTTCATGCACGAGCGGAATGCCCATACTTTCTGTTGTTACCAGATAATCAAAATTATCCGGTATTTTATCGACCAACAATTTTGCTGACTCATGTGTCATCCGTGCATCACCTAATAAGACAAAGACAGCCATACCATGTGTTTCATCAATGGGGATAATTGGCAACCGTCGCGTATAATCACCGACCGTTAATAAATAACTCTTGACCATTATAACTACCTCCTATATTGCATCTAATTGACTACACCTTTATTTTCCCATAACTAACAAAAATTAGTTCAAAATAACTCCGATGATTTAGACTAAATATATTTAACCCTGGTTACCTAAGCGGCGCTGACAGTCAGGACAAATCCCCCGCACTTCCACTTGATATGACCCAATTTTGTATCCCGTTGCCTCAGCTGCCAATTTTGGTAATTCCGTTAATGGGAAATTGTCAGCATCGACAATTTTGCCACAATTGGTGCAAATCACATGATAATGCGGGATACCAAACCAATCGTAATGCATCTTACCATCCGTTTTATTATCAATCGCCAAAACTAGTCGCGCATTAACTAACATATCTAACGTATTATAGACAGTCGCTAAACTGATTTTCTCAGATACCGCTTGCAAATCATGATAAATGGCCTTGGCTGTCGGATGGGTCGGTACCATTCGGTTTTCTACCAAATATCGGACAATAATTGAACGTTGCTCTGTTAATTTAAAACCTGACCTTTTTACCGCTGCAAAAGCAGCTTCTACTTTATTTTCTGTCAAAATAATTTACCAATCCCATAATGAATAGCAATTGTAATCAATGCAATTACGACATTTCTCAACATTGCACGCTTCATGAAACCATGACCAAGATAAGCACTTAGCAAACCAATCATCGCTGATATGATAGCTGTGATTAATATGGTTCCTACAATACCATTTTCTCCTGTCACAAAGGTCATTGTCAATAAAGGAAAAACACCAGCCATTGCCGCGCATATCAGTGATGAGATTGCTGCACCCATCGGGCTCACATAGTGTCCTAATTGAACATCATATTTTGCAGTCAACACAGCTTCCAGGGGTTTCGTTGCCATCAAAGCCTGTGCAATTTTCCGACTTGTCATTTCTGAAACACCTTTTTGCAAGTAAAATTGATAGATATCAGCTTCAACACTTTGTGGATTAGCCGCTAAACGCCTTGTTTCTAAATCAACAACTACTTCTTCGGCATCTTTTTGTGAACTAACCGAAGCATATTCACCCGATGCCATTGACAAAGCGCATGCGAATAAATCTGCAATCCCAGCAATAAAAATCGTAAATGAATTGGATGTTGCAGCACCGACAGAGAATAACACACCAACAACGGTTAGAATACCATCATTTGAACCCAACACACCGGCTCGAATAACATTCAGGCGTTCTTCCATGGTCTCATTTGGCGCCGATTTAATATTTTTCATCGCTCCTATCTCCCCATCATTAGTCCAATAGCATATGTTACTAACATCGTAAAAATACCTGCCAAAACATTGCGCAAAGTCGCACGATATAGATTAGCACCTGATAATTTAGCCGAAGAGTACCCAGTGAAAGCTAAAGCAATAATAACTGACAAAGCAGTTACCATGACATTGATTGCATGTTCATGCGGCATTGTTGAAATAGCTAACATCGGTAAAATTGAACCTAACGGAAAAGAAATCATAGATGCGACACTCGCTGACATCGCATTCATCTCTTCGTGTAATGTAAAGCCATAACGTTCACGAATTGTTGTCCCCAAAGGATCAACAATCATCATTTCTGAAACCGCCTGTCGAGCTAAATCACTCGGAATACCTGACTTGACGTATTTGTTTTCTAACCAAGTCTGTTCTTGTTGAAAGCTTGACTCTAATCGATTTTGTTGTTCTTTTTCTGCCCTTTTCTGCGCATCATTTTGCGCGTGTACCGAAACATACTCACCCATCGCCATTGAGACCGTACCAGCTAACGCGCCGGCAAACCCAGCAATTAAAATCGAGAAAGTATTGGTTGTTGCGCCTGCCACCCCAATAACAATCCCCGAAACAGACAGGATGCCGTCATTAGCTCCCATCACGGATGCTCGGATAATGTTATTGCGTTGTGCCAGACTTTTTGTTTGCTTATGTACCATTCGTCATCTCCTTTTTAATTTAGAATCATTATAATTTTAAATATACCAAATTGATTCTTCATATTCAAGTCCAAGCAACTAAGACGCGACAAAAAAACCACCGGTCCAAAACAGACCAGTGGTTACAATTAATTCTTTACAGCTGCTATTGAGATAAAAGGTTATCTTCTATTCTTCAATGTCTAATGCAATATCATCTTCTGTTTTTGCGTTAGATACTTCCTCGGCTGGTGCTTCACCTTCGCCCAAGTATGCCTGTCTCACCCGTTTGAAAATATCATCATAAGCATTTTTATTTTCAGGATCATCAAGCCAACGAATAACATTAACCTTTCCTTGACCAATCTTGTCCCCATTATATGAGAACCATGAGCCAGCCTTATCAATAATATCTTTATCAACCGCCAAGTCAATCATCTCACCGGTTTTAGAAATACCCTTTCCAAACATAATTTCGACTTCCACCTCGCGGAAAGGCGCAGCCACTTTATTCTTGACCACTTTAATGCGCGTAATATTTCCAACTGACTTAACATTATCATCATCAGCCTTTGTCGCATCAATACCACCCTTTCGACGAACATCTAATCGAACAGTTGAGTAGAATTTAAGCGCACGTCCACCTGGTGTTGTTTCAGGATTACCAAACATGATCCCAATCTTTTCTCGTAATTGATTAATGAAAATAACCGTCGTGCCAGTTTTCAAAATAGCACCGGACAATTTACGAAGGGCTTGAGACATCATACGCGCTTGTAGCCCAACACTCGTATCACCGATTTCGCCGTCAATTTCTGCCTTCGGCGTTAAAGCGGCAACAGAATCAACTACGACCATATCAACGGCACCTGAATTAATCAAAGCATCAGCAATCGACAAACCTTGTTCACCTGTATCTGGTTGTGACAAAAGCAATTCATCAACATTGACCCCCAACGCTTTAGCATACTCAACATCCATGGCATTTTCCGCATCGATATAGGCCACAATACCACCATTTGCTTGCGCTTCAGCCGCGGCATGGAGCGCTAATGTTGTTTTACCTGATGATTCGGGACCATAGATTTCAATAATACGCCCCTTAGGGTAGCCACCAACACCAAGTGCAATATCCAACTTCAAAGACCCAGTCGATGTTGATTCAACCTTAGTAAACTTAGAATCACCCATCTTCATAACCGCACCTTTTCCAAATGACTTCTCAATTTTCTTTAGTGCTTCATTCAACGCTGCATCCCGTGCTTTAGGGTCTGTTATTTTACCTTCGATTTTCTTATTTGGGTTAATATTTTTCCCACTTGCCATTTAATCGGCCTCCATATTTTTATTAATAAATTAAGTATAACCTAATTACCTGACTTTGTAACTATTTTTTCAAAATATTTATCTGGTGTCAAAATAACTGCATTCAATAAGTTCATTCCCGCTGACACAGCAGCTTCACGCACCATTTGGCGATCGCCTTCCAATTGAAAAGCTTGAACGTAGCTTAGTCGTTGACCGTAAACAATTCCGATATATACAGTGCCAGCTGCATGCCCTTCTAGTGAATCAGGACCCGCCACACCCGTAAAACTTATGGCCCAATCGGTCTGCATTTTTTTAGCTGCCCCAAATGCCATTGCGACTGCGACCTGTTCTGAAACCACACCATATCGTGCAATTAATGCCTGCGGCACTCCCGTCAGTAACGTTTTTGCTGTCGCTGAATAAGTCACAAAAGCACCTGGAAACACTGCTGATATCCCCGGTGTTTCTGCAAGTGTTGCCGCAAACAAGCCGGCCGTTAGACTTTCAACAGCAGTGATGGTTTCATCCATTTTTATTAATTTCTGTCCTAATTGGATCTTTTGTTCAGTCATTTTAATCCACCTCCTACTAAATAATGAACCATATAACGATAAACGTTACATTTTGAAATAAAAAAAGGCGACGTTGGTCACCTTTATTATCTTATTTTAAGCCATCGGCAAACACAAATCGTGCCTTCCAAAAATATTCAATTCCCGAATAAACGGTAAAGAATACTGCAATCCACAACATAATCTGGGCAAAAGGAATGCCAATTGTCGCAAAGCCAAAATTATGCAACAAGAAAAACGTAATGGCTAACATTTGCGTTGTTGTTTTAATTTTTCCAGGCATCGCTGCAGCCATCACCTGACCATTGTTTTCAACAATTAGGGTCCGTAATCCAGTTACAGCTAATTCTCGAATGACAATAACAGCCACCATCCAAGCTGGTACCCATCCAAATTGGACAAAGTAAATCAATGCCGTCATGACTAATAACTTATCAGCCAAAGGGTCAGCAAACTTCCCAAAATTAGTCACTAAATGTTGGCGACGTGCAATCTGACCATCCAGCGTATCTGTTAGTGATGCAGCAATAAAAATCAACGCAGCAATCAAATGGGTTGTAGGTAACATATCGCTACCACCCCATAAATTGATTGGTACCATCAAAATAATGGCAAATAACGGGATTAAAACGATACGAAAAACTGTTAACTTATTTGGTAAATTCATGTCTTACTTCCTAAAACTATTTTTGTGCAACATTAAAGACTGCACGCCAGACTAAACCTGTATTATTCAAAGGTGCGTCAATCCCATTAAATTGGAGGGTTAAATTATTAGCATTACCCGTTTGTAGTGTGACAAAAGTGTTGTCGCTTGGAATATCAACCTCATGCGTCTCACCAGCTTGGATGGTCCCTGAATACAATACAACCCCAGCATTATTTGTTACTTGTGTCCATGATGCGCCACGACCCGTTATTTTTAACTTTCGCGCTTCATTGACTGGCACTTTGACCGCAAAAGTTGACGTTGTGCCAGCGACAGAAGCAGGTGCAACTTCCGTCTTAGGCTTTTCAGACGCACTCGAAGCCTGCTTTTCTTTTTGCTTTTTTGATGTGGAAGTTGCTGACGTCTCTGAACTACTTGAAGCCACCTTAGACGTTGCTACTGAGACTTGTGAGTTATTCGCTGGTTCTTGCTTAGCTTTCCCAGCAAAATTGGCAACAAACGCCCAGACAACAATCACAACAATTAGCGCCACAATCGCCAAGATAACCTTTGGCATCATGACACTGGCTTTTTCGATGGTTGACTCTTCTTGTCGGTGCATGCCAGCACGCGTCACGTTATCAGCATCAACTCGAGATTTATCCAAATCAGGTGCAACCGTTGGTGCAATAATCTCATGTGATTCCAATAACGAATCAGCATCTAACCCGACAGTTGCCGCATACTGTCGAGTAAACGCGCGCTCATAAAACTGACCTGGCAACTGGTCCAATTGATCATTTTCAATTGCTTGTAGGTAACGTTTTTGAATCTTCGTTTGGGCTTGAATGTCGTCTAGTGTTAGTCCCTTTTCAATACGAGCTTTTTGTAATTCCTCACCAATACCACGCTGTTGCTCTTCTGTCATGCTTCTAATTCCTTAATTAACTAATATTTATACTTTTATTTTACCATACAAAAGTTAATTTGGACGGGCAATTATACTAGCAATTGGACTAACAGCAACACGCCGAATCATTTCGTGCACCGTCATAACCGACAAATTTTGAAGAATCTCAATCTCATCATCCAACAACGTTCCGCCAAAAGTATTCCCCTCATATCGCGTCACAATCTCTTCTAATGAATTCAGCTTGGCTACCATACGTCCTAACATGTCTTTTTTGGCTAAATCATACCATTTTTTTAGATCTTCAAATCTGTCACTCAACACTTGTAACTCATCTGATACTAAGCTGATTAACTCCTCTGGTTCCGATGTTTCAGCAATAATGGTCACAAATGCAAAGGCACGTTCCCAATCAAACTCCACACTAAAACTATCATCAATTAAGCCTGAATCGTACCAATTCATATAAACTGGTGAAAATTCACCAAAAACCAGATCCATGACCAGCGACCATGCAATAGCATCATTTAATGCAGCCTTCCCAACTGGTAACATTTGACCCTCATAAAAGCGTTGACCAATCGCTACTTTATTCCGCACCGTTTCTAATTCAATCTCTACTGGTAGCGTATCCACAGCTGATAAAACTGGTAAGTGATAATGGCCCGTAATTTGTGGCCTAGCTTGGCCAAGTTCTGACTGCGCAATCAATGTCCGAATCTGAATCGGATCAAATGCGCCAGCCACCACGATTTCCATTTTATTTGGCACATAATTATGGGTGTATGCCGTCATTAGTGCCCTCGCATCAATCTGTTTGATACTATCAAGTGTTCCAGCAATATCAGTGCCCAATGGGTCTTGTGGGAAAAGTCGATTCAAAATTGCACGATACAAACGAGAAGCTGGATCATCCTGATACATCTCGATTTCTTGTCCAATAATCCCAATTTCTTTCTTCAGTTCTTTTTCCGGAAAATAAGGGGTTTGTGTAAAAGATAATAATTCTTCAAAACTGTCGTATTGATAACCACGCGAAGTTAAAAAATAACTTGTTCGGGTTTGTGATGTAAATGCATTCACGTTATCACCAAAACTACTAATTTTGGTGAAAGCATCATAGGCTGGTTGTGCAAACAATCGATGCTCTAAGAAATGAGCTAATCCAGCTGGTTCATGCGTAAGCACACCTTTGTCTTCAAAAATCTGGTCACGAGCGCCATAATCAACTGTCACCATCGCCATCATCTGATGATAATCCGAACGTGGTACTAAATGAATTTTCAGCCCATTATCTAATTGATCATGACTCACCTGCAAAATTTTGTGCGCCATGTCTAATTCCTCTCCCTTGTTAACATCAAGTCAATTTGCAAAATCAAAGCTTGTGCAACCTTTTGCACTGCCGCTACCGTGACAGCATTTATTTGTTCAGTCCACTGTTGATCAGTTAAAATTAATCCTGTTAACTGCTGTGACAATAAATAATCGAGTTGACGTTCTGGTCGATCTAACGCCACAACATAATCATTAATCATCAGCCGTTTCACGATTGATAACTCTTCAGCTGTAATCGGCTGTGTTTGAAGTTGCTCGATTTGTTGTGCAATCATTTGCCTAGCTTGTGCTAAATCATCAAGTTCCAAACCGGCTGACACTAATAATACACCTGTATAGGGATTAAAATCAGAATAAACAGCATACGCCAATCCAGCCTTCTCACGAACATTCGAAAATAATCGTGAGACACCCAATCCACCAAAAAGTGCATTAAAAACGTAACCAACAAATCGTTGTTGCACTGTTAAATTCAATTGGTATATTTGAACTAAACGTGCCTGATTAACGTTTGCAGCCAGTGAATGCATCTGAAGTACCTGCTGTGTCTGTTGCTCAAATGGCGATATTTGACTCATACGAGGTTGAAAATTAAAACGATTCAAAAGCGGTAAAATACTTGTGTCACTAAAATCACCTTGCAACATAATATCGACACGATCATTTTGATACATACGTTTCAATTCATGCCACGCCATTAATGGTGTGACGTGTTCAATGGACTCAGACTGACCGAAGGCGGTTTCTCCAAGATATGATGTCTGAAAATACGCTGTTAGAGCTGTTCTAATCGCTTGATATTCACGATCTTCAAATAAGCCTGCGATTTCATCCAGGGCAATTTCTTGCTGTCGAGAAAAAACTGTTAAATCAAATCCAATCTCGTCATTACCGAGTGGTCTTAATAAAACTTCTTGTAAAAATTCCAACCCAGTCTGCACCATATTAGTCTTATCATTAGTGAATACATCATTCACTAATGATAAATTTAACCTTAGATTGTGAATCGCACCTAGATTTGAAACATCGACACTAAAATCAGCCCCATACATTTGACTAATTTTTTTTGCCATCAATGTCTGACTAAAATATTGTTTTGAAACCGTTTCAAGCATGTTACTCACTAAAAAACGTTCAGCGAAATGTGCTTTAGCTTTCGGCTGGGAAAAATTAATACTGATTTGATTTGTCGCAAATTGTGTCGTCTGAACGATGTGCACATAGACACCATTTGTTAGTTCAATTGTTTTCAATGGTATTACCCGATTTCTATTTGGTATTAACGCGTTGGCCTATAGAATAGGTGATAATAGACGCGAAACTTGTTGTAAAACATGTTTCCAAGCTGGTTGTTTGCTAAAGTATGCCTTTGACAAACGTGTTGATTTCTGCATATCTATTTCAAATATTTTTTCAAGTGCGCCTGCGATTTCATGGTCGTATAAAAATGCATTCGCTTCAAAATTTAACACAAACGAACGAATATCCATATTTGCAGAGCCGACTGAAGCAATTCGCCCATCAATGCTGACCATTTTTGCGTGCAAAAATCCATTATCATAACGATAAATTTCCGCACCAACTTCTAACAATTGTGAGGCGTAGTACTCCGTTGCTCGATACACAAAAGGATGGTCAGGAATTGATGGTATCATCAATCGAACACGAATACCCGATTGAATTGCCATTCGTAAGACTTCTAAGACCGCTTGATCAGGAATAAAATACGGCGTTTGAATCGTAATACTTTCTGTTGCCGTTGCAAACATCTTTAAATAGCCAGTTTGAATTTGTTTATCCGAATTATCGGGTCCTGATGACACAATCTGAATAGCAGTTGTGTCATTCACCAATTCACGTCGACTAGGAAAATAATCATCTGAAAATGTCAACTGTTGCTTATGCGTTGTTGCATTCCAATCAGTAAAGAAACGTGATTGCACAGCCAAAACTGCGTCACCTTCAATTCTAAGATGTGTATCCCGCCAATAACCGAACTTCTTACTCTTACCTAAATATTGATCACCGACATTGAAACCACCAATATAAGCGACATTACCGTCTATCACCACAAGTTTTCGATGATCACGAAAATTCATTCGAAATGTGATTAATACGTATCTTGGTGCCATAAAGGGTAGAACCTGACCACCCGCCTCTTTCAAACGACGCCACATTTTTTCATGCCGACCATGTGACCCCCATTGATCAAATAGGACACGCACACGTACGCCTTTTTTGGCTTTAGCGACTAGCAAGTCCACTAATTGATTACCAATTTCATCATCATAAATTGTGAAATACTCAATATTAATATGATGCTTGGCCCTTTGAATATCATCAAAAAGTTGCTCAAATTTTTTATGACCATCAGTAAAAATACGGACTGCATTATGAAAAGTTAATATTGCTTCATCATTTTGCAAAAACAGCCGTACAAAACTATTTTCTTCATCAAAATGATCAGTGGTGACATTTGAATTAGCCAGTTCCTTTTGATTGGTCACAATTTTATCAATACCCAAAACCTCTTGCGTTTGAAGACTAAAAATTTTGGCACTCGTCAAATTACGACCAATAAACATATAGATAATAAAGCCAATGAATGGTAAACCTAAAAGAACTAGCAACCAAGCCCAAATGGCCGTCACCTCACGTTTTCCTCGAAAAACAATAATAAATGCCAAAATGGCATTAATAGCAAGTAAGCTAATTGTAATAAAATTTAAATTAAAATGTAGTAGCATCAGACGCATGCTGCCTCTACCTTTCGTTTAGTGTAATAGTTTGAGTTTAACATAAAAACGCCTTAATAATAAGGCGTTTTTCAATTCGAATTAATTTATTCACTATGAGAATAAAGCACTTAATATAAGCACCATAATTAGTCCGACTACGGAAATAAGCGTTTCTAACACAGTCCAAATTTTCAATGTCTGTGGCACACTCAAGTCAAAGAATTCTTTAAACATCCAGAATCCTGCATCATTGACGTGTGAAGCGGCTAACGACCCTGCCCCAATGGCTAAGACCACGAAGGCTGGATTGACTGCCGTTTGGCTAGCAACTAAAGGTGCAACAATTCCGGCCGATGTCAGGCCCGCAACTGTGGCTGAACCGACGGACACTCGAATAATAACCGCAATTAACCATGCAAAGATAATTGGAGAAAGTGATGTGTGTGAAAATGCAGCAGCAATTGCAGTTGAGATACCACCTGCTGTCAAAACACCCTTAAAGGCTGCACCACCACCAATAACCATCAATAAGTTAGCAATTGACTTTAAGGCGTCTGACAATGATGTGCCGACTTCGGTCATTGTCCGGCCTTGCTTTGGCCCCATTGACCAAATTGCAAATGACATTGCAATCACCATTGCAATGACAGGATTACCAAACATCGCTACGACTTGATCCATTGTTGAAGGATGCATTAAATAACCATGTTGTGCGGCGGCAGTCATTCCTTGCCAAGCCGTATCACCAATTTCACCGCTATAGACTTGCTTTCCACCATTGTGCACCATTGTATAAACGGTTGAAATCAACATGAAAAATACGGGTAATAATGACGTTAAAATTGAAATTCCAAAACTTGGCGTCTCATCGAGTTCGAATTTTTTAACTTCACCAATGGCATTTAACTTTTTAGTTATTTTGAAGGCAGATGGTTCTATCTTTTGAATCACCCGTGTAAATAATGGCCCGGCAATCACCAAAGCCACGATTGCAACAATCACCCCATACATGAGGACGACGCCCATATTAGCGCCTAAAATATTCGTCACTGCAGTAGGTGATGGTTGGGGTGGCAAGAAACCTTGCGCGGCTGATAAAGCAGCTGCCATCGGAATACCCAAGTAAAGAAGTGATACACCAGCTTCAAGCGCAATCGTAAAGACGATTGGAATTAAAACAACCATTCCGACTTCAAACAATAATGAAATACCGATAATAAATGATGCGATTGCAACTGCCCATTGTAATTTACTTTTACCAAATCGTGCAATTAATGTCGACGCGATACGATAAGAACCACCCGCATCTGCGACCAAACGACCAATCATTGATCCAAATCCAAAGACAATGACCAGCTCGCCCATCGTACCACCGATACCATTTTTCAAAGCATCCGCAATCCCGGCTGGATTCATACCCAATCCCAAGGCCACTAAAATCGATGTAATAATCAAAGAGACAAACGTATTGACTTTAACCTTCAAGATTAAGATCAGTAAGGCAATAATTCCCAATACTAAGATTAAGAATGGCCAAACATTCAATCCATTTAACATCCATTGATAAAATCCCGTCTCAGGATTAGTTGTTAATCCTGATGCTACATTAAACATATTTCTTTTTCCTGCTTCCTTTTTCGATCAATATTAATTATGCTTTCGCTGGAAATCCGCAATATTTGCGTACTCAGTTTGCAACTGTCGACTCAAGCGAATGAAGATCGGCGCTAACTCGCGATATACTTCGTAATTTTTTGGATTAGGCTCATACGTATTGGCTTGACCAACCATATCCCCAATCACATCTAGTGAATCAACCAACCCAAGCGCCTTTTGGGCCATCACTGTGGCAGCAAGTGCCCCAGATTCAAAGGCCTCAGGTACTGTAACCGGTTGTTCAAATATATCCGCTAGCATTTGACGCCACAAAGCTGAACGTGCAAAACCACCTGTCGCTTGTACTGACTTCAAATCGCCAACAACTTCTTCCAAAGCCAATTCAACCATATAGATATTAAAAATAATACCCTCTAGGACTGCCCGTGCCATGTGCGCACGCGTATGTCCATGCGTTAATCCAAAGAATGAACCACGTGCGTTAGCATCCCAGATTGGTGCTCGTTCACCACCAAGATAAGGGTGGAACAACAAACCATCGGCACCGGCTGGCACATTGCTAGCAATTTCTGTGATCAAATCATATGAATCCATGCCTAATAATTCAGCGGTCGATTTTTCTGAATCAAATAAGTTATTACGCACCCAGCGGAATACGTCACCACCATTATTAACCGGCCCACCAACTACCCAATGTTCCTTATCCAAGGCGTAAGTAAATGTTCGTCCTTTTGGATCAATCATTGGTGCATCAGCAACGACTCGAATGGCACCAGAAGTCCCAATTGTAACTGCGGCTACACCAGGTTGTACGGCATTCACTCCCAAATTTGATAGTGGTCCGTCACCAGCACCATATACGAATGGTGTGTCTTTTGGTAGGCCCAAAAGTGCCGAGTATTCATCGGCCATACCCCGTTCGATTTCATAGGGTTCAACCGGCGTTGGCATTTGTTCCTTTCGAATACCTGTAACTTCTAAGGCTTGCTTATCCCAATCGAGTTCGAAAATATTAAACATTCCGGTCCCAGAAGCAATCGAGATATCCATTTTGTTAGCACCAAATAGTCGATGGAAAATATATTCTTTGATACCCAAATAGTGTGCAGCTTGATTGTAGATATCCGTTCGTTCATTTTTCAACCATAGCATCTTTGATAAAGGTGCCATTGGATGGATTGGGGTCCCAGTTTTATTATAAATCTCCTGTCCCACCCCATTTGCACGTAATTCTTCTGTATATTTAACCGCACGTGTATCAGCCCATGTGATAACACGTGTCAATGGATTCCATTGCTCATCAAAAGCGATTAAAGAATGCATTGCCGACGAGAATGACACAGCCAAAATATTGGCATCTTTATCAAACCGAACGACTTCTCGAATGGCATCAGAAAATGCTTCGAAAATTTCATTCAAATCTTCTTCCGCCATGTCCGGCGCATCACGATATAAGTTATAACCTTTATTTGCAGACGTAATAACATGTCCTGCTTTATCAAATAGGACGGCCTTTGTCGAGGTCGTTCCCATGTCAACACCAATTAAATAGTCCATTTGATCCTCCGTTGTGAAATTACCAATCATGAACGCAATATGATTATTATAATGTAAAACGCTTACATATAGCAAGCGTTTTTATAGTAATTTATTTACATTGATTAAACACCCATGGCATTTAGTAATAATACAATTAGTAAACCAACCACGGCGATGACTGTTTCCAGCACTGTCCAGATTTGAAGGGTCTGTTTAACATCCAAATCAAAATATTCTTTAAACATCCAAAAGCCAGCATCGTTTACGTGTGAAGCTGCCAATGAACCAGCACCAATGACAAGTACCATTAAGGCTGGGTTAACACCGGCGGCGGTCATCAATGGCGCCACTAATCCGGCGGCGGTCAAAGCGGCCACTGTGGCTGAGCCTAATGCAACACGTAACAGCACGGTGATCAACCAAGCTAGGATTAACGGTGAAATATTTGAATCGGCAAATAAATTTGAGATTTGGCCGGAAATTCCGCCATCAATCAAAATTTGCTTAAAGGCTGCCCCACCACCAATAATTAATAGCAACATGGCAATTGATTTAACGGACTCTTCCACCGTTACCATCATTGTCTTAAAGCCGAGTCCTTGATGTAGTCCCATTGACCACATTGCAAAGACCAACGAGAAAATCATAGCTGTGACGGGATTCCCAATCATCGTTAAGAATGCTTCAACATTATTTTTACCAACCATCAAGCCGGCGGCATTCTTAGCAATTGCAAATGGTTGTCCGTCATTCATCACGACATTGAAAATCGTCGTAATTCCCATAAAGATAACTGGCATTAATGCCGTCAAAACTGATAATCCAAAACCAGGCGTTTCTTCTAATTTGAATGTCTTTTGTGCGCCAAATGCTGTTAACTTAGTCTTAACTTGGAAAGCATCTGGTGCAAACTTCTGTGCTAACTTTGTAAACAATGGTCCAGCAATAATTGCCGCTGGAATTGCAATCAACACCCCGTACATGAGGACTTGACCCGGATTCGCACCTAATGCACCTGAAATTGCTGTTGGTGCTGGGTGTGGTGGTAGGAAACCATGAGTAACTGACAATGCTGCCGCCATTGGAATTCCAAGCGTCAGCAAAGGAATTCCGGCTTCCAAAGCGATGGCAAAGACAATCGGAATCAACAAAACCATTCCAACTTCAAAGAACAATGCAATCCCAATGATAAATGATGCGGCCATAATCGCAATTTGCACACGTTTTTTACCAAAAACATTAATCAAAGTATGTGCGATTCGATAAGCCCCACCTGCATCAGCGACTAATCGCCCAAGCATGGCACCAAATCCAAAGACAATGGCTAGTTCACCTAATGACCCACCAATACCATTTTGAATTGAAACCGGGATTTGGGCAAAATTCATACCCAATCCCAATCCGACAACAACTGAAGTTAGGATCAATGCAATGAATGTATTGACCTTAAACTTAATAATTAATAACAATAAGAATAAAATTCCTAAAAATAATACCAAAAATGACATAGTATTTTCCTCTCCTATTTAGCGGAATAAATGCTGTGCGCCAGTCTCATCAATTTAAGACCACTCATAAATTATAAGTAAAGCGCTTACATTTTGCAAGCTAAAAGTGAAAAGTTTTTTCATTTTCTGCAAAAATATACAAAAAAAGACAATATCATTTCGATATTATCCCTTTCTAATACGATTCATTTATTTTTTGAACTTATTCGCCATTTGAACTTTATAATCCATAATAAAGCGATCAGTTGCTTGATTAATGCCCTTTAAATCTTCTAATTGACAATGATTAATCAATTCAATTTCACGATCTAAAGTCATGCGCTCTGTTGGATGTGCTAACTGATAAGCACGTAAGATGGCATTAATTGAACGTACGTCTGAGCTTTGCATACCGGCAGCAAACTCGATTTTAGGATTAAACCAAATACCCCGCCAAACACCACCGACAATCATTTTAGCTTTTTGCCAACGGTATTTAACATTACGCTTTAATAACACCCGTGGTAATTCAAAACGAATTGCCCCTAATGCACTATGCCGCATATCGCGTTTTGAAATACGGCGCGCAGTTAAGATACGATTTCTAAATTCATATGCATAACGCCACAAACGACTTGCATCAACTTCTCGAACAATATCACCTGGCATCGAGTTTTCTTTTGACTTGTGGACGACAACCGACTTCAATACTGTGTAGCCACGATTGACGTCAGCAATACGATTAGTATATTCCATGTCATCACCCCAAATAAAGTATTCCTTTTGTGGTAATCCAATCATGCTCACCATTTGACGTGAGAACAGAACCGAGACGAAAGTCGAGTTAACGACTTCAACACCCGGATTATCACTATTCAGAGGTGATTGCCAAGTAAAGCCACGTGGTGCAGGCACATTCATCCATGATGGATGTCCATCTTTGGTTCCCCATCGAACAACTGAGTTAACAAAACCTACATGTTCATTATCTTCAATGAAATCAACCAAATGTACTAATGCGTCTGGTTCAACAATTGTATCATCATCCATTAACCAAACATATTCATCATCTAATTTCTCTGCAAAGAGTTGAACAGCCTTATTAAAGCCACCAGCACCGCCTAGGTTCTCGGTTGAATTGTAAACAATCACCCGTTCATCTTGAATCGTATCCAGATACGCTGCCGTCCCATCAGTCGACAAATTATTCACGACAATCACATGACTAAGGTATTCAGTTTGGTTCAATACAGCAGCCAGAGACTCTTTTAACAGATCCAAACGATTATACGTGACGATTGCTGCTGTAACTTGTTTATTACTCATTAATTTACCCCTAAATTGGTTTTATTCTTGTATTTATGACTAATCATCCGTGTAAAATGGAATCAAATAAAATCAATTAATTGATCTTTAAACTTCAGATATAAATGCGTACCAATGACTGCAAAGAAAGCCATCTCTAACCAAAAGATTGCCATCATAGTTGGCGAATTCCAAAACCACTGATTATTTAAAAATGTTGCACGCCAACCATTCACAATATAGTAGAACGGATTAACTCTAGAAATAAAATAAATAAAGTTATTAAAGCTATTACCTTGTACTGGTTCAGAAAGGATACCTGAAACGAAGAATAATAAGCGTAGCACTTGACGAATGGCCAAATCATAATCAGGAATCAAAATATTGATTGTGGCACTAAAAATACCCAAGAAAAACAGCATCACAGCCGCCGCGAACCCATAGTATATGATTTGAAACCAGTAAAGGTTAGGATGGAAATGTCCCGTTGTAATCATGGCGATGGCTGCGACAACTGAAATCGACATCACGGCTGGTATTACCTGCACAACACGAATCATCGGAAGAATAACTACTGGAAACTTAACATTTCGAACCATAAATAGTTGTGTTTGAATGGAACGAATGGTATCGGAAAAACCCTGATTGACCAGATACCAGCCGGCAAATCCAACCGCCATCCATGTAAAATACGGCATCCCATCTTGTGGTGCTCGTGTTTGAAAACCGCCCCCAAAAATAACCGCATAGGTTAACACTTGAAATAATGGGTCCAAAATTTCCCACAAACTACCTAAATACTTATGTGCATTATTAGCACGTGTATCATAAATTGCTAAACGAACCGTCAACCCTAAATGCTTAATTTGATCAGCGGCAAGTCCAAAAATCGATTTAATAATTATCCACATTTAATTTACCTACCAAATTTCATCCAGATTACCACGGCAATCATGAGAATAATTGCTGATAGAGTAATCATTAAACTTAACCGACTAAAGCCCTCGAAGCTTCTTAATCTGGTAACCCGTCGAATCTCCGATTCAGGCAACCCTTTTCTAGCATAGTCATCCCTTAGTTGGTCAATTGTGAAAATTTGTTGGTAATGCTTTTGTTCAGTCACATACCGTGCGCGGTCGTCTTCTGACATGTCATCAAGCTGCCGTGTAAAGGCTTGATATTGATCAGCTACTGTTTTCGTTGGACCAAAAGCACGCATTTCTCCATATTGAATCCACATCACTTTATTCGTGAACTCACGTACTTGATTTAAATCATGTGACACAAAGAAAATGGTTTTGCCTTCTGCGATAAATTCACGAATTTTTCCCAATGCCTTTTTTGAGAAATTTTGATCACCAACTGACAAGGCCTCATCAACGATTAAAATATCCGGATCATTATGCGTAACAATTGAAAAGCCTAGTTTCGAACGCATACCAGAAGAATAGTCTTTAACCGGTTGGTCAATAAATTCACCTAACTCCGAAAACTCAATAATACTTGGCATGGCCGCATCGATTTCTCGGTTTGACATCCCCATCATTAATTGTTTCAGCCTAATGTTTTCGCGCCCAGTTAAATCCCAATTCAGGCCTTCATTAATGGCAACAACGCCAATTTTACCGTTAATTTCAAGCGAACCTGACGTCTGTGGAATAACACCACTTAAAACATTCAGTAGGGTTGATTTCCCTGAACCATTTGTTCCGACAATACCAACCACATCACCGGGTTCAATTTCAAAAGATAAGCCCCGTAAGGCCCAAAAATTTGCCCCGTCTTTATTTCCAGTAAAAATTGATTTTAGTTTTTCAGATTGTGTCGAAAAAAGCTGAAAGTTTTTCGTAATACCTTTCGCTCTGACACTAAATTTATCATTTTCATTCGACATTTTATTCTCGCTTTGCTTTATCATGACTGTTAAATAATCATGTTAATTACATATAATTGATGATTCAGACTGTACACCATACCAATCTAGCCAACGTTGGTTTTTCTGTCGTATTTCTGGCATCATTTCAAGTTGTGCCGCAGCATAAAATATCTGCATCGACCCAGCTGCCTCGATTAATTTAATCATCGCACTACGATCTAATTCAAATTGACCGTTCAAGGCAGCAAATGATACGCATTGCACCCCGGATGTGCGTAATAGTTGGAATAAACGAATCGTTCTGTCAACATCCTTCGTATCAAATTGATAATCACCATTTCGAGACCAGACATGCACTACCAGTAGCATCTGATTATCTTGTGCAACCTCTACAGCTGAATTCAACAAATCAAGATTTTCAATGCGTCCGGTTGCGTTCATACGAACCGTCAGTCTAATTTTACGAGCACTTTGTTTAACGCTCGCTTGCAACGTGATAAAATCGGTAACTGCCATTTCAGTGAGCACATTCAGGTCCTCCTTATGGTCATTATCATTGAATTTATCACAATTTGTTTCAGATTGGGGTATTCTACCTGGTATCCTTAATAAATTTTAACGAATCATGAGGGCTTATTTGCTCGTAAACGCTGCACAAACTCCAGCTCTGGCGTCACCGTCATCGTTTGTTGCCCCTCAAAAATAACAAAACCAGGTTTTGACCCATTGGGCTTTCTTAACCGTTTAACCGGTAAATAGTCAACGGGCACGTGGGTTGATGCTCGAGCTTTTGAAAAGAAAGCCGCTAATTTAGCACCAGCTATCAAGGTCTCATCTGTTGGTTCTGAAGCGTGAATGACGACATGGGATCCAGGAATGTCTTTTGTATGAAGCCAAATATCGTTTTTTGCGGCAGTTTTCATTGATAAGCGTTCGTTTTGAAGATTGTTTTTCCCAACCTCAATCAGGGTGCCATCATGCGTATAAAATTTTTCCGGTGCACTAATTTGCGACTTTTGTTTTTTCTTGGTTTGAACACGCAAATAACCCCCTTGAATTAATTCTTGTCGAATTTCTTCAATATCTTTAGGGGCAGCCAATTCAATTTGCGTCATCAAACTGTCAAAGTAATCAATTTCAAGTTGTGTCAGAGCCATTTGTTCATTAATAAACTTAACTGACACTTTTAATTTATTGTAACGGGTAAAATATTTCTGCGCATTTTGTGACGGCCCAATCTGATTTGAAAGTGCAATTTTTAGTGGCCGATTATCATCATAATAATTTGGTAACGAAATTTCAGTCATTCCCCGTTCGACCTGATGCATATAAGTAGTTAATAATTCGCCTTTAATCTTATACTCATCTGCATTGTCCGCTGCTTTTAATTCCTGTTGAAATTTCTTAATTTTATTTTGATTCTTTTTTAATTCATTTTTTACAATACGAATCACTGTCCCCGCTTGTTGTTGTACGCGATCACGTTCTGATTTTTCAGAAAAATATTGATCTAGCATTTCAGACAAACTTGGATAATGAACACGCTCTCCAGATAAGCTCAACCAATCAAATGGCGCAAATGACACCCCATTATCCGACATTATCAGCTGAGGAGTCGGATTTTCAAAGTGCTTTAACCATGCCTGTGCATTCGCCATTGGATCCCCCTCCGACTGCACCACCATGGCAAATTCGCGCGCTGAATCTCGGGCGAAGCCTTGAAAATGATGTTGAATAGCTGGGACCAAATCATCAAGTTTTGGCAAATCCAAAACCATTTTTGCCAAACCACTTAAAGACTGATAAGGATTAATCACGTCTTGCTTAGGTGGCATGACGTATTGCCCACCAGGAATTAATGACCGAACGCGATTTTGATCCGGCGACACATGTTTAATCAAATCAATAATTTTTTGTGAAGCTTCATCAACAAGAAAGAGGTTTGAGTGCCGACCCATCATTTCTAAATACAACGATGTTTTTTCTTCATCACCCAATTCATTGCGCCCAGTTGTCGACAATTTTATGATTCGATCATTTTCAATTTGTTCAATATTTAGTAATTGTGCGCCTTCTAAGTGTTTACGTAGCATCATCGCAAAATTAGGTGCAGTTTGTGGATTAGCGTACTTAATTTTTGAAATTTGTGTCCGCGCAAACGTTGGGTGCGCACTTAATAATAATGGAAAGTTGGTGCGGTTATTTCGAATAATTAAAAACACTTCATTTGGATATGGCTGATGAATTTTCATAATCCGTCCACCAACTAATTGTTGCTTTAACTCATGCACCATCGCATGTGTGAATAACCCATCAAATGACATCGTGACCTCCCTGCCGTTCAAGGTGAGAAAAATAATTTCCTGCTGAAATTTTATCCTGATGAAGTTGTTGAATGAGCGCATTCATATCCGAAAACTTTTGCTCATCGCGAAGGTATTTCTCCCATTTGACATGAACCTGTTCTCCATAGACTTCTTCATTAAAATCAAACAAATTGATTTCAACGGTCTGCGCTCGTCCAGCGCCAAATGTCACATTATAGCCAATCTGTCCCATACCTTGATACCAATGTCCAGCAATGGCAACTTGTGCAATGTATACCCCTTCACCTGGTAGTCTTTCATCAATCGGTGTTTCAATATTTAACGTTGGAAAACCCATAGTTCTACCACGGGCTTCACCGTGAACAACGACCCCAGTCGTTTCATAAGGTATCGTTAATAATTGCGTGAGCGTTTGTAAATCTCCAGCTGCTAAGACTTGACGCGCTAAGGTTGATGCACTCGCTTGTTTTGCCAGATAGACCGGTGGCACCTCAATCACATCAAACCGTCCCTGAGCTAATTTTGGCAAGGTCGTCATATTAGCAGTCAATTTTGGACCAAAGGTATGATCATAGCCGGCAACAACTGCCACAGCATTTAAATCAGCCATATATTGCTGAACAAAATCAACCGGCGCCACATGGGCTAATGCAGATGTAAAATCAACCAAATAAACCACATCAACCGCCAGTTGTTCAAAAATCTCTAATTTCCGCTGAATAGTCGTCAAATATTTGATTGGTGTATCATGCTTTTCAAAAACCACTGACGCATGCTGATTATATGTAAGAACAGCAAGTTGCGCGCCACGCGCACGCGCCTCTCTTTTCGCCCGGTCAATGACTGCACGATGCCCAATATGTACACCATCAAAAAAACCCATTGCCAATACGACTGGTCCTGCAATGATTTTTGTTTTGTCATATGGATGGTGTAAATGAACCACTTGCATATTATTTCTCCCATCAATTTACTGATCTTCTTTTAACATCAAAAAAGGCTGTTAAATTCGTTTGTCAACCGCCATAACAGCCATTATCAGTCAAAAATTGTAAAAGTTCGGTATGGTCGGTACAGTTGCTTATCCGCGTGCCAATCAACAATGGATTTAACTTCACCGGAATACGTATATACAATCCGTGGTGCCGTAAATGGAATTGCTTCCGCAGGCAAGCCCTTACCGTCGCGTACCCATTGCCATTGTGCCTGCGTCAATTCATACCTTGGTAAATCACCTAAAGCTTCATCAATTGGTCGTAACCAGTCACCTAATCCTTCCGCAGCGCGTGCTTTGATTTCTTCTAAAGTATGCGCATTTGCTAATGAAAACCCACCAGCTACGGTCCGAGTCAACTGACTCATCACTGCTGGAACACCAAGTTTCATCCCTAAATCAACCGCTAATGTTCGGATATAAGTTCCCTTCGATACTTCTGCGACAAATTTAAATTTTTGTAGTTGATTAATTGCATCGTATCGTGGCTCATCTAATAATTCAAAGCGGTAAATTATCGCTTGACGCTCTGGTCGGTCAACAGTTTCTCCGGCTCGTGCATAGTGATATAATCGTCGACCATTAACCTTCACTGCTGAATACATTGGTGGAATTTGGGTAATATTACCAGTTAATTCTGCCATTTTGGCTTCAATTTGCTGTCGCGTAAACGGCTTGATAATCGCTTGTCTGGCCACCTCTGCACCATCAAGATCCTCGGTCTCAGTCGCAAAGCCTAACGTTACCTCACCAACATACGTTTTACCAGTCGCTTGTAAAAACTCAATTGCCTTTGTTGCTTTACCCAATGCAATTGGTAAGACACCATCAACAGAAGGATCCAGCGTTCCGGCATGCCCAATTTTTTTCATTTGCAATATTTTGCGTAATTTAAATACCACATCATGTGATGTCATACCACTCGGTTTGTGAACTGCTAAAATCCCGTCCATATTTCGCCTCATCTATTAATGTTAATACAAACAGTATACCAAAAATCCAGTAACTTCGGCTACACAGTCACAATCACTTTAATTTATCATCCACATAAGTATGCGTTAATTCAAGCCCTGGAAATGATTGTTGCCGTAAGACTTCATAAATAACAATTGCAGCTGTATTCGATAAATTCAATGCTCGAATATGGTGATCATTTTGCGGTATCCGCAAAGCCTGTTGCGCATACTTTTGCATGAAATCCTCTGGTAAACCTGTTGTTTCTTTACCAAAGATAAAATAATAATCATGGTCTTGCGCTTGATAATTTGCTTCATGATAACTTCTCGGGGCAAACTTTGAAATCAAAAACAACTCATCAGTAGCTATCAAAGTTGACAAAAACTGTTCTAAGTTG
Organism: Weissella diestrammenae; assembly: GCF_014397255.1. Lineage (NCBI taxonomy): Bacteria > Bacillati > Bacillota > Bacilli > Lactobacillales > Lactobacillaceae > Weissella > Weissella diestrammenae. The sequence continues at coordinate 188,523 of NZ_CP060724.1, forward strand.
GGGTGAATTGTTAAATCAACTGTATCCCAATAATCTAAGCCTGCACGCTTTAAATGCTTATCGTCCAATTGAAATCCTAAAGGCTCAATTAAATGCAACTTTGTATTGGTTCCTGTTGCGGTCCGTGCAATATTACCGGTATTTGCAGGCATTAATGGTTCAAATAATACAATATGATTCGTCATGTTATGTTATTTCCTTTCAAACGGCTGATTATTCTGATAATAACCAATGTATTAAGCCTTATTTTACCATGATTCCAAGTTATCGTTGTTGCAATCACAAGCTCAATTACAAAAAAAGCTAGTCTGCGACTAGCTTTTTGGTACTAATTTATCAAACCCACATTAGTCTTCTTGCGCATAGTCAGTCACAAATAAATGTGTTAAGAAGTCTTGTGCATCGTTAGGATTAGTCGTCCGTGCATCAATTTCACGCTGCGTGGCTGCCTCAATTTGTGCACGTACAATGTCAGCTTGATGATCACCAGCAATAACGTGGACACGATGAATATCATCCGTCCAATTGACTTCAACAGGTCCCCACGTATCTAACTGCAATTGCTTAATCCATGTTTGAATTTCTGATTTTGTATATGCCATTGTCTCTTCTCAATTTCTTTTCTACTTAATCGTTCCGAGTATTTCCTTGTTCATCATGAATGGCGCGTACTTTACCGTCGGCCTCAAGGTGTCCAGTACCTGTATACGGCTTAAATTCATCGAATTTAACCCCTCGTTCTGCAAAATAAGCCATAATTTTTTCGCGTTGTGCTTCAAATCGAGGTGGTAGCGCTAGCGTTGTTCCTAAATCAAATAATGATTCGTCTAAGGTAAAGCCAGGGTTCGTTGTTGCTAATTCAACCCGATTACCACCTGGTTCAATAAAATAAACCGACCGGAAATACCCACGGTCAATTAACACCTCACGCTTAAACCCTAACGTTTTAGCTCGGTCCCAATACTTTAATAAATCTGCACCTGATTCAACAGCTAATGCATAATGATCCGTTGATCCTCGACCAAATCGGGATTCTGGCGCCTGTTTTCTTGTTTCATACAATTCAATCGCCTGAACACCATCAAGTGAGACAACATTGCCCTTCACCGGTAAATCCAGTAAAGCTTCAAAAAATTGACCCGTCGCTTCCACATCCGGTACATGCAATTCTGCCCCAACGACACCCGTAATTTGTGAATCAGCTGAAATATCTGAGAAATAATTAATATGCCAATCAAACAATGTCCCCGGTACTTCTTGTAACCTTAAGGGAATTTGATCCGGATCAGCCGTATGCAAACGGCCCAGTCCATCGACGGTCACCGGAAAACCATGCTCAATCAACCTTTGTTGCCAAAATGAACTCGTGCCTGTTGGAATGGAAAAGTGAATGCCCGAGAAAAACATTTTACCATCCACACGGTCTTTTAAATGCTCAATTGGGAAAAAAGTGACGACCGTTCCTGGCGTCCCCATAAAATCACCATAATAAATGTGGCGCATTTTGGGGTTAGCTTGATTAATCGAATTTTTAATAAACCTCAAACCTAAGACTGACGTATAAAACAGCTCATTTTGGGCCACATCTGATGTCAATAATGAAATATGGTGCGTTTTTAAAGTCATGATTGCCTCCACTGTGATAAACATCATTGCAATTCTATCTACTTCTTAATAGCAAGTATAAAATCGTTTGAATTAATTGTCCAAGAAAATAGGCATCACCGCTGACATTCACCACATCATGCCAACTAATTAGCCATGTAATTCATATCACTTCAAATGATATTCGTACCTCTCTGTGTTTCATGCTGTGAAAGACCAAAGACATGCCAAATTAATAACGCAGTGCCCCATGTCAGACCAAAAATGAATACCAAGACAAAGCCCATTGTATTAAAGTCTAAATGACTTGCCCAATCAGTTAATGGATTTCGCCAATTGAAAATGCTCTTAACAGCTTGAATGAGATCAACAAGACCAATAAACCCGGCTGCTAGAATTGAAATGCTAGTAATAATTAAATTGAAATATACTTTTCGATACGCCGAAGAAAAGATCCAACTATATGCCCCACTCATGAAAAAACCATCAAGCGTATCCATCAGGCACATCCCCGCAGTAAATAGCAGTGGGAACGCCAGTGCACCATACCACGCAACACCAGCGCCAGTGGCCGTAGCAGAAGTGCTCAAAACAGCAATCTGAGTTGCAGTATCAAAGCCCAACCCAAATAAGAAACCGACCAGCATCACTTGCCAGTTATACTGAATCAAATTAAGTAGTCGTTCAAATAATTGATAAATTTTAGTTTGTGTTTCTGGTTGCTTTTCGCCCGGGTGCTGTCGTAACCACTGAAAATTTTGCCAAATGGTTGCTAAAATAAAGCTATTCATGATAGATAGTCCAATTAACATCACTGCGGCAACAACGGTCCCAATTTGACCACCAATTGCTTGTAAAACTGGCATTGTATTTTTTGCCCAAGAAACAAATAGAACTGTAGCAACCGTCATTAAAATCACAACTAAAGAATGACCAAACGAAAAATTAAACCCCACACCACGTGTGTTTTTCCCATCGTTGAGCATTTTTCGTGTCATATTGTCAATCGCAGCAATGTGATCAATGTCAAACGCATGTCGCAGGCCAAAAGTAAATGATAAAATTGCCATCCCAATCATTTCCGGATGCATACTGGCACTTGATCCAAGCAGTAGTATCCCAGCGACTAATAACAAAACAATAAATCCACCATAGCGTAACCCGTCCCATTTCATCGTGTGAACTCTCCTTTACTATCTGTTATTCTAAGATTAAATTATGCCCAAAATGTGTGTATTTTTCGATTATCAACTTTTCACGATTTGTGATAAAAAAATAATCTCTCACTGCAAATTACATTTAATAATTTGCAGTGAGAGATTATTAACTAGCGATCACGTAATCGACTTTGCCAGGCACCCAATTGTTGAATAAACGTTTTACTTTTTAAATGCACACCGACCTGTTCATCATAAATCCGATCTAACACACGTGCCATTTCTTTTTTGGTTGTTTCTTTTAACTCTAATGAACCTAATTGTGATAATGAAATCTGCGCTAATTTTGAGAGCACCAGAATTGCGCGTGAGTCAACTTGCATGCGATTAGCATCAACACCAAAGTGATTCTGACAAATCGTACCTTGCATCTTTTCAGAAAAATCCATCGGTAAATCCGAACGGCCACAAACAACGCAATGTTGCCAAGTGATTGACAAACCAAACGCTGGTAATAAGGCGATTTCAAAATAATTAGCAATACCTTGTGCATCAAACTCGTCTGCTATCTTTTCTAATCCCTGTTGCACACGGTCAAACCAAAGGGTAATCGGTTGATTATCGACAAAAGCCGAATCAATTAAACCTAAAATATAAGTAGCATAAGCATTTTTTTCAATATCATTCACTAAAGAACGATAAAAATGAACGGCTTTTACGTCATCAACAAAACTAAGTCCCGACTGATTTAATATTCCTTCATACGTTGCTTGCGTCAGTGGTTGTAATTCCGCAGCAATCCGATTACTTTTTGATTTACCATTTTTTATGAAAAACATTTTTTTCCCCGAATTACGGGTTAAAATTTTCACCAGTAAATCACGTTCTTTATGTTCTCGTTGATACATGACAATGCCATCAAATGTTATCTCACGTTTATCAACCATTCAAATCCCCTTGTGTTAAATCTCTGCATCCTCTTTATAACCATAGGATTGTAATGCTTGTGGTTTATCCCGCCAACGATCTTCAACCTTAACCCAGGTCTCCAAAAAGATTTTATCACCTAGTAAGCGTTCGATATCTCGCCGGGCACGGATACCAATCTCTTTGATCATAGCACCTTGTTTACCAATCACAATATTTTTTTGTGTCGGCCGTTCAACAACAATCGTTGCTTGAACATGTAAGTGTCCTTCCGTTTGTCGTTCAATCTTGTCAATCACGACTGCCACTGAATGAGGGACTTCTTGTCGTGTTAATTGCAAGACCTTTTCACGAATTAATTCAGCCATAATAAAACGTTCTGGGTGATCTGTGATTTGATCGGCCGGATAATATTGGGGACCAGCCGCCATTTGGTCCATACCAAATGTCAACAATTCTGACACACCATCGCCTTTTAATGCAGAAATCGGGAAAATTTCAGCAAAACCCATTTGTGCTTGATAATCAGCGATTATAGCTAGTAAATCACTTGGATTAACCAAGTCAATCTTATTAATAATTAGGTATACCGGGGTTTTTGTATCTTTGAGTCGGTTAATAATAAAATCATCACCACCGCCTCGAGGTTGATCAGCATTTACTAGGAACCAAACCATGTCTGCTTCTCGAATCGCTGACATGGCCGTTTTAACCATATAATCACCTAGGGAATTTTGTGGTTTATGAATCCCCGGTGTATCTAGAAAAACAATTTGTCCTTCATCGGTTGTATAAATACCTTGAATTTTATTTCGCGTCGTTTGCGCTTTGGGTGACATAATGGCAATCTTTTCCCCAATCATTTGATTGAGCAGTGTTGACTTTCCCACATTAGGACGTCCCACTAAGGCAATAAAACCGGATTTGAAATCTTCTGCGCTCATTATTACTCCTTTTTTTGCGTGCTTCTAAGTGCACGTTACATACTTCATATTTTGCATTTGTTCACACGGTAAACATTTGTTTAATCAAGGGCCAAAGATAAGGCCAAAAAACGATGCCACCAACCGCAATAGCAAACAGTACAGCAAAAACAACCGCCCCTGCTGCAACATCTTTTGCTGTCTTAGCCAATGGATGATACGTCTCACCGACAATCAAATCAACCATGGTTTCAATCATGGTGTTAACAAATTCAGACATGACGACTGCAAAAATTGCCATCGCCAACCATAACCAATCCTGTCGGTTAACATGTAATGAAAGCCCAACGTATATAATAACCAGCGCAGCAAAGATATGGAAACGCATATTACGTTCACGAACCAATAATTGGCCGATACCTTCAATCGCATGACCAAAGGATTGTAAAAAATGCGAATTTTTCTCTACCTGCATTTGCTGTTCTGGTTTAATTGGTTGTGGGCCTTTCTTATCGTGTAAGTCCATACCCATCCAAAATCTCCCGTTGCAAACCAAACATTTCTTTTTCTTCCGCTTCGCCACGCATATGATCATAATTATTCAAATGTAAGAAACCATGAACAACTAAAAAGCCAAGTTCACGTTCAAATGAATGTTCCAAAAAGTCTGCTTGTTCTTGCACTTTATCAACTGAAACAAAAATATCACCAATATTCTTCGCCAAATCAGCAGCCATCTCATCGTCAAAAACGATTGGTAAATCATCATCTTCATCTTCAAGTGCGAATGAAATCACGTCCGTTGCTTTGTCTAAATGCCGATACTCACGATTGATTCTTTGAATCTCATCATTATTAACAAACGTCACCGACATTTCGGTCGTTTCAGGCAGCTTTAAAAAATCACCTGCATAATTTAATACTGACGTCACCAACTCAATATGTTCAGTTGAAACGCCTTTTTGTGTTTGGTCATAAATCGCCAAATCCATTGTCATTCGCCCTCCGAATCTTTTACTACATTTTGCTGCCGTCGATTTTGTTGCTGATCAAATTGGTCATATGCATTAATAATCGCACCAACTACTGGATGCCTAACCACATCGCTCGCTTCAAATTGAATAAATTCAATGTGGTTAACATCACTCAATATTTTTTGTGCCATAAGTAATCCCGATGTTACTTGTCGTGGTAAATCAATTTGAGAAATGTCACCGTTGACGATCATTTTTGATCCAAATCCTAACCGTGTCAGAAACATTTTCATTTGTTGTGGCGTTGTATTCTGCGCCTCATCTAAGATGATGAACGCTTGATCAAGCGTACGTCCACGCATATACGCTAAAGGTGCAATTTCAATTGTACCGCGTTCGAGTAGTCTTTCAGTATGTTCTTTACCAATAATTTGATATAACGCATCATAAATAGGTCGCAAATATGGGTCAACTTTCTCGCGTAAATCACCTGGCAAAAAGCCTAGGCTTTCGCCAGCTTCAACCGCTGGTCGTGTCACAATAATGCGGCTGACTTCACCACGCTTAAGCGCTGCAACTGCCATCACAACAGCAAGGTAAGTTTTTCCTGTTCCTGCAGGGCCAATCCCAAAAGTGACGTCTTGATGGGCAATGGCTTGAACATACCGGCGTTGCCCAAAATTTTTAACCCTGACTGCACGTCCTTTATTATCACGAATTAATGTATCACTGTATAAATCAGAAAAATATTCTAAAGTCCCACGCTCATTCATTTTAATGGCACTGACAATGTCAGCGGCAGAAATTTTAATTCCCTTTTTAATTAACTGCGCGAGTTCATCAATAATCTGAACAGCGGCCAAAACATTATCTTCTTCACCTGATAACTTCACTTGGTCACCAATTGTCACAGCAGATACTGACAAACTTTCTTCAATCAAAGCTAAATTAGCATCTTGGACACCTAATAAACCAATTTCTTGTTCAGCATTTTCAAACTTATAATCTTTCTCAATCGTTGCCAATAATAGGCCCTCTTATCATCTAAATATTCATTTAATTATACCGCACAATAGGCAATAACAAAAATGACAACTGAGGTATTTTTTATGTACAAAAAAAGAATCATCATCATGATTCTTTTATTATGATTATTTCAATAATGATTGAACGGTGGCGTTAACTAGCTTACCGTCAGCCTTGCCTTTAACCTTAGGCATCAAAGCACCCATTACTTTGCCTAAATCCGCTTTTGTGGTTGCACCGACTTGTTCAATTGTTTCCTTAACTGTTGCAATCACTTCAGCTTCAGACATTTGAGCTGGCATATATTGCTTAACAACTGCAATTTGTTTTTCTACTTCTAAGGCTAATTCTGTCCGTTCGCCGGCCTTGTATGATTCCAATTCCTCAACACGCTGTTTCATTTCTCGTGATAACACAGCCAATTCTTCATCAGCCGTTAGATCATGTCCTAATTTAATTTGTTCATTTGAGACTGCTGCTTTTAACATGCGAACAACTGATAAAGTTTCTTTATCTTTTGCGCGCATTGCAGTTTTCATATCAGCGGTTAGCGTTTCTAATAATGCCATCATGTTCTCCTTCATGCATTTACCTATTATAGTTTCAAACAAAAAACCAGACTACAAAGTAGCCCGGCTATGAACCTATTAACGGCTCTTCTTGTTCTTACGCTTACGTGCAGCTTCAGCTTTAAGCTTTCGTTGTACAGATGGCTTGATGTAGAATTCGCGCTTACGATATTCTTGCAAAGTACCATCCTTTGACACACCACGCTTGAAACGACGGAGAGCATCATCAAGAGACTCATTCTTACGAACAACAGTCTTAGTCATGATAAATTCCCTCCTTTCTCGTGTTTAATTAACTATCACTAGCCCACACTCTGTTCAATTAACTAGTTTAGCAAACTCAACTGCTTAAATCAAGCAGAATAAAATTCACTTTTTTCTCATTTTGAAATGCATCGAAAAACGTACCAGACTACTATAGATAATTGCTGCAATTCCCATTGTTAACCATGTCGCACCAATCGTTTCTTTAATTACTGTTAGCTGTTGCAAACCAAAATAAATACCGACACTCAAACCCCATGTGAGATAGGCTTTAACATTAAATCCACGTGTATACCAATATGGACCCTTGACTTGATTGAATGATGACAATTGGTACTTTTGTTGATGGATGAGGAAATAGTCAACTAACAAAATGGCGATTTCTGGCCCTAAAATCATGCCCACTAAATCTAAAAACCATGTGAAAGTTGCTAAAAACCCACCGACAACAAATGGAATGAAACTCATCAAGGTGGCAATGATTGTCACAATCCACAATGCTGGTGTTAATTTAACTCGTGGCACAATATTATTCAATGCTGAGCCAGCTGCCATTAAATTAACAGCATTGGCCGTCGTTGACGTGATCATAATGACGAGCAATGCCAAAACGCCTAGGCCCAATTTTGATGCGACAGTTGACGGATCTGAGCTGTCAGTACTGAACGTGTTCGTACTAATAGCAGCCGCAATGGTTGTCAATGAACCCACGATTGAAAACCAATAAAGGCCCATTGTCGCCCCAAAGAATGGGGCTTTGGTTGCAGCTGAACGATGTTTAGCAAATCGTGTAAAATCAGCCGCAGCAGTAACCCACGCTAGATTAAACGCAGCAAAAATATCAATGGCTGTCCCAAATGACAAATGTGCTGTCTCGGGTGGTTGCCAAGCAAAGATTTTTGACAATGGCACTGACTTAAGGACGATAACTGTTTCCCACAAAACAAGCACAATCACAAGTATAATTCCGATTCGCTCAATGAGTCGAATTGACCTTTGACCTAATGAGATTGAAATCAAATGCAACAATCCCATGATGACAACCCCAATCACCATCCCATTTAGGCCCCCTGGCTTAAAATAATTTGTGCCAAAAAGATCACTCAGCAAATAACTCACTGAAATTGCGGCAATATATGTGTTAACAGCTGCCCAGCCCATAAACTGAACGACGTTAATTAATGACGGTCCAATCGAGCCACGAACGCCAAAAGCGGGCCGCATCAGGTTCATCGTCGAAGCACCCACGCGATAACCAATATAACCCACTGCTGCCAAAAAGACATACGCTAAAGGGCCAGAAATTAAGATGACACCTAGAGCACCGGCTAACCCAAGTGCGGCCAAAACACCACCCATATACCAAGTCCCATTATTTGCGTTTGCGCCAATCCATGTCGCAAGTTCATCCCAAAATCCCATTTGTGTAATGTGTTGATCACTGTCAACTTTAATCTCACGTGTTGTCATATCTTCCTCCAAAATTTTATTCTACCTAGAATAACAAATTAACATTGCTAAAATAATACAAAGATAGTTACTTTAAATAACAAAAAAATACATACAAATTATTCTCATCCGTTTCGAAATTAATTTTTTCTAATAAAAAATCGAGTTATCAATTGATAACTCGATTTCATTTACAATCATTGACTGCTCCACCTGGATTCGAACCAGGGACCTGCGCATTAACAGTGCGTTATTCTACCGCTGAACTATGGAGCAATTACCCTATGCCAATAATCATACAAGGATAATTAGAGAATATCAATAATTTATTTATTTTTAGTGAGTGTTTTATGAGTGAAAACTTATTGTACTGTTAAATTATCACAATCGTGGTTCATAAAAGCGCCCGAATGTCCGTTCGATTCGCCACATCGATGCCCAAGCGCCTGGGTCCGCCTGATGAATTGCCGCGTAAGCATCAACTTCTTCATACAAAGAAATCACTGTAAACAAAATTTCTTTTGGATGATGATTATAGGCGCCTTCCGCATGGTGCACAATCGTAATACCACGGCGTAACTGACTTTGCAATGCCATCGCAACTTCTTGTGGCATTTCAGTAATCACCATTAATTGCATTTTCTGCTGCCGTGTATAAACCGTATCAATCATTCGTGCATTCACTACTAAGCCAATCGCTGTATATAAAGCGTATTTGGGGCCAAATAAGAATCCCGATCCAAGCAAAATGAAGAAATTAAACATCAAATTGGCTTTTCCCATATTAATCCCATATTTACGCTTTAAGACAATCCCAATGACGTCAAGCCCCCCAGTTGAAAGGCCATTACGTAAAGCAAATCCAGTGCCAAAACCATTAATCAAGCCACCAAAAATAGCGTCCATAAGCGGATCTTTGGTCCAGGGCACAACAGGTCCCGCAATAAAACGCATTGCCATTGATGCCATAACAATGGCAATTGCGGTGAAAATAGTGAATTTAGCCCCAATATTGCGATATGAAAAGAACAATAGCGGAATATTCAATAAAACTAATAAGATATACACCGGTAAGTCAAATCCTAATAGACGTTCAAATAAAGTATTGACTAATTGTGATAACCCAGTGATCCCAGAAGAATAAATATGACCGTTAGTCCAGAAAAAATTCAAAGCAATAGCTGCTGCAACAGCGTAAACAACGGCTGCCGTTAAGCGACCAGTATACTCATGATTACGCATATAATCTTCAAATGATTGCATTTATTCAATCCAGCTTTCTCAGTCTATTCTTCTGCCATATTTGGCGTTGACGTTTCAGCATAAATTGGTGCAACCAAACCAAGTTCATCTAATTGCGCCTTTGCCACTGGCAATGGCGCATCAGTCATCGGTTCACTCCCTTTTGAGTTCTTAGGGAATGCAATTACTTCACGGATATTATCAACACCAGCTAATAACATGGCTAAGCGATCTAACCCAAGAGCAATCCCCCCCATGGGTGGGAATCCATAGGTCATACCTTCAAGTAAGAACCCAAAGGCCTCTTCAGCCGCTTCAGGTGTAAAGCCAAGTGCAGCAAGCATCTTTTGCTGAATATCCATTCGATGAATACGAATTGACCCTGAACCCAATTCATAGCCATTCAACACCAAATCATAAGATTGTGCGTGTGCTTGATGTGCACCCTCAGTCGTATCCATCAATGGCAAATCTTCCTCATTTGGCATTGTAAATGGATGGTGAGCTGAAATCCAACGATCTTCATCTGGTTGATATTCAAACAATGGCCAATTAACAATCCATGCAAATTGCCACTTTGATTCATCAATTAATCCCTGCGCTTTAGCTGTCATACGTCGCAATGCATCAAGGGTTGCCGCAACTACAGCCGGTTTATCAGCTGCGAACAACACTAAGTCACCTTCTTTTGCTTCTGTAGCTGCAAGCAGTGCATCACTTTCGGCCGTCAAAAACTTAGCAATTGGACCAGTAATGCCATCTGCTGTAATTTTTAACCAAGCTAACCCTTTGGCACCAAAGCGTTCAATATATTGTGCCATTTTGTCAATATCTTTGCGTGAATAATGTTCTGCTGCCCCTGGCACAACAATTGCCTTAACCTGCCCGCCATTTGCGATAGCTTTTGAAAAGACACCAAATTCAGATTGCGCTAGTAAACTTGATAAATCAATCAACTCCATACCAAAACGCATATCAGGTTTATCAGTTCCAAAACGAGCCATTGATTCAGCCCAATCTAAAGTTGGAATTTCAGCTATATTCAAGTCAAAATCAACTGTTTTTTTCATAATCGCAGCAACCCATTCATTAACCAATGCGATAATTTCGCTTTGCGACATGAATGAGGTCTCCAAATCAAGTTGTGTAAATTCGGGCTGACGGTCACCTCGTAAATCTTCATCACGAAACGCACGCGCTACTTGATAATAACGGTCAAAACCAGCTCCCATCAATAACTGTTTAAATAGTTGTGGTGATTGTGGTAATGCATAAAATGAACCCGGATTAACCCGTGATGGTACCAGATAGTCACGCGCACCTTCAGGCGTCGACTTAGCTAAGTATGGGGTTTCAATATCAATAAACCCATTAGCATCTAAAAACTCGTGGGTTGCTGCGGTGACCTTTGACCGAATGCGTAGATTCCTTTGCATTTCAGGACGACGCAAATCAAGATATCGGTATTTCAAACGGAGCTCATCTGATACATTAATATCATCTTCAATATAAAATGGGGTTGTTTTAGCAGTTGATAAAATCTCAACTTGTTGCACCTGCACTTCAATTTTACCTGAACGCATCTGCGCATTAATCGCATTTTCATCACGCGCAACAACGACACCAGTCGCCTCAATCACAAATTCGGTCCTGATTTGATCAGCCACGGTTAATGCATCGGCATTAATTGCCTCAGAAAATGTTAACTGTACCAGTCCTTCACGATCTCTAAGGTCAACGAAAATAAGCGCCCCCAAATCACGTCGCTTTTGAACCCATCCCTGTAAAACAACAGTTTGACCTAAATACTTTTCATCAATTAATCCTGCATAATTTGTCCTTTTCATGCGTTATTCTCCCCTTCGTTTTGTTCGATAGATTCATCAATATATGCTGGCAGATTTGTATATAGTTCAGCCAATTTAACAGTTATTTCATGGCCCGTTGTCATATTCTTTAAGTTGGCGGATTGCGCTAGTAATTCTTGCTCACCAATCACAATGATATAACGTGCTTGTTCACGATCTGCCGTTTTAAACTGCCCTTTCAACTTTCGATCTGAGAAATCGCAATCAGCCGAATAACCAAATGCACGTACTGCTTGAACCATCTGTAAAGCCGTCACTTCAGTTCCTTCGCCTTGATGTGCAACATACACATCAAGTGGTGCTATCCCAGGTAAATTAGCCTGTTCATCAGCTAATAACAACATCAGGCGCTCTAAACCAATCCCAAAACCAATTCCCGGCAATTCAGGACCACCTAATTCAGATACGAGGCCACTATAACGACCACCACCGGCAATCGTAGTCCAACCAGTTCCCAAGGCTTTGGACTGTGTCATCACCTCAAAAATTGTATGGTTATAATAATCTAGTCCCCGAACAACTGTGGCATCAACCTCATATTCAACACCTAGAGCGTCTAAATAACGCTGCAATTGTTCAAATCGAACTTTTGCATCATCACTAAGATAGTCAAGAATTGACGGTGCATTGGCCACAATTGCTTGGTCTGCTTGATCCTTTGAATCTAAGACACGTAATGGATTTTTTTCTAATCGCACCTGTGAATCCTTTGATAGTTCATCAAAAAATGGGGTTAAATAAGCAATGAGCGCTTCACGATAATTGTGCCGTGATTCAATATCACCCAATGAATTTACCGCAACCTTTAATTGTGTCAGACCAAGTGTTTGGAATAAATCAACAACCATCGCAATCATTTCAGCATCTAAGGCTGGTGATTCTGAGCCAAATGCCTCCACCCCGATTTGATGGAACTGACGCATACGACCCGCTTGTGGTCGTTCATATCGAAACATGGGGCCAATATAAAAGGCTTTATAAGGCTTTTGAAACTCAGGTCCAAATAATTTGTTTTCAACAAACGCGCGGACGACACCTGCCGTACCTTCTGGTCTGAGCGCCATTCGACGCTCGCCTTTATCAAAAAAATCATACATTTCTTTTGTAACAACGTCTGAAGTATCCCCAGAGGTACGTGAAAAGACTTCAAAGTTTTCAAAAATTGGCGTTCGGATTTCGTGATATTGGTAATCGTTAAATAGTAACCGAGCCGTTTCTTCAACAAAATGCCATTTACTTGACTCTCCAGGTAAGAGATCAGCTGTCCCTTTGGGTTTTTGATATGTTGCTTTTGCCATTTTTTCATCCTTTCATATTTAACGAAAATTATAAATAAAAAGCACCCTAACGAAAAAATCGTCAAGGGCGCTGATGTGGGCGCGGTACCACCTTGCTTTATGCTTTTGCCGTAACGAGGCCATGACGCGCCGAGGCGAACCTCAAAAGTGTCCCCTTATGCTGATAGATGACGGGCTTACACCAGACCCCGTTCGCTAAGCATCCAACATAAGTTAGGCTTTCTCATTGGTTTTATAATATGTTTTATTATGCACCATTCCTAAATACTTTTCAAGCTAATGACTCGTTTTAGCTGCTGCATTCAAATAACGTTGTAGACCAATTGGAATGCGTTGTGCAATTTTTTGCTGATACGCAGGTGATTTAATGTAACTAAAATCCTTGCTCGTGTTAATGTAGCCGTTTTCTAGCAAAATGGCTGGCACTGAATTTGCTTCCAGAACCACATAATCCGCTTGCTCAACGCCGCGATTAGTCAACGGCATCACCGGACTCATTGCCTGATTCATTTGTGTTGCTAAGTCTTTTGAGCCATTATTCTCACGGCCATAATAGGTTGTAAAACCACTCGCTGAATTATCTGGTTTTGCCGAATCAAAGTGAAACGAGATAAAAGCATTTGCTCGATTAGCTTCACCAACTTTTGGAATCACTGCCAAATAGACTAATTTGTCTGTATCTCGTGACATCACGACGCGTGTACCATAGTTTTCAACAAGTTCATTTCGAACACGTTTTGCCAATTGCAATGTATATGTTTTTTCGAAATGTTTTTCATCAATACTCTGGGCACCTGAATCAGACCCACCATGACCTGGGTCCAACTCAATCGTTGCTTCAGACAGTAAACTCATATGCTTTAAAGGCACCTTGCGTTCCAGCAACCATCCAGCAACCCATCCCGTTGATTCATCTTCTCTTTGTACCTGATACCAACCATTGTCTTTGGCTAATATATTTAAATGTTCACCTTGTTTTAAAGTGCCTTTGGCTGCTTTTAAAACATCTGGGCCAACACGCAACGTCAAATTGGGAATTTGGACCGTAATCTGTTGTTTCACCAATAAGACCATCGTAAAAGTGATTGCGACTGTCAGCATACCAATGGTAATTGCTAGTGGCACCCAAAATCGTGTAATAAATTTAAAAATCAAATTAGTGAGTCGTCGAATACCTAGCATATTTTCCCCTCGATTAGAACACTGGTCCATCCCATTCGCTCGCTGGCATCACATTAAAATCATACGTGGCCAGCTGATCTGCTTGTCGGATAAAGGTATGTGCTGGTACTGAAATCATGATATTAATGCCACCTTCTTTTTCTTTAAAGATGACAACTTTTTTTCCTTGCATACCGGCATAGCCCAATTCCCATGCCGTACCTGGGTCAACATAGTCTTGGTCATAATCAACAATTCCGACAACGACATCCGCATCATGCAAATGCTGACGATCTGATTCAAAGACGACTTTGGCCCACGCTTTACTACCAAATTCATAATCGTCAAAAGAATCACGAAATGGACTATAAAAAGATTCCACCGTAGGATTTGCTTGCAATGCAGCTTCAACTCGTTCTAACCGTGCAATTTGTTCATCATCAAAAAAAGGGCCTGCCAAATATACTTTTGTCATATTCTCTCTCTTATTCTCTTTGTGTTTTCTGCATAAAAATTTTCGTACCGCGTTTAGGTACCAAAAAAACCTGATTTATTAATTCTAACCCACTGACGCCCAAATCACCAACATACTTTATTTGTACTGAATAAGAATCATGATTAACCTGTCTGACCTCTCCAATAAATGCTTGCGGTATGGCTTGTATCCCTTGACAGTAAACTAGGTCTCCAATAGTAATTTGATCGTTCATCCCCCAATTCCTCCTGTCTAATCATTTAACTTAGACTTTACGCAACAAATTGGGACGTGTTGCGTAAAAAAATTGAAGAAATTAATGTGTTTCATATTGGCGTTGCTGATTTTTTAAGCCAGTCAAAATGAATTTTGCAGGATCATCAGCATGATTTAGGGACTGATCAGATGATTCAAGCAATGCTGCCTGATAAATTCCTTCGTACATTGTAATCGATACACGTTGTCGATGTGCGAATAATTGTTCAAATTGATTTGTGACCATTCCCGTTCGATATTCAGGTTGAATAATAGCTGAGAAGAATTCACCCTCTGCACCAGATCCATAGGAGAATAATCCAATGCGATCACCAGACTGCAACGTCTCACTATTCAAAAGTAAGGACATTAAACTCAAATATATTGATCCAGTGTACAAATTACCAATGCGACGGTTGAAGACACGACTAGCTTCAAAATTAGCTAACAACTGATTTTGTCGTTCATCATTTGCTTCTGGCAAGATTTGGCGTAGAGCCTTTAACCCCAACTTGGTAAATGGTAAGTGGAATACAAATGCATTAAAATCAGCAATGGTCTTTTGACTGTTTTTTTGGTAACGTTGCCATAGATCTTTGAAAAAAGTTTGATAGACCTCACTCGAATACTTGCCGTCAACCAAAGCTTCAGTTGCATAAACTGGCCGCCAAAAATCCATTATATCTTCAGATTGATACTGATTATCATTTTCTAGAACCGCTATTTTCGGATTCTCAGACACAATCATCGCAACGGCACCACCACCCTGTGTCACCTCACCACTTGATTGTAATCCATAGCGTGCAATGTCAGTCGCTAGTACTAACACTTTTTTACCTGGGTGCGCTTTAATATAGTCACGGGCCGTCATTAGGCCAAAAGTTCCGGCATAACATGCCTGCTTTAACTCAATGGTTCTAGCATAACGATTCATGCCCAATAGGCGTTGAACATATACTGCCCCTGATTTTGAATTATCAATACCAGATTCAGTGGCAAATAAAATCAAATCAATGGCTTGTCGATCATCATCGGTCAATATTTGATCAGCCGCATTGGCTGCCATTGTGACAACATCTTGTGTTGGTGGAATGACCGCCTGTTCACTTTGTCCAATTCCAATTAGAAATTTGTCAGGTTCTTCATGCCTAGCTAACGCTAAATCTGTCATATCAATATACAGATGTGGCGAAAAGAAGCTCATCCGATCAATTCCAATTTTTGTCATGTTGTCTTACTCCTTTGTCATATTGATAATCATGTGTTCAACTATTTGCCGCGCGACTTCAATTTTTGACATCACCGGTAATGATATGCTGTCACCATCCTTTTGCAAAATGGTGACACGATTCGTGTCAACGCCAAAGCCGGCATCAACCGCTGTCACATCATTTGCAATCAACATATCAGCATTTTTTTTGAGCAGCTTTGCTTTAGCGTTTTTTAACAGATCTTGTGTCTCCGCTGCAAATGCAACAACGATTTGTTTGGCCTTTTTAGCTCCCATCATTGCCACAATATCTGGATTCTGAATGAGGGTCATTGTCATTGGATCATGCGTTTGCTTTTTAATTTTTTGTTGTGCGACATTTTCTGGTCGATAGTCCGCCACAGCTGCGGCCATAATCAGCCCATCGCTTTGATCAAATGCTAATTCAACCGCGTTTCTCATCTCTTCAGCACTTGATACAGCTATATACTTAACACCAAACGGTAGCTTTAAATCATCAACTGTTGAGATCAAAGTCACTGTAGCCCCGTTTTCAACCAATGCCTGCGCCAAACTATAACCCATCTTACCAGATGAATAATTGGTAATATATCGCACCGGATCAATTGCCTCTTTAGTACCACCAGCTGTCACAATAAAATGTTTTCCATTCAATGCGTGATGCGTTAATTGTTGTAATTGCATCTCAGCTACGGTCAAAATATCTTCCGGCTCAGGCAATCGGCCTTGACCAAGATAACCCTCTGCTAATAGACCAGTAACCGGTGCCACAATCAGCACCCCATCGGCGCTTAAACGGTCAAGATTTCTTTGAACAGCTGGATTTTGATACATGTGTTCATTCATTGCGGGCGCAATCACGAGTGGGGTATGGCGTGCTAACAATACTGTTGACGCCGCATCGTCTGCAATACCATTAGCAATTTTACCAATTATGTTAGCTGTTGCCGGAACAACAAACATGAGGTCTGCCCAGTCAGCTAAAGCAATATGTGGCACGTCTGGTGTATCTGAAAACAGCTGGGTTAAAACCGGTTGATTTGTAAGCGTCGCAAATGTTTTTGGCGTTACAAATTCAGTTGCCGACCGCGTCATAACAACGCGGACGAAGGCGCCACGTTTCATTAAGAGACGCGCAAAAATAACTGCTTTATATGCTGCAATGCCACCAGTAACAATCAAAATCACCTTTTTATCTTTAAACATCATTTTCTCCCAAATTGAACAGCGCTTAATTCTTCAAAAACACTTGCATTGCTTAAAACAATCTGCTATACTATTATTTGTTGTTTAAACAACCCATATTTTATGGCCCATTGGTCAAGCGGTTAAGACTCCGGTTTTTCACACCGGCATCCAGGGTTCGACTCCCTGATGGGCTATCGTCCTATTAAGTCATCCACACTTGTTGGATGACTTTTTTATATCTATAGAACAATTGATTCAATGCCCTGTTTACCAAAGATTTTAGCAGTTGGAAAAGTGATGGCTAACACCACAAAATTATCACGGCCCTTACCTACCTGATTTTCCCACTCTGGCACCTGTTTTGCTACTAGGTGTGCAACGTCATTGAATGATAAATTCGAACGCGCAATCATGGCCGTATTCGATGTCACAACACCTTGATCTTCTTTAGTTGGTTCAGTTGAAAATGCCACATACGGATTGTCTTCAATTTCAATGAGCTTTTGCGCATTGGTCGGTGTCATGACATAAATCGTCTGCGTAAAATCAGTTGGTACGATATAAAACATATCACGATTACTAGGTCGATTTTGACTTGAAGTCGCTAAATTCAAAATATGTGAACCCCTTAAATACTTTTCGCAAAGTTTTTTTGTGCTGATTGACGTTTGTTCCATAATTCACCTCCAATTAAACCTACCCATTCATGTCACCGTAAACGGCCTATTTTAATTCTGCATAGGTCGCGCCCTGATCAGGCCCAGTAAACTGATAGTTAGCAACTGAGCGATGTGAGCGTAAATAACTTAAGACACCTTCACGAATTGCGCCAGTCCCTTTCCCATGAATGATTTCGACACTTGGTAAATTATTCAATAACGCAGAATCAATAAAGCGATCTAATTTAGCCATTGCTGGTTCATACCGCTCGCCGCGCAAATCAAGTGTCGCTGAAGCCTGTGCACGATTATTTGCCCTAGCTGTTGTTACACCCGTATGCTTGGGGTGACGAGAAGCTTGTTTGGGTTGATTTTGAATGTTTTGTTTCTCAATTTCCGGTGCTGCGACAATCATCTTTAAAATACCCATTTGTACTTCAAACTTGCCATCTTTTAAGGCTCGCACGATTGTACCTTGTTGACCATATTCCCGTACTAAGACCGTATCTCCAACTTCGAATTTGACTGATTTTGCGGCCTTTGCTCGTCGTAAAATACGGTTATTATCAGCCGACGGCGCTTGTTTCAGCGCATTTAATGCACTTTTTGCGGTAATCAATTCATTTTCTTTAACCACATCCCCGCCAATTGTCGCTGTCTTAAATCCTTGATGATTTTATCAGCTGTTTGACGCGATTGTGACACCATTTGATTGGCGTCTTGTTTGGCTTTCTCAATCAATTTTGCCCGTTCTTGATCTAACTTTTCTAACTTTGTCTCATAATTTAACTTAAGCTGGCGATTGTCATTGATTTGCGTGTCTAATAGCTTTTGTTGTGTCATAACCTCATCACGTCGCAGAACCAAATCCTGAATCATCGCATTCAATTCCTGTGAATCTTTTTTCACTAATTCACGTGCTTCTTGAATGATTTCTGGATTTAATCCCAAGCGTTTTGAAATTTCCAAGGCATTTGACTGACCGGGCACACCAATCAATAGTTGATAGGTTGGTCGAAGCGTTTCAAGATCAAAATGCATTGACGCATTAATTGTATCAACTCGATTATAGCCATAAACTTTCAATTCAGGATAATGCGTTGTCGCAATTGTATAGGCACCTGCGGCCCCAACCGCGTCTAAAATTGACATCGCCAAGGCTGCCCCTTCTTGCGGATCAGTTCCTGCACCCAATTCATCAAACAGAACTAACGATCGGTCATTGAGATGTTCTAAAATGCTCACAATATTAACCATGTGTGAGCTAAATGTTGATAACGATTGTTGAATAGATTGTTCATCGCCAATATCAGCAAAGATTTCTTCAAAAATTCCAACTGTTGAATACTCAGCAACTGGGATAAAGAGGCCCGACTGTGCCATAATTTGTAACAAGCCTAGCGTTTTTAATGTGATTGTTTTACCACCAGTGTTTGGCCCGGTAATGATGATGGCTGAATATTCTTCACCTATCACAATATCATTAGGGACAACAAGCTGTGGATCTAATAAGGGATGGCGTGCTTGTAATAAGCGCACGACATTATTTGGACTATATTCTGGTGCAATCGCCCGAATTGTCACTGCATATCGCGCCTTTGCATTAACAAAGTCTAGATGGCCTAAAACGACTGCATTTTCTAAAATTATCTGCGCTTCTGGTCGTAGTAAGGCCGATAATTCTTGCAAAATACGCGCCTCTTCATGCCGCTCTTTCAATTGACTTTCACGTAATCGGTTATTCATATCCACAACGTCAGCTGGTTCAATATACAGTGTCTGACCCGTTTGGCTCTGGTCATGAATAACACCACCAAATTTACTGCGATATTCAGCTTTAACCGGTACAACATACCGTTCATTCCGGATGGTCACGATGGGTTCAGACAAATATTGTGCGGACTTACCACGTGTGTAATCCTGCATTTTTTGACGGATTGCCGCCTCCGTCCCCTTAATCTGTTGACGAATCCGATGTAATTCTGGTGAGGCTTCATCAGTTATTCGACCATCAGTATCAATCGCTTCATTCAAACGTTGATTGACTTGTGGCAACGTTAATAGTCGTT
Source organism: Weissella diestrammenae (assembly GCF_014397255.1). Classification (NCBI taxonomy): domain Bacteria; kingdom Bacillati; phylum Bacillota; class Bacilli; order Lactobacillales; family Lactobacillaceae; genus Weissella; species Weissella diestrammenae. The sequence continues at coordinate 208,863 of NZ_CP060724.1, forward strand.
CAATGTATGGTTTTAACGCGATTAATGCTTCATCCTTATCAAGGATGAAGTTATCAAAAAAATTTTTAAGCTGATTGGTCGTATATAAAACACGTCCAACTTGTGCTAACTCCGTTGCATTTAAATCAGCGTCAATCATCAGACGTTGCATATGCGGATTAATATTTGCCAACTGCGGAATCGTCATACCACCAGCTAACCGAATCACTTGCATGGCATCAGTTGTTTCAGCCAGCCACGTTTGCATTTCATCACTGTTGGTAGTTGGTTGTAACTTCTCTAATTCTAGTGCCCCCCCCGCTGTTGTAATAAAAGGTGTCAATTTATTTTTTACTGCGTCATATTCTAAAGTTTTTAGTATTTTTGTATTCATATGTCCCTCAAATGTCATTAAATTAATAAGAACCACTCATAAATCGTTCTCGATAAGACCGGCGTTTTTTGCATAATCATTTGCGCAACGGGCGAATGTGTCAGTTGCACATGCAATTCTGATATGGGCCAAATACCAATAATTTGCAAGGTAAAAAATACAGTAACATACATCATAATCATATTTAATAATAGGCCCGCTAATCGATTAGTGAAACCTAAGAGTGGCAAATGATTGATGAATTTCAGCCCCCGTACAATAATACGTAAAAGCAATGTACCTATGATTGTGATTATTGCAAAACCCATGCCTGAAAATAAAAATTCAGTGGCTTTCCCGATAAATTGACCGCCTACTTCTGTTGACCATTGTGCGTTAACGGCTGAGGTGAAAAAATTTTGCATGACTGTGCCCAAATTATGTGCTAATAAAACAGCTAACGTCCATATAATCACTCGACCAACCGAAATCGCGAAAGTACGCAAGAACCCATATTGGTAACCTTTATAGCCAGCTACCACCATCGCCAAAATAATGATTACTGAAATAATCACGATTGTTCACGCTCTGATGCCATTTTCAATTGTTCAGACAATGCATTAATGGCCAATAATGTCATCGCATCTGTCTCACTTAACTCTTGGCTTTGCACCTTGATAGCATCTAATTGTTGATTCGCCAACTCAAAAACCGCCTCCATATGCGTTTGGTTTTCAGTCGTTGTTAATACATATTCTTTATTTTGAATGGTTCCCTTAAACCGAATTTTCTTTACCATCAAATCATCCTACCGTTTTATTTTCTGTTCTTATTTTACCATAATCAAGGTAGTGAATATGTGTCAATCAATCACAGCATCACCACATTTGATTGGCATGTGCCACCAAAATCACCCCATTATGACACACAAAAACCGATAACTGACACTATCTTGGTCAAAGCCATCGGTTTTTTCTATTAACACAGTCTTTTATTGAATCGTTAATTTGATGTTTCTGGTGTATCGTCATCTACAGAAAAGTCTGTGCCATCAAGCATACGGGCTTCAATCCACTCCCAGACGATTTCTTTACCATATTTTGTCTCTGACGAAAACATTTCAAAATCAGAGACTTGGTCACTAAACTGAAGTGTTTTTTTTATCTCACGTTCGGCCTTATTCCAACGACCACGTGCTATTTTATCCGCCTTAGTTGCGACCACTAACACTGGTAATCCACCCATCTCTTCGGAAGTTAACCAATGATACATTTCAATATCTTCACGTGACGGCGCGTGTCGTGCATCAACTAATTGCACAACTCCGCGTAAAGCCTGCCGCTTTTCTAAATATTCACCGATCATTACTTGAAACTTCTCACGTGCTGATTTTGAAACTTTTGCATAACCATAACCAGGGACATCAACGAAAAATACTTGATTTTCGACCTTATAAAAATTCAATGTTTGCGTTTTTCCAGGTTGAGATGAAGTTCGAGCAAACGCCTTACGGTTAATTAATGTATTAGTCAAAGAAGACTTACCAACATTTGATCGACCAACTAAAGCAATTTCTGGCAAACCATCTGTTGGATACTGACTAGGTTGTACCGCTGACATCACCATTTCGACATTATGAACTTCCATGAATTTATCTCCTCAAATCAACGCCTCTTTTTATTTCAAAATCAATTTTGGCGTTTGATGTTTAATCACACTATTTTTTGTAATAACGACTTCAGAGATATCATGTCGGCTTGGGAACATCAAACATAATGTCGCGCATGACCTCTTCGATAATTGAGCGCAAGCCTCGAGCACCCGTTTCTCTTTCAATCGCTAAGTGAGCCATTGCTTTTAACGCGGCGGGTTCAAACTTTAACGTCACATTATCAAGCGCTAATAGGGCTTCATATTGCTTTGTAAGTGCATTTTTAGGTTTTGTCAAAATGTGCACAAGATCATCTTCAGTCAATGTTTCTAAAGCAGTTAAAATTGGCAAGCGACCAATAAACTCAGGAATCAATCCAAACGTCATTAGGTCTTCAGTTTGAATCTGTTGCATAATTGATTGACCGGCCTGTTGATTGACGTCAGTTGAGTTTATCCCAAAACCAATGGTCTTAGCACCCAATCGATTCTTAACAATCTCCTCGATGCCTGCAAAAGCACCACCAACAATAAAGAGGATATTTGTTGTATTAATTTGGATAAACTCTTGATTGGGATGCTTTCGACCTCCTTGAGGCGGCACGTTTGCAATGGTGCCCTCAATCATTTTGAGTAAAGCTTGTTGAACACCTTCACCTGAAACATCACGTGTAATTGATACATTTTCTGACTTTTTAGCTATTTTATCAATTTCATCAATGTAGATAATACCCATTTCAGCCCGTTCAACATCAAAATCTGCAGCCTGAATCAATTTCAACAAAATATTTTCAACGTCTTCTCCAACGTAACCTGCCTCTGTCAACGTTGTGGCATCGGCAATCGCAAAGGGTACGTTTAACATCTTGGCCAACGATTGCGCAATATACGTTTTACCCGAACCAGTTGGACCAACCATTGCAATATTTGACTTTTGCAATTCAACATCAGATTCCAACCCATCCTCAGCCAAAATCGCATTAACTCGCTTATAATGGTTATATACGGCAACCGCTAGTGTGCGCTTAGCGTCCGCCTGTCCAACCACGTATTCATCAAGATTTTTAACAATTTCATGTGGCGTCATTAACGTAATCATTTGTTCTTTAGCATCTTCACGAAGATCTTCTTCGATAATTTGTTGTGCTAAAGCAACACATTCATTACAGATAAACACACCTGGTCCAGCAACTAATTTCTTTACTTCAGTCGATGACTTACCGCAAAATGAACAGTAGGCTGGCCCATTAGTATTATCGGTGGTATTAAACATACTAATAGCTCCTGATTTCGATTAAATTTATTACTTCCATTGTACCAAACTAACGTCAAGAATGCTGAAACGTCAGAATGGACACTAAAGAAAAATCATCATCTCGATCAAAGACGAGCTGATGATTTTTTCAATTTTAACGCTTATCCAAAACTTAAGCTTCGACCGCTGAATCAACGATTAAAGCAACTACTTGCTTAATCGCGATATCGTGGGCCAACATGTCTTCTGACAAAGCATTACGAATACCTGCTTCATCCATGTTATATTCAGTTGCCAATGCTTTAACTTCGGCATCAATGTCAGCTTGTGATGGCTTAATATTTTCAGCATTTACAATTGCTTCCAAAACCAAGTTCGTCTTCACACGCTTTTCGGCACCTTCTTCATATTGATGATGAATATCATCAGTTGATTGCCCAGTAATTTGTGAATACATTTCAGGTGAAATACCTTGATTTTGCATTGAAGCAAAGAATGAATTCATTTGACGATGAACATCTTCTTCAATCATTGCATTAGGAATTTCGTCACCAACAACTTTTGCATTGTCAACAGCAGCAGCAACTGCTGCGTCTTCTTTTGCTTCCTTAGCTGCTTGAACTTTAGCTTCAGTCAAACGGTCTTTTGTCTTGGCCTTTAATTCAGTCAAGCCTGCCACTTCTTCATCCACATCCTTAGCAAATTCATCATCCAAAGCTGGTACTTCCTTCACCTTAACTTCGTGAATGGTTGTTTCAAACAATGCTTCTTTACCTGCTAAGTCTTCTGCTTGATAGTCTTCTGGGAAAGTAACGTTCACTTCAACTGATTCACCAGCTTTATGTCCAACTAATTGGTCTTCAAAGCCAGGAATGAATTGACCTGAACCAAGTTCAAGGCTAAAGTTGTCCCCTTTTCCACCATCAAAGTGCTCACCATCGACTGAACCATCAAAGTCGATCACAACAGTGTCACCCTTTGCTGCAGCTTGGTCTTCAACCAAAACAAGTTCAGCTTGGTTTTGACGCATATTTTCAATTTCAGCATCCACGTCTGCATCAGACACTTCAACGTCTTGCTTAGCAACTTGAACCCCTTTATACTCACCAAGTTCAATTTCAGGTGCCACTTCAACTTCGGCTGTAATCACCCAAGGCTTTCCTTTTTCTAGTGATTCCACCCCAATTTGTGGTTGGTTAACAGGTGTAATTGCTGTTGCTGAAATCGCAGCTGGATAAGCTTCTTGTAGCGCAAAGTTCAATGCATCTTCATATAATGCTTCTTCTCCAAAGCGAGAAATAAACATTTGCTTTGGCATTTTTCCCTTACGGAATCCAGGCACATTCAAAGTACCCTTAACTTTATTAAATGCAGCATCAATTGCTGCGGCGTGATCTTCAACTGGAATTTCAAACTTTAATGTTCCCTTGTTCCCGTCTCCACGTGTAAATTCTGCGTTGTTTGCAACCATTTTTAAATTCCTCCATAACAAGTCACTCTAAACACATTAAAATGACTAGTTAAATTTCTATTTAACATACTTAACTAGTTTACCCTACTTTGCACACTTTGAAAAGACAAACTCCCCTGCAACTTAGACAAAAACATTTCAACGACACCTTATTTTAATTTTTTATCCCAAAAAATGGCGTAATTGGGCTTGACGTTCGATCATCGCCGTCAATGCTACGGGTGCCCCCGATAAGTCATCAACCAAATGATCAGCTAATTCGGCATGTTGTCGCTGTTCGTCGGTTACTGGCCCAATTGGTAAATTAAAGACATCTGTCAAAATTTCGATATCTTCGATCACAGCTTGCCATGCGGCATTACTCTGAGCTAACTTCCGCAATGCCGATTGACTAACATATGCTGACAATTCGGAAAAGTCCTTTGCCATATTAGGATAACTTTGCACTAATACCGCTAATTCATCTGCGCTCAAGGCCTTCAACGCACGTCCAAAGCCAATAAACTCTGGTGGCACACCGACCGAATAAAAAGCACCTGTAAATGTGATTGCTCGTGGTAATGAAATGCCATCAACTTCGCGTGAATAACCTAAAACACCAACGTGTTGTCGTCGATCGCGCCGTTTTGGAAACGCCTTAAATACTGGTTGCATATCTAGTACAAGTTCGTCTAACGTCTGTTTATAAATTTTAGCTGACTTTTCCGCAATCGTGATAAGTATTGCTTGAGCAGCTGCCGTAAAGCTTATTGGCTGTGCAGTAGGCAGTGCCTCATTTAAATCAGCAATCGCACGTTTAACCGTTACCAGTGGATAATCATATCGGAAAGCCGATTGAACGGTTACCGTTCTAACACCACTAAATTCTTCAATAAATCGTGGAATCCGTTTTGGTGATAGTCCCCCACGGAAAATAGCTGACCCCATACCGACAATCGGATAAATGGGCAACCTCTCTTGTTCTGAAAACTCGTGTAACCGGGCAATTGCTAACTTATTACCAATAATTGAACTCATAAAGCCTGAAGACAATGCTGAATCAGAGCCCGCAAGGAAAACACGCATATATTCAGGCCTAACCCCAAAATGCTTTTCATGTAAAGTAAGATATTCCCGCAAGATTTCCGGTGCATGCAATTGCGTTTCAAATCCTTCAAATAATGGAATCATCTTAATATACGATGAGTTCTTGCGCCCTTCGGTGAAAACATTAGTTTTAAACGAAGCTAATCGTTCAAATAGACGCTGCATTTCGATAATTTGATCGGCACGTTCCGCCATCGGTAGAATTGCTTCGAATAATGGTCGTTGTTGAAATCCCAAATCATGACCAAAGTCTTCAGCGGAAAGAAAAGCTGTCATCGCTTGCATTAAATTATAACCAGTTTCCTCCCAAATATTCGGAAATCTGAAGGTAATAAATTCATCACGACCGAGTGCGTGGTCCTTAAAATAGTCGTATTCACTTGAAAACAGTCGATCAATCACAGCTGCATCCGCATGTTTTCCTTCCCAATCCCACATGTATTCATCAACATTCAGTGTTGAAAAATTTTGGAAGGCCTCATAGGTTTCACTATATGCAGAAATGAATGGACTATTAGTATTATCCCAAAATGCCGCATTTGCATTGTCTGGATGTTGCGTACCCATCGTTACTGGAATCTTTCGTGCCATGCTATTTTCCCCTTTTATTCAACTCTCGTATCCTGTACTCTTTCTAGTATTACATACATTCATCAAATTTTATAGTTTAATGTTAGGTTTTCAGCGGGTTTTATGGCAAACAAAAAGAGTTTCATACATGTATGAAACTCTTTTCTTAAAAATTTACCTTTTCAAAAAGTAAGATCTAACGTATTAGTCTTTGATTTCTGAAACAGTTCCGGCACCGACAGTACGTCCACCTTCACGAACAGTAAACTTCAAACCTTGCTCAATGGCAACTGGTGAGATCAATTCGATATCGAATGTCACGTGATCACCAGGCATAACCATTTCTACACCTTCTGGCAACTGAACAACACCAGTTACGTCAGTTGTGTGGAAGTAGAATTGAGGACGGTAATTAGTGAAGAATGGTGTGTGACGACCACCTTCTTCTTTAGTCAAAACATAGACTTCGGCCAAGAACTTAGTGTGAGTGTGAATTGATCCTGGCTTTGCCAAAACTTGTCCACGTTCGATTTCTGTACGATCAACACCACGCAACAAAGCACCGATGTTATCTCCAGCTTGTCCTTGATCCATTGTCTTACGGAACATTTCAATTCCAGTAACAACAGTCTTACGGATTTCTTCCTTCAAACCGATAATTTCAACTTCATCGTTCAAAACGATAGTTCCACGATCGATACGTCCAGAAGCAACAGTTCCACGTCCAGTAATTGTGAATACGTCTTCGACAGGCATCAAGAATGGCTTGTCAGTGTCACGTTCTGGTGTTGGAATGTAAGAATCAACAGTATCCATCAATTCTTCGATAACCTTAACTTGTTCAGGGTCACCTTCCAAAGCCTTCAAGGCTGATCCACGGATGAATGGAATATCATCCCCAGGGAAATCATATTCTGAAAGCAATTCACGTGCTTCCATTTCAACCAAGTCAACCAATTCTTCGTCGTCAACCAAGTCAGTCTTGTTCAAGAATACGATCAAGTATTCAACACCAACTTGACGTGCCAACAAGATGTGCTCACGTGTTTGTGGCATAGGACCGTCAGTTGCAGCGATAACCAAGATGGCACCGTCCATTTGAGCGGCTCCAGTGATCATGTTCTTAACGTAGTCCGCGTGCCCAGGGGCATCGATGTGGGCATAGTGACGTGCTTCAGTCTCATACTCGATGTGAGCAGTGTTGATCGTGATTCCACGTTCGCGCTCTTCAGGAGCGGCGTCGATAGCAGCAAAGTCTTGTTGCTCAGCCAAGCCCTTATCAGCCAATACCTTTGAGATAGCAGCCGTCAAAGTCGTCTTACCGTGGTCGACGTGTCCGATAGTTCCAATGTTAACGTGCGGCTTAGTGCGCTCGTAATGTTCCTTAGCCAAAAGCTTATCCTCCTAATTTTCGTAAGTCGAAAACATGTTTACAACTTAAAAGTTGTTATTACTAGTATACACTATTCTTAGCGTATCAGAAACAACCTGGCGAAAATAATTTAATTGATTTCTCCCCTATGGGAAGCTGTAAACAATTATATAAGACACTTTCCCTTTTGTAAATAATTTTATCCGTAATTTTTTTCTACGGCATCAGTTCTAAAATGATTTGGTGTAATTTTTGACGAATTTGGCGTTGAGCGGTGCTTTCATTTGATAAAGTCTCGCCTTTTGCCTCGGCTAACATTGCTTTAATCCAATCAGTTGGTGACTGAACGACCTGATTAAGTTGTGGGTACGCAACTAACATATTTAGACGTAATCCTGCTTTGATTGCTGCTAAGGTGGCGCCATCTACCTGCATGTCATTCGTGTCTAAGATAGCCATTAATTGCTGATAAATTGGCATCTCTTCAATCGCTAATAGGGACTTAGGGACAACTATTAACTCGCTACCGTCAAACCAGAGCATTTTAACCTCTTGATCGACCTGTAGTCGTCGCAAGCGATCTAAAACAGTAACCCGTGTAATCGGTGTTAAAAATGGATCAACAAGCACAAATCTCGCGCCAGTTACATAATCAGCTAATGGTAAATGTTCGGCTGCTGTTAATCGCGTTTGTTGCTGAATCAGGTCACCATCACTTAAATGATAAAAATGTTTAGCCGTCGTTTGCAACGTTTGTGCATATAATTCTCGGTCTGCTTGTTCCTGTTGATTTATTTTCTCGCAAAGCGCTAATTGCCACTTAGTTGCTAAGGCAAACTCTCTTGCGATAAGGTAATGATGATTCTTCAACGCAATTTCAACGTATTGCTCCGCTAAAACTTTTTTTTCAGTATATGAATCAATGAACTCATCAGCCAATGTATGCGCCAATTGATTCTGACCATCTGATAATAAGATCTGCGTTAGCAAGTGATTTAACGTCGGCGTTTGCTGCATTTCATAGGCTTGATTTAACAACTCTAAAGCGCGTCCAATTTCTTGCTGTTCAACTGCTAGTTGCGCTTTGTCAACTATTTTCTGATATTCATCTGATTCAAAAGCTGTCATTTTGATCCTCCTAATTAAAAACTAAAAAGGTCAACCAATTGGTTAACCTTAATACTCATCATTATGCTTTATGTTGCACTTGTTTTTGGTTTGTTGTTTGCGCTACGTGTGGCATACTTTTATCATTTTGGCTTTGATTACCATTTGTTGTTTTTTTATTATTTGTCGCCTTATTGCCCGCTGACTTAGCAGCGTGCTTTAAGTTAGTCTTTCGACGACGACCATTCTGGTTAGCTTCCATGATAACTGGTAAAATGACTGGCTTGCGACGCGTCTTTTCATACAAAAACTTACCTAATGCATCTCGGACGGAACCTTTTAACTTGCCCCAATCAAATTCCTTAGTATTTTTAATCCCATCTGCAACTGTTGTTTGCACTAACTCAGCTGCCTCATGCAATAAATCTTTTGAGGTTTTAACATACACAAAGCCACGTGAATCAATTTTTGGTGCAGCAATGACTTTCTTTTTCTTTCGATCAATCGTCACAACTGCAATAAAGACACCATCTTCTGATAGTATTCGTCGATCGTTTAACACAATTGACCCAATGTCTCCGACACCAGAGCCGTCAATCATCGTTGAATTCACTTGAATTGAGCCTGATAATTCAGCGGCTTTATCCGTCAAATGTAACCGGTCGCCATTTTGCAAAATAAAGACATGTTCAGCCGTATATCCGACTTCTTCTGCCGCATGTAATCCAGCATTTAACATGCGATATTCGCCTTGAACTGGAATTACATTTTCAGGTTGCAACAAATTCAACATCAATTGAAAATCATTTTTTGAAGCATGACCTGATGATTTCAAATCAGTCGAAATTTGCTTAACCGTTGCACCCGCGCGGAACAACATATCACGAGTACGTGCCACATACCCTTCCATTGCTGTTGAGGGGGTGGTTGTGATGAATACTAAATCGCCAGTTGTAATTTGGATATGTCGATCATCACCATGCGCCATGCGTTGTAGATGACGGATAGGCTCCCCCATCTTACCAGTCTCTAAAATCACTGTTTCTTCTGGAGCGAGTGTTTTAATATTCTTTAGTGATACGAATAACTCGTTTTCTGATACCGGTAAATGTAATTTACCTAAGCGCAATGCTGTTCGAACAACCTTTTCCAGATCGTTACCTGACAAGATAATTTTTCGGTGTGTCCGATAGGCTGCCGAAATCACTTGCTGGATCCGTTGTATATTAGATGCCACTGCGGCGACAACGATACGTCCCTTATGATGCCTAAAGCCATCATAAATATAATCTGCAATTTCTGACTCATGTGCCGCTTGTCCATAATTAGCCGTACCTGCCGCATCAATTAGTAGCGCTTTGACCCCTTTACGCCCTATTTCGGCTAAGCGGAGCATATCCGTTCGATAATATGGCGCAGCGGTTGTGTCAAATTTAAAATCGCCAGTATATACGACTGACCCTTGTGGTGTTTCAACAACAATCCCTAATGATTCTGGAATGCTGTGTGTCGTTTCAAAGAATGAAATCTTTACCGCGCCAAAATCAATTTCTTGATCCCCACGGACAACATGATAATCATCAAACCCTTTGGTTCTTGGTTCTGCATCAATCGCCAATTTAGCTAATTCAATCGTTAATTCAGATCCAAAAATTGGCGCCGAAAGCTCACTTAATAAATATGGCAAAGCCCCAATTGCATCGGCGTGACCATGGGTCAAAAAAATACCTGCCACTTTATCAGCATGGTCAACCAAATATTGAAAATCAGGGATAACGACGTCAACCCCAAGTAAATCACTTTCTGGATACTGTAACCCGGCATCCAAAATAAAAATATCTTCTCCAACCGTAACAGCATACATGTTCTTTCCATTTTCACGCATACCACCAAACGGCATCACTGTTAAATTTGTGCTCATATGTTCTTATTCCATTTTCATTTTATTTCAAAGGGAGATTTCTCCCAAACGATATTGTTATACTCTCAGTGTACCATATCGTGTGAGCCATTCAACTATCAAGTCCATTCGATCTAGTCGTAAACTAGGCAATCCATGTCTAGAAACATCATGCCAAGCCTGTGGTAATCTTGCCATGACTACGTCGGTAGACGTTGTCAATTTAACGGCCGCAAAAAAAGCCTCTGATTGTTCAATTGGCGTCCGCATATCATATTCACCATGCATTAATAACAAAGGTGTAACAACCTGTTCAGCATACGTAATTGGCGATTTTTCAGCCAAAACCTTTCTACCACGAGCCGTATAAGGTGCCGCATCCATCTCGCTCGCCACATAATAATAGCCAATATCTGAGGTGCCTACCAACGACTGCCAGTCCATCACTGAACGTTGCGCAATTGCTGCCTTAAATCGATTGGTATGCGTGATTGCCCACCCAGTCATAAAACCACCATATGAGCCACCAATAATATATTGGGCTTGTTCATCGATTAAATCGCTATGCTGTGCTATTGCAACATCTAAGCCGGTTAATATATCTTCAAAATCTTGTTCACCATAGTGACCAATCACACTTTCAATGAATGATTGACCATACGTTGTAGATCCATGAGGATTAACATATACCAAATTATAACCAGCACGACTAAGCATTTGAAATTCCCAAAAGAAAGCTTCACCATACGCGCTATGTGGTCCACCATGAACGTACACAATGACCGGTGCTTTCTTGTGCTGTTGATTGGGTAAAAACCAACCATCAACGATATCACCATTTTTACTACGAAAAACATATTTTTGATGTTCCTCATAGCGTTGATTGGGATCCAAAATCACTTTGCCAGAAGTCAAATTAATCAACTGAGAAGGGTGCATAGATGTTGAGCGGACTGCCAGTGCAAAATCATCGAGAAATTTGAAATCATATAGCGCTTCAGCCTCATCGCGAACTAACTCTCTAGCACCCGAAATGTCTGCTAAATACAAACGATTATGTCCATGATAGCCAGTTTCAAAAGCATACGTTGTATTGTCTAACCATTGAACATATCGATTTTGTGCTTTAAAAACCGTATCTGAAAGTGGGGTTTCACTAAGTTCTTCGGCACTAAATTGTAGAAAAGTTTCATGATCTAACATCTGATATAAGAATAGTTGTGACACGCGTCGGTTTGGAAAAGCGGCGTCTTTTGCAGTGAACAAAATTGCTGAACCCTCGGGTTATAAATCGCCTCATCAACCATTACCATGGTTTTGTCAGAAATGATCCGTGTCAAATCGGTCCGATAATCAAAATCAACTAATTGCTTTTTTTGACCCAATCCATCTTTGTCATAATCAACAAGCATTAACAAGATTTTCTGTTCACTTCGAGCATCTGCGATTTGAATCTCCTGCTCAAATTGTTTAAGCAATCGGTCATTTGATGTCACGTCTACACTTCGCAACTCGAATTGTGGTTGACTGAAAATAAAGCCCTTCCCATCAGCCTTATACGTCAATTGAGAGACTTGATGAATCTGGGGACGTTTTTGATCCACATTCAAACCTGGTTGGCTGGCGGTTATTTGCGCCACATACAAAATATGCTCATCATCTGGCAACGGTAATATTTGCGTGATTATCTCACTTTGACGAGTTAGTTGCTTATCTTCCGAATGTTCGAAATACTGATAAATTTGATTCGCTTTCAAATAAAAAATATGTTCATTTGTTACTTGGACATCTGTGATATCAGTGACTACAGTTTCAAGCTGATTATCAATCACACGTGCCAAATCATGTCGATAACTATTATTTTCACTATCTGCTTGACTGACAGTAATGAAAATTTGTCCATCAATCACAAATGGATTAGTGAGACTCTTTATTTCAAATAAATGCTCTGTTAAGGATTTCATTTTTGGCCTCTTTAAACTTATTTTCGTTGTTTTAGTATCGCACAATTTTAACAATCTGCGGTAATCACAGTCTGAATCTTTATCCATTTGTTAAAATCCACACGCTAAAATAAAAAGGCCTTAATGAGCAAGGCCTTTCATCGATTGATCAAAATTAACACATTTAGAGTATGTATAGACATACGTTTTGTGTCAACTTTTCTGTGTTTAATCGTCATTTTCAAATGGCGTTACTTCGTCAGTCAAAATGTGCTTGAATCGTTGCCACTGTTGCCCTAGTTCAGTTAATCTTTCTGTGTGCTGATTGGCAATCTGTGCTATCTTTGTCACTAAATCTAAAATAGGTGTTATTTCTCGCTGCAATATATCAGCATTTAATACAAGCTCATCAAATAAAGGCTTGATGTGTCGTATAAATATAACCACAAAACCAAATAATAGAATCATTGAAAGAACAATTATTGACCACGCTATAATTGATACCATACTGATTCTCCTTTAGCGTTTACGCCTATATATTTTCAGGTGTATCATCAGTCAACTGCGCTTCAAATTCAGCAGCTTGAGAGTCTAACACAATGTCAAATTCTTCTTGAGCAGCACCAAATTTTTCTTCAGCTTTAGCTTTCAATTGGGCTGATTTTTCAACGGCGATATCTTTTGCGTTCAAAAACAAATCATCAGCTTGAGCACGTAAATCAGCATAGCTCTGCTTAATTTGCGCTAACTTTTCTTGTGCCTCGACACTCAAATTAGTCGAATTTTGTGCTTGTAAAAACTGCTTACCTTCAGCATACAACGTCTTGGCACGCTCACTCAACAACGCATAATTTGTTTTAAACCCAGCCAATTTTGTTTTGATCTCACTATCATCAGATAAATCAATTTGGTTAATTTTTTCAGTCAATGTCGCTAATTGATCACGTGTTAAGTCAGTTAATACAACAGCTTTTTCTTTTCCTGCTTCAATCCCGTCTAAGAACTTGTCTTGCAATGCTTCTTGCTCTTGTGGTGATAGCGTCTTATAATATGCCGCTGCTGCTACAGCTGCCACACCTACTGTTAATGCACCAAATGCGAACCCTTTAGCTACTTTTCCCATGATTTTACCCTACTTTCTTTGAATTTTGCTTATTTTGATTTTTTTTGGCCAAGCCAAACAACAAACTTGCCATGGCAGTCGCCATACCAGCGCCTGAACGATTTCTTTTTTTACTTGATACTTTTTCTTTTAAATCACGCGCTGAGGCATTTAAGTCTGAAACACTTTGTCCTAAATCTCCAGCCGCATGAAACAATGGATCAACCGTCACCAATTTGCCATTAACATCGGTTAACATCACATTGGCATTAGCTAAGATATCGTCTGCATCATTTGACAACATTTTTACGTCTTTGGTAACTGATTCTAACGTACGCCCCAATTGGATTAAAAAATAACCAATAAAGAGTACAAAAATTAAGATTGCTGCGGCAATCATCAAGAATGCAATATCTCCTGGTGTCATGCTATGTCCCTCCAAATTTATTATCTCAAGCATAAACGAACATACCATTCCATGCTTTATTTAAGTATACACGTCATCGGTAAATGTTTCCAAGGGCAATCATTTAATCCACGTCAATCAGAGTAAATTCATTCCCAAGATAAACTTCACGAAAACCCTTGATAACAAGGGCTTTTCATGGTAAATTTATGAGACATTGATTAATTATGCACTTTTTTCGGAGGAAGTCATGTCACACACGTTATTGATACGTTTATTATCAGAATTTTTTGCAACAGCGCTCATGGTCGCTCTTGGTAACGGCGCAGTTGCCAATGCTGAGTTAAAGCGTACAAAAGGATCCGGCGCTGGATGGTTGAATATTGCCATGGGCTTTGGAATTGCCGTTGCCATGTCCACAATGTTTTTTGGCACTATCTCATCTCATGCTAATCCGGCAGCCGTTTTCGCACTAGCCGTTATTGGTAAGATGCCTTGGTCAGAAGTAATGCCCTATATCTCAGTTGAAATGTTAGGCGCAATGTTTGGTCAATTCGTTGTATGGCTATCATATAAGCCATACTTCGATGTGAATACAGACCCAGAAATTATTTTCACACCATTTGCCACAACTGATGCGGCTGAGTCGCGTTTCAATGGGCTCGTCAATGAATTTGTTGGTACCTTCATCTTAATCTTTGGCTTCCTTTCTGTTGCCTCTACAATTGATAACCTTGTGGTAAAAGGGATTATGTTAGGTGTTCTTGTCGCAGGCCTCGTAATGTCATTAGGTGGCGCAACAGGTCCGGCTTTAAATCCAGTACGTGACTTGGGACCTCGTGTAATGCATGCCATTTTGCCAATGCACTTCAAAGGTTCTTCACATTGGGAATATTCATGGGTACCAGTTATCGGACCAACCCTAGGTGGAATTGCTGCTGCACTACTTTATATGCATTTCTTTATCACAATTTAATTTCATAAATTCGATTAATCATTAAAAAAAGCAGGGTGGTTCTAAACGATGTTTAGAACCACCCTGCTTTTTTGTTAATATTGTTGGTCAACATTTTTAATGGCCGCTTGACGCGCATACCATTGAGATTTGCTCATCAATACTGGTCGTCTTTTACCACCACTTTCGGCTGTTCCAACTACGCCTTGATCTTCCATATCATCGACAAGTCGCGCCGCACGATTATAGCCGATTCTAAAGTGACGTTGCATCATTGAAGCCGACACCTCACCCTCAGCGTACGCAAAGTCTAACGCTTCATCCCACTTTTCATCCAGTGCGTTCGCACTATCCGTTGATTCGTCGCCATTCCCAGTCATTGCATTCAAGTCATCGTCCGTAACAGCCATACTCTCGTCGTACTGTGCACCACCTTGATTTTTGACAAAATCCGTTAACTTTTCAACATCTTCATCCGACAAAAATGCACCCTGCACACGTACACCGCCATTAGCACCAATAGGCTTATACAACATATCGCCACGCCCAAGTAGCTTTTCGGCCCCATTTGTATCCAAAATCGTTCGAGAATCAACACCTGATCCAACTGCAAAGGCAATCCGAGAAGGTACATTGGCTTTGATCAAGCCGGTAATAACGTCAACCGATGGCCTTTGTGTCGCCACAATTAGATGAATTCCTGCGGCACGTCCTAGCTGTGCAATCCGGACAATTGCTGGCTCAACTTCACTAGCCACAGTCATCATCAGGTCGGCCAATTCATCGACAACCGCGACTAAGTAAGGCATCTTCATCAACTGATCACTGTTAGTTGCATTGTGCGTTTCGACCATTTTATTATAACCGTCAATGTTTCGCACACCATATTCAGCCAACCGAGCAAAGCGTTTTTCCATTTCAGCAACGACCTTCTTCAGAGCTGCAGCGGCTTTCCGTGGTTCTGACACTACAGGCGTAATCAAGTGCGGTATATCATTATAAACACTTAGTTCAACTTTCTTAGGATCAACAAGCATAAGTCGCACTTCAGATGGTTTGGCTTGTAAGAGGATTGATGCCAAAATGGCATTAATCGCAACTGATTTTCCCGATCCGGTTGAGCCAGCAATCAAAAGATGTGGCATTTTTGTTAAGTCCATTTTTACAATTTCACCGGTCACACTCTTACCAATCGGTACTTTCAAAACGTGTTCATGATCGGTTCCTGATTGTTCAAACATATTACGGAAACCAACCATTGCTTGCTGCTCATTTGCCACCTCAATCCCAACCAATGATTTACCTGGAATCGGCGCCTCAATTCTAAGACTTTTTGCTGCCAAAGCCATTGCCAAATCATCTGACAAATTAGTAATTTTCGATACCTTAACCCCAACAGCTGGCTTAATTTCATACTGCGTAATGGTTGGCCCCAACACAACCTTTTCGACAGTGGCTTTAATATTGAAACTTTCTAATGTTTGTTGCAATATACGTGACTTCTCTGCCAGCTGATTCTTTTCCTTTGTCTGATCTGTCGACCCAGTCTTTGTCAACAAGCTAACTGATGGCATAACGTATTGTGCATCATCAATTTGACGACCAAAGCCATTAATGTCCACCCCTAACTCTGGTGTTGAGGTGACTGGTTGATGTTGTGTCTCCAAATGTTGTGTTTCTAGATACTGCTCTTGATTACGTATCAAATCAACATGGCTAACGTTTTCATCATCTGGCGGTGCCACGACGGTTTGAACCGAAGACAAAATTTCGCCGGTTTCCAAATCGACATGTCGTTGTTCCCCTTCATAACCTGGAGCAACAGTTGTCATCAACTCTTCGTTCGTCACTTCTGGCGCCACAATTTCAGGCATCACAAATGCTGGCGACTCCGGCTCTGATGCAGATAGTGAAGTTGTCAATTCAGCATCAGACTTTGGCTGATTGACAGCAAAATCTTTCTCAAATAATTCACTCGTAATTTGATTTTGGCGTACCTTATAATTTTGATTAATTTCTGTTACTTTCTGTGCACCTGTCGTTACTGCTTCACGTGTCTTATCCTGCACGACGTTAGCAGCGTACTCGGTAGCGCCAAACAAACTAACGAATAGTGCCCGAATTGGCAAGTCAAAGGTCACAACAATACCTGCAAACAAAAGAACAATTGCTAGCAACCATGAACCAAGATTAGCGGTCGCCAAATATGTCACTGATAAAATACTTGCACCAATAACACCGCCACCAACTGGTGTTTTAACCAAATGATTATTCAAATCTTGATTAATAAACTTTGTGATCGTTTGAATGTAATCATGATGTAAATCTAATTGATTGAACAAAATAATTGCACTTACAAGGATTACCCCTAAATAAAATAAACTCGTCCCAATGATATGGCGCAATTTTGGTTTAGGAAATTGGCCATAGACCGCCAAACCGACCAAAAAATACGAGATTAAAATTAATCCTAGCTGATAAGTGCCACCAACAAAATAACGTGATAAGTTAGCCAAAAACTTTCCAACTAAGCCAAATTGACCAATTGCCGTAATAACAATCAATAGCCCAATAATGCCACTTGTGTGCAGTACCAGGCGTTTTTGCTCAGCTTGCTTTTGCTTACTTTTGCTTACCGTTCTTTTTTTACTTGGTTTGCGCGCTGCTGTTTTTCTAGTTGCTGCCATAAACCACTCCATCTCATTTCTAATCTTGCGTTTAAAATGCGAAATTAATTTTTTAAACATATAAAAAAAGTATAGCATGCTTACTTTCTTTGCAAAACTATACTCTATTAAACCTTATTCAGGTCTTTAATTTTGATTTTCCTGTTCATGCATTGGTTTATCATCTGCATGTAGTTGTCGAATCAAATCATCAATCTTATTGCCATATAAAACAGAATCATCTTTTTTAAAGAATAATTCAGGTGTTTTATAAATATTAAGCCGTGCACCGACTTCTTTTCGTATCAAGCCCTTTGCTGCATCCAATCCGTCAGCAGCTTTTTGATTCACTGATGCTAATTCTGACAACACACTATAAAAAATAGTTGCCTGTTGTAAATCACCAGTAACTTCAACGCCGGTAACCGTCACTCCTTCAACTCGTGGATCACGAATTCGTTTTAAGAGGATGTCATTCACTGACCGTTGAATTTCTTGTTCTAAACGACCAACGCGAAAATTTTGTTGTGCCATAAGATCTCCTTTCTAAATTAAATAACAATTTATCTCATTAAGTGACGCATTATTTTGGCTTAACTTCAACCATTTGATAAACTTCAACTTCATCGCCGACTTTTTCATCATTGAAGTTTTCAATGGTCATTCCAAAGTCAACACCATTTTTAACTTCTTTCACGTCATCTTTACCACGACGTAATGAACCAATCTTTCCGTCAAAGACAACAATGCCTTCACGAATCAAGCGAACACTAGCATCGCGAACAATCTTTCCGCTCATCATCATTGAACCAGCAATTGTTCCAATCTTTGACACACGGAATAATTCAAGAATTTGTGCTGTTCCAATAACTTGTTCTTCATACACTGGCTCTAGCTGACCCTTCATGGCCGCTTCAATCTCATCAATCGCATTATAAATTACCGAGTGCAAACGAATATCAACAGAATCAGATTCGGCTTGTTGCCTTGCTTGTGGCGTTGGCCGAACATTGAATCCAATAATAATGGCCCCTGATGCTTCGGCCAACGTGATGTCAGATTCATTAATTGCACCAACAGCAGTGTGAATGATATCAACCTTGACACCTTCAACATCAATTTTCTTCAAAGCACCATTTAATGCTTCAACTGATCCTTGAACGTCCGCTTTGATAATGACCGGAACAGACTTCATCTGGTTTTCAGCCATCTTGTTAAACAAGTCAGCAACCGATACAACATTATTGCGTTGACGATCAATTAATAAGGCACGTTTTGCACGTTCTTCTCCGGCTGCGCGCGCTGTCTTTTCATCTTCAAAGACCACGAATCGATCACCAGCACCAGGGACATCATTCAACCCTGTTATTTCAACTGGTGTCGAAGGAACAGCCTCTTTAATACGGCGGCCACGATCATTGGTCATAGTTCGAACTTTACCAAACGTATTTCCGACCACAATTGGATCACCTACGTGCATTGTTCCCTGTTGTACTAGCACTGTTGCAACTGTTCCACGTCCTTTATCCAAACGCGCTTCAATCACAGATCCGGCTGCACGTTGGTCAGGATTGGCTTGTAATTCTAACACATCGGCTTGTAGTAAGACCATCTCTAGTAACTCGTCGATATTTTGACCAAATTTAGCCGAAATATTAACAAAGATCGTATCACCACCATATTCTTCTGGAATTAACTCATGTTGCATCAACTGGTTAATCACATTTTCAGGATTTGCACCTGGCTTGTCAATTTTGTTAACTGCAACAATAATTGGTGTGCCAGCAGCTTTGGCGTGATTAATTGCCTCAATGGTTTGTGGCATCACGCCGTCATCAGCCGCAACAACCAAAATCGTAATATCGGTAATATCAGCCCCACGCGCACGCATTGCTGTGAAGGCCGCGTGACCAGGCGTATCCAAGAAAGTAATCACTCGATCATGCAATTTAACTTGATAAGCCCCAATATGTTGCGTAATACCACCAGCTTCACCCTCAGTAATATGTGAATTCCGGAGGTAATCAAGTAACGTTGTCTTTCCATGATCGACGTGGCCCATGATAGTCACAACAGGTGCCCGACTAACATTGTTTTCAGTATTGTCTTGCTCTTCTTCAAAGAATTTATCAATATCAGCAATATCAACTTCAACTTTTTGTTGTGCTTCAATGCCGTAATCTGCCGCTAAAATTTCAATTGTATCAGCGTCCAAGGATTGATTTTGATTGACCATCACACCCAGCATAAACAACTTCTTAATAATTTCAGTTGCATCTCGATGAATCAATTTTGCAATATCTTGAACATTCATTCCGATTGAATACATCAAAACATCTGGTAATGGTTGATCTTTTCGAACCGTTGGTGCTGGCCGATTTTCATCCCGACGATTATTCCGATTGTTCTTCTTACCACGGCGATTATTATTATTCCCACGGCGGTCATTCCAACCACCATTATTGTTGCCACCGCGATTATTATTGCGGTTGTTATTACTTGAATTTGTCGTTGATCGGTTATTTTGTGAAACGACAACTTTTTTTACGACCGGTTGCTTGGGCTTAGCTGTCTCGTTAGTCTTGTGTTCTGTTGAAGTCTGCTTATTTGTGTTTGCTTTCGTATCTTTTTTAACAGCAGGTTGGGCTTTTGTATGCTTTACTGCTGCTGTTTTATTAGGGGTATCCTGGGTTACTTTTTTGTCCGCGGCTTTTGGTGCTGATGATTTCCCACCTTGTCGCAATAATTTTTCTTGTGCATCATCGATTGTCGACATGTGTGATTTGACGTCTAACCCAGCTTTTTGCGCTTTTGCGACTAATTCCTTTGATGGCACGTTCAATTCTTTTGCTAATTCAAAAATTCGCTTGGTCATTGAATATCCTCCTCTTGTTTCAAATACTCCTGCATTTTCCGTGCAAAGCCACGATCGGCAACCGCAATTAGTGAGCGGGCCATGCCTGTTGCATCAGCTATTTCTTGACGGGTTAATGCAGTTGTGAATGCCACGTCATAGCTATTAGTTTTATCTGTAAATTTCTTTTTCGTACTTTGACCACCGTCTTGTGCAAAGAATACAAGATTAACTTTGCCCTTACGAATCGCAGCCAGTACCATATCTTCACCAGTAACCAATTTACCAGCACGTCTAGCTAGGCCTAATAAGCCTAATAGTTTTTGCTTATTTTGCATGTCCAAATAATTCCCGTCGACCTTGTTGATGATCAACATATGCAATTAAGTCATCATAGAAGTCATCCGTTAATTTTGTTTCAAACGTGCGATCAAACACACGCTTCTTTTTGGCCAGCTTTGCGATCTCAACATCAATGCTTATATAGGCGCCACGACCATTTGCCCGGCTAGTTGGATCTAATTCAATTTGACCATCCGGCGTTTTCACTACTCGAATCAAATCATTTTTAGGCACCATCTCACCAGTTACTATGTCTTTGCGCATCGGAATCTTGCGTTCTTTCATGCTAAACCTCCGTAATCTAATCGAGAGTTACATCCTCAAATGACACATCATCTTCTGAAGCAGTGCTTACCACATCAGATTGGGTCGCTTTTACAGCGCGTTCTTCCATATCAGTGTAAACCGCCTCACGCTGTGATTCTGGTTTAATGTCAATCGAGAAATTAGTCAACTTAGCAGCCAAACGCGCATTCTGTCCACGCTTTCCAATAAATAATGATAGTTGATCATCTGGGACTAACACCGTAACACCACGGTCATTACTTGGATCAAAAATCACTTCCAATACTTCTGCTTTATCAGTTGTCCGCAAGGCGTTGACAATAAACTCGGTTGGATCTTCAGACCATTGGATGATATCTAAGTTTTCACCTGACAATTCAGAAATCACGGTTTGCACACGTGCCCCACGTTGTCCAATTAATGTGCCAACAGCATCTAAGTTATCGTTATAAGAAACAACTGCGACCTTTGAACGATCACCCGCTTCACGTGCAATTGACTTAATTTCAACTGTACCATCTTGAACTTCTGGTACTTCAGCTTCAAACAGACGTTTAACCAAACTAGGTGCCGTCCGTGAAACAAAAATCTGAGGACCACGTTTGCTCTCTTGTTCGACTTCAGTCAGCAAAACTTTTATCAAATCACCGTTACGATAATTCTCATTTGGCATCTGATCCTGCGTCCGCATTGCTGCTTCTTTTCCACCTGGTAATGTCACATATAAATAGCGTGCATCTTGATAGGCAACCTCACCAGTTAATAATTCATCCAAATCATCTTTGAATTCGTCATAAACCTTGAGTCGCTCAGCTTCGCGTACTTTTTGGATAATAATTTGCTTGGCTTTTCCAGCTGCCAAACGTCCAAAGTCACTAGGTGTGACTTCAAACTTAATTTCATCACCAATTTCATAATCTTTATGAATTTGGTGCGCATCTTCTAGTGATAACTGGACGTTGTGATCTAACACATCATCATCGGCAACAACCGTTTTCACTTGAAAGACTTTAATGTTTCCTTTTTTTCGATCAAAATTAACTTCAACATTGGTTGCATCATGGTAATTCTCTTCATATGCTTTTTCCAACGCTGTTTCAATCGCTTCAATTAAAACGTCTGCTTTAATTCCTCGCTCTGTTTCAAGCGCGTCCAAAGCTGCTACAATTTCTTTACTCATCTTTTTTTCTCCATTAGTAAGTAGTTGTGTGTCGCGCTTTTGCGATGCTCTGTCGTGGTATCTCAAACGGATTTCCTTCAACATCAACCATCAAATGGCTTGGTGTCGCTGCTACAAGTTCGCCAATGAACTCCTTTTTACCATCAATTTTTTGATAGGTCGTCACTTGAACCAATTTATTGACTGCCCACTCAAAATCTTCATTGGTTGTTAATAGGCGGTCTTGATTCAAGGCCATTTGTGCATGCTTGATTTGTTGCCAATCAATTTGATGAGGGACACGTTTTGTTTTTTCAGGTATCAAGAGTGTCACGCCATTTTCTGAGACACTCGATAGCTCACCTACCAATTCCATTTCAGGTTGTTCATTAGTCGCAGCCAAGATAACTTGTATCTGATGATTTTGTGCCCATTCAAAATCTGATTGTTGCTTCAAATCCCGTTCTGCACCCGGTGATGAGACGTCCAGCATATACGCTGCTGGGAATGGATCAGGTGTAATCTCATCGATCAAATCACCAATGACTTCCGTCAAATCCACTAACTCATCCATATTGATTTGTCCTTGTTGACGATCAACCAACACTCGCAAAATCATGTCTGACCCGAGTTTCTCATACTCAACATCCCAAAGCTGATAGCCTTGTGTTGCCAAGCTGGGAGCAATTGCCAACCGGACCGTTTCAACGATTTCTGTCACTTGTATCCCTCCTTTGATTATCATGCACATCGACATGTTTTCTCAAAAAAATAAGCGGCCTCGGAAGAAAGTTCCAGGCCACTCAGTTAAGAGCTTTATTTACAATTTTAATTATAACATATTTTACTAAATTTTGTAAAATGGCAAGCCTTGCCCTACGCCTGACCAACCACAATCGATAGTGTGTCCATCGCTACAGAGTACATAAACGTCCGAATGAATAAAAAAAGCCTCAACATATCTATTGAAGCAAAAATAAAAAAGTACCAAATACCAACCATTATTTTAAGGAGACAACGGGATTTGAACCCGTGCGCCGGCTCGACACCGGTTCGGCGGATTTCGAGTCCGCTGCATTACCACTCTGCCATATCTCCATGGAAATACCTAGTTTATTATATACAAAATCTAAACGATAAACAAGTAGCGATGGTATTGACCACGCTTTGCGCCAAAAATACGCCTAATTCGATAGAATAAATTTTTCATTTCTAACAGTTTGCAAGACGAACAACATTTTAGTACACCACTAAACTCATCTGATTTCAAAGTCAAATCTATTTTCAAAATAAAAAACGACCAAAACATTTTAGTCGTTTCTATCATTATTTCGTCGTTTCACGCTTAACATAACCGTGCGGTAAAATCATCGTATTCATCGACAACTTTTCATCATTCATTAATTTAGTAAGCATTCGCATCGCAACTGCACCTAAATCATAAATGGGCTGTGTAATTGAACTCAACTGCGGGCGTGTAATCACCGTCAAATGAGAATTATTCGTCGTAATGATTTCAAAATCATCAGGCACATGGACACCATCATCCGTTAATGCATTCAAAAGACCAGCTGCCATTTCGTCATCAACTACCACTGCTGCAGTCGCATGGACGCTTTGGACCATCTTGCCCAGTTGATAACCGCTTTGATAATCATAATCCGCTGTAATCACAAGTGACTCATCGAATGGCACCGCAGCGACCTCAAGTGCTTGTTGATATCCTTTTAGCTTAAAATCTTTATTGATAGAATGATCAATTGGCCCAGACACAAATGCAATCTTTTGATGCCCAGCCTTTATCAAACGTGTCGTGACTTCTGCCACCGCAGAAATGTAATCAATATTAACTGATGCCGCATTTCCGGTGACATCAACTGACCCAGCTAAGACAACTGGCACATTTGAAGCGGCAAATTTTGCTCGTAGATTATCATCCAGCATATCGCCCATAAATAAGATACCATCCACTTGCTTACCAAGTAATGATTCAAAAACTAATTCTGTTTTAGCATTCGATTCATCAGAATTTGCCAAAATAATTTGGTATTTATACATTTGCGCAACGTCATCAATTCCTCGAGCTAATTCGGAAAAATAGACATCTGTTACATCTGGAATAATCACGCCAATGGTGGTTGTCTTGCGAGACGCTAATCCACGTGCAACCGCATTAGGCCGATAACCTAGTCGTTCAATAACCTCTTCAACTTTCTTTTTTGTTTCCCCACGCACATTTGTATTACCGTTCACAACTCGTGACACGGTAGCCATTGACACCTTAGCTTCACGGGCAACATCATAAATTGTAATGGCTTGTTTTTCCATCATTTGCTACCTCCTTATCATTTTTACCGTATTAATTGTTAAGTATACCGATTTATGAAATCAATTGCAACCGGTTACAACCTTGATTACATTCGCTTTCATTTGTATTTTCACAAATATCATTCATCATATTTTCATTTTCAAGCGCAATTCATGAGCGTGAAATAAAACTAAAAAAAGCGTACACTAGAGTAAATTCACATAAAGGAGAACTTTCATGAATAATAAAATTCAAGCCATCCAACAATGGTTAAATGAAAACGAATTAGATGTTGCATTCTTATCTGATTACCATACAATTTCATATCTAACTGGTTTTGAATCTGACCCAATCGAACGAATCTTGGCATTGGTTGTTTTCGCTCAAAACGACCCACTAATTTTTGCACCAGCCCTCGAGGTACAAGCAGTTAAAAGTACTGGATGGACTGCACCTGTTTTTGGTTATCAAGATCATGAAAATGGTTGGGAACGCCTTGCTGGTCATATTACGGCAGTTACCCCTTCAATTAAACGCTGGGCGATTGAAGAAAGTCAATTAACCGTAGAGCGTGCCAAAAAAATTCAAACAGCTTTACCACAAGTCATATTCACAGCAGATATCACCCCTAAGATTCAAACGATGCGCCTTCACAAAGACGCACAAGAAATCGAAAAAATGCACGGTGCTGGTCGCGATGCTGACCGTGCATTCGAATATGGGTTTGCAGCCTTAGCCGATGGTGTTTCAGAGCTAGCCGTTGCGGCAGCTTTAGAATTTGAAACAAAAAAGCGTGGTATCCCTGGTATGTCTTTTGAAACGTTGGTTCAATTTGGCGCACATGCCGCCGAACCCCACGGTGCAACCGGGAAAACTCAACTTAAGCGCGGCGATATGGCCCTATTTGATCTTGGGACGATTTATGAGGGTTATGTGTCTGATGCGACACGAACCGTTGCCTATGGCGCCGTCTCGGACCATCAACGTTTAGTTTATCAAACTGTCCTCGAAGCCCAATTGGCAGCCCAATCAATGGTCATGCCGGGGATGACAGCTGGTGAGCTTGATGATATCGCACGGACAATCATTACCAAGGCTGGATTTGGGGAGTATTTCGTGCACCGCTTGGGTCACGGATTAGGCTCATCCGTCCATGAATTCCCTCAAATTATGGCTGGTAATGATTTCATTTTGGAGCCAGGGATGGCCTTCTCCATTGAACCCGGTATCTACATTCCTGGCGACATGGGCGTTCGAATTGAAGATTCAATTGTCTTAACCGAACATGGCGCTGAATCTTTCACTCACCATACTAAAGATTTACAGATCATTGATTAGGCCATTGGTCAGTTTCAATTTTAAGTTAATCATTGACGAATTTGTCTATAACAAAAAGGCTTACAGCAATGCTGCAAGCCTTTTTTACTTTAATCATTTAACCCATAATTATAATCTTCATCTTCCATCACTTCGACTTGACCTAATCGATAGCCATTTCCAACTTGTGAAAAAAAATCATGATTTGATGTTGTCGTTGAGATACCATTCATAACGATCGGGTTAACGTCATCTGCCCCATCTGGAAACAATGGATCTTGTCCCAAATTCATCAACGCTTTATTTGCATTGTATCGAATGAACGTTAATACTGACTCAGACCAACCCATTTGATCATAAAGTGCATGGGTGTAAACCTCTTCATTGGCATATAGTTCCATTAGTAGGTCATACATCCACATCTTTAATTTATCTTGTTCCGCATCGGATAACTCATTAAATCCAAGCTGAAATTTATACCCAATATATGTGCCGTGCACTGACTCATCACGCAAAATCAATTTAATAATTTCAGCAACGTTATTCAATTTGTTGTGACCAAGATAATATAATGGCGTGTAGAAGCCTGAATAAAACAAAAATGTTTCAAGGAACACTGACGCTATTTTTTTTTGTAACGCTGTACCTTTTTGATACACCTGATTAATCCGTTGTGCCTTAAATTGAAGTGCCTCATTTTGATTCGTCCAATTAAAAATTTCGTCAATTTCATCTGGCGTATTTAAGGTCTCAAAAATTGATGAGTATGATTTGGCATGCACCGATTCCATAAATTCAATATTATTTAAAACAGCTTCTTCATGTTGTGTGCGTGTTTGCTCTTTAAGTGACGACATCCCGTCTTGTGATTGTAGTGTGTCCAACAATGTAAGACCACCGAAAACATGCCCAACTAAATAATGTTCATCTGAAGACATCTGCCGCCAATCATCTAAATCATTCGACAATGGGATTCGTGTATCCAACCAAAATTGTTCAGTCAATTTCTCCCAAGTCGCCTTGTCAACTTGATCTTCAATTTCATTCCAGTTAATGGCAATGTAATTTTCCGTCATAATTACCCTTCTTTCATATCCACATATGACAATCGTTTAAATCGAACACGATTCGCATTCGTTAACACCCATCTCACCAGCATCATCAGTATACGTCCGAACATAATACACTGATTTGATTTGTTTATGGAACGCATACATACGAAGAATATTCAGATCACGCGTGGTCATTTTATCGGTGTGACCATCCTTCCATTCATACAAGCCACTTGGTAATGTCGACCGCATAAACAACGTCAAGGCCATCCCCTGATCAATATGTTGTTGTGCAATTGCGTACACATCAATCACACGACGCATATCTAAATCATATGCAGATTGGTAATACGGCAACGTTTCATTGCTTAAATAAGGTGCTGGATAGTAAATTTTACCAATTTTCTTTTCTTGTCGCTCCTCAATCTTATTAATGATTGGGTGCAATGACGCCGTTGAATCATTCACATATGAGATTGACCCCGTTGGCGCAATAGCCAATCGATAAGCATTGTAAAGTCCGTATTGCTTAATACCTGCCATCAATTGCGCCCAATCTGCTGGTGTTGGCACATGATGACTAGCAAAAGCATCAGCAACCTTTTGTGTGCGTGGTCCAAAATCTTGGTGCAAATACTTGTCAAAATATTGGCCATTTGCATAGTCAGATTGTTCAAAATTGGCAAAAGTTTCATGCCGTTCTTTAGCAATTTTATTTGACGCAACCAACGTATAGTAATTTAACATCATAAAGTAAACATTCGTAAAGTCTAACGCTTCTTCATCCCCATAGTGCATTTGATTCTTAGCAAAGTAAGCCGCCAAGCCCATCGCACCTAAGCCAATGGCATGCAATTCTTGGTTACCATGCTGAACTGACGGTACCATATCTAATTGTGATTGATCAGAAACAAACGATAAGGCTCGAACCATTGTTTCGACTGAAGTCGCAAAATCTGTGGTTGCCATCATATTAACAATATTAGTTGATCCCAGGTTACATGAAATGTCTGAACCTAATTGCGTATAGTTTTGCTGATTATCAATTTGGCTAGGCGTCTGGACTTGCAAAATTTCTGAACACAAGTTGGATGAGACGACTTTTCCAGCAATCGGATTGGCCCGATTAACAATATCAAGGTTAATCACATAAGGATAACCAGATTCTTGTTGCATTTTTGAAATCTCATTCTCTAAATCACGTGCACGAATTTTGTATTTTTTAATTTTTGGATTGGCTACCATGTTGTCATATTCTGCAGTTATATCAACATAGTTAAAGGCTGTCCCATATTCACGTTCAACGTCATATGGTGAGAATAAAAACATATCCGCATTTTCGCGAATTAATTGATAAAATTTATCCGGGACAGTTAATCCAAGTGATAGAGTTTTAACCCGAATTTTTTCATCTGCGTTCTCTTTTTTGGTTGCCAAAAATGACATAATATCTGGATGGAATACTGACAAATAAACAACACCTGCGCCCTGCCGTTGCCCCATTTGATTGGAATACGTAAATGAATCTTCCAATAATTTCATGACTGGGACTACCCCAGATGCAGCATTTGCAATGCCTTTGATTGTCGCACCAGCTTCTCGTAAGTTCGACAGGTTAATTCCCACACCGCCACCAATTTTAGAGAGTTGCAATGCTGAATTGATTGTCCGACCAATTGCATTCATATCATCAGTTGTTTGTAACACAAAACATGATACCAACTCACCACGTCGTGAGCGTCCTGCGTTTAAAAATGAAGGTGTTGCTGGTTGATACCTTTGGTGAATCATTTCATCAGCCAGATTCAAAGCCAAACGCTCATCACCATTCGCATAAAATAATGCATTCATCGCCACACGATCAATATAATTTTCAACATAAAACTGCTTATCGTTCGTTTTAATCGCATATTGCGCATAAAACTTATAGGCCGCCATAAATGATTTAAATTGAAAGTTTTCTTGTCGGAGGTATTGATAGAGCTGTTCAATAAATGAAAATTCATATTGCTCAACCATTGCGATATCAACAAAATCATTTTCAATTAAATAATCAAAACGCGCCTTCAAAGAATCAAATTGCAACGTATTTGGTTCAATATTTTCACGGATAAATGCGGCTAACGCTTCTTTATCCTTATCTAACTGAATTGTGCCATTTTTTGGAATATTGAGCTCATTATTTAAGTCAAAATATGTCACAGTATTTTGATCAAGTGTACCTAGTGCCATAAATGCACCGCCTCCCATTTTTTAAATCATTTAATTTTTTGATAATAAAAGAGAAGTTAATGCCCTGACGACCGTCATTCGTCACCAGTGGTCATTACTTCTCTAGCAATAAACACTAATTACATTGCTTCTTTTAAATTTTTTAGCAGGTCAGGCCGGAAGCCCTTAATTGGTTCACTATTATTTGAGAATACAACAGGAACCGCTTGAAAGCCTTCCGCTTTTAGGAAAGCAAGTGCCTCTGGCTCCTCGTCAACATTTTTGACATCGAACGTTACACCATATTGCATTAATGTTTTCTTAGTCATCATGCATTGTACACAGTTATTCTTTGTATAAACGGTAATTGCCATAGTTTTCATCCTCTTCCTTACTATAAGTTCTTATTTTCAATCTATCATGTTTTCTATGTCATTCAGTATAACTATGAATATAACAGAAAGCAACATTTAAATCCTGACGATTATGTTTCTATTTGATTACATATCGCTCAAAACGCCTTTAAATAAGCGCTTAAACGTTTTATTTAAATATTAAGTAAATCTAACGCTCTGTTACATTATGTAAAAACAGGCTTGTTTAATTTTCATTAAAAGTGTATCTTTATAGCTAAATAACCAGTTAGAAAGGTCTCTGACATGAATATTCAACTTCTTTACACTTCAATCGCGGGTAATACTAAAAATTTTGTTAACCGCTTGACTACCTATGCAAACGCTCAATCAACTTACATTTTTACGCCAATTGAGATTTCTGATGTCAGCGATGACATCGAGCTCACGACACCTTTTTTTGCCTTTGTGCCGACTTATCTTGATGGTGGTAATGGTATTCACAGTGGCGTCAAAGAAATCATGACTAATGGATTAATGGAATATCTGTCATTAAATGACACTAATCATCAATTATTAGGTCTTATCGGCTCTGGTAATAAAAATTTTAATGCCCAATATCTACTAACCGCACGTCGATATGCAACCCATTTTAACGTCCCAATGATTGGAGAATACGAACTACGTGGGACCCAAGCCGATATCGAACGAATTTATCAAAACATCTTACGCCGCTTAACAACCTCAACGACAAGCGCATCTGATACGACACAAATACAATCAAATTTAAGAATGTTACTTTTCGAACAAGAACAACATGGTGAAGCAATTGTCATCGATGACGATGCTCGCTATGTTTCACAAATTTTGCCTGCCGATCAACATCAATTTGAACACATTACTAATATCACAACTGTAACGTCACCTGAAAACATTTATACAGAACAGATTAATCTCATTGCCAATGAACATTACTGGATGTGCCCAATTAAGAAAAAATCATTAACCTTTAAATGATGCTTAAGTGCACAAACTAATCTATTTCATTGGAAATTCCTACAATCGACTCGTTGATCATACCAACAAAAAAAGTCTAAGCTAATCAACTACCGCTCAGAATAATGGCTTGCATTATCTCGACTGGCTAACCGATTAACTTAGACTTTTATTATATTTAGACCGTCTTGTCATCAAAACGCACGAAAACGAGCTCGTCGTTGTGCAATTAGTGTCTCCGTGTCCAATTGCATTAATGCATTAATTTCATGGCCTAACTTTTCTTGAAGGCCTTTATAAAGTTTCAATTTATTTCGATTCTCAGGAATTATGGCATCAACAACTTGCTTTGCAAGTAATGTATTTGCCGTTAAGCCCATCATTTCTGCGGCTTCATCAGCACGTTTCGCGTCTTTCCAAAGAATCGCCGCAAAACCTTCAGGTGATAGGATCGAATAAGTCGCATTTTCAAACATCCATAATCGATCCGTTGTCGCAAGTGCCAAGGCACCGCCAGATCCACCTTCTCCATAAATAATGGCAATCATTGGAACGGATAATGACATACTAGCTAAAATGCTTTGCGCAATAGCAGCGCCTTGACCCTGATCCTCAGCCGTTTTACCTGGGAATGCCCCTGGTGTATTAATTAGCGTAATAATTGGCCGGTGAAATTTTTCCGCCTGTTTCATCAGACGTAATGCTTTCCGATAACCCCATGGTTCAGGCGAACCATTTCGTTTATTAATTTTGTCATTAATATCTAACCCTTTATCAATTGCAATGACAGTTACCGCTTGCCCCTGTAAACGTCCAATACCACCAATAATAGCCGGATCGTCGCCAGCCAAACGATCGCCATGCAGTTCGACGAACTCATCAAAAATGCCTTGAATTAATTCTTCTGCATGATACGTATCTTCTCGTGATTTTTTGACCACCTGTGCGGCTGTCTTTTCTCGATTAAATAAAGCCATTAGATTTTCTCCTTCGTATGGAAGCCAATCAATGTCATCAACATCGACTTTAATTCACGTCGATCAACGACCGCATCAATAAAGCCATTTTCTAAGACGGTTTCAGCGCGCTGAAAATCACTTGGCAATTTCTCATGAATGGTTTGTTCAATCACCCGGCGACCAGCAAATCCAATTAGTGCATGTGGTTCAGCTAAAGTAATATCGCCGTCATTTGCAAACGATGCGGTGACACCGCCAGTCGTGGGATCGGTAATGACAACGATAAACAATAATCCTGCTTCTTGATGGGCGGCAATGACAGCCGACGTTTTTGCCATCTGCATCAATGACTGGATACCTTCTTGCATCCGTGCACCACCTGATGCTGTAAACAAAACAACTGGTAGGCTTTTTTGAGTTGCCGTTTCAAATAAACGCGCAATTTTCTCACCAGTTATCACGCCTAATGACCCCATAATAAAGTATGAGTCCATAATACCAAGCGCAATTTTTTCTTGACCAAGTTTTGCGAGCCCAGTTAGAACCGAATCATTTAAATCAGTTTGTTGTCGCGCCCGATCTAGTTTAGCTTGATATCCTGGAAAATCGTCTGGTGGCAAAACTAAATCGGCATCCAATTCAATGAATTCGTCCGTCAACAATGCCACGCGCTCATGCGCTTGGAGCCGAAATCCATACGCACAATTAGGACAAACACGTTCTCGTCCTAACTGTTTTGAATAAATTTGTGCCCCACAATATGGGCAAGCTAAAAATAGACCATCTGGTATCTGATTATTTAATTGCGCATTCCGTTTCAACTTGGGTGCTGGGTGATCATTACTTTGATTATTGAATAAATCCATCTCCGCCCCCTAATTCCGTCAATGGTTGCGTTTTTTGCCAACGAGGCAAGAAACTTTCCTCTAAGTAGCGCGTATCAAAATCACCACGTCCTACTTGTGGATCACGCAAAAGCGCGGCCTGAAAATCCGCACTAGTTTGCACACCATAAACGACCAATTCATCTAAAACACGTTGCATTTTAACAATCACCTGCTGACGTGTCGCACTATGCACTAAAAGTTTTGCAATCATTGAATCATAAAATGGTTGCACTCTATCACCACTATATAGCGCTGTATCAATTCGAATACCTGGTCCACCAGTTGGTAAGAACAAGAAGTTTATTTCACCTGCTGAAGGTGCAAAATTACGCTCTGGAATTTCGGCCGTTAACCGGACTTCCATCGCGTAGCCATTTAATTGAACATCCGCCTGTGTTAATGGTAAATGTTCTCCTGCAGCTACTTCAATCTGCATTCTAATTAAATCCAAACCAGTAACCATTTCTGTTACTGGATGTTCAACTTGAATCCGTGTATTCATCTCCATGAAATAAAAATGGCCGTCAGAATCTTGTAAAAACTCGAATGTACCGGTGTTTTCATAATTAATTGCATTCGCCGCTTTAGTGGCGATCTCGCCCAGTTGACGTCGCATATCTTCTGTCACGCCAATTGCTGGTGATTCTTCAAGTACTTTTTGATTATTCCTTTGCAGTGAACAATTACGCTCTGGAAAATACACTGTTTGTCCAAACTGGTCACGCATAATTTGCATCTCAATATGTCTCACATTAGTCATCACTTTTTCAATGTACATGTGATCATCCCCAAAAGATGCTTTTGCCTCATTTTGAGCATCAGAAAATTTATCAAATAATTCCTTTTCATTGTAGACAAAACGCATACCTTTACCACCGCCACCTGCAGCAGCTTTAATTAGTAAAGGATAACCGATTCGTGCTGCAACAGCTCGTGCATCATCCCGACTTTTAATAAAACCATCGGATCCTGGAATCACTGGTACACCAGCTTGACGCATGGATTCACGTGCATTTGCCTTATTTCCCATCAACTCAATCACTTGTGGACTTGGACCAACCCACTTCAATCCAACAGCTTCAACCATCTCAACAAACAATTCGTTTTCAGCTAAAAAACCATAGCCGGGATGAATAGCCTCAGCACCAGTTAACAGTGCCGCACTCAAGATATTTTTCATATTTAAATAACTATCTTTTGCACGTGGTCCACCAATCGCAATTTTTTCATCTGCTAACTTGACATGCAAACTATCTTTATCGGCAGTTGAATAAACTGCAACTGACTGAATGCCCATTTCTTTCAGCGTTCGAATAATCCGAACTGCTATTTCACCACGATTTGCAACTAATACTTTTTTGAACAATTTAATCACCAATAATAAACGTCAAGTCAGCAGTCGTTACCTTCTTATCGCCAACATATGCAACGCCCTTCCCTTGACCAATTGGCCCACGCATACGGTCCAGGGTCACTTCTAATCGCAGCTGATCACCTGGTCGAACCATTTGCCGATAACGCGCTTTCTTAATTCCCCCAAAATAAGCAGTTTTCCCTTTAAATTCAGGCATTGACAATAACGCAACTGCACCAGTTTGCGCCAGCGCCTCCACGGTTAAAGCACCAGGAAATGTGGGGTTATTTGGAAAATGACCTAAAAACACTTCTTCATTAATCGAAATATTCTTCTTTGCAACACATTTCACGCCCGGTTCAAGTTCTTCGACCGTGTCCAATAAGAGCATTGGATAACGATGCGGCAAAATTGCCATTATATCAGTTGTGTTTAAAATTGTCATCTCACCACGACCTACCCTTCTTCTGTGACCAAAAACAATGGCTTGTCAAAATCTACCACTTCTTCTTCTTCGACTAAAATTTCAGTAATCACGCCCGACACTTCAGACTTAACTGGCGTCATTAACTTCATCGCCTCAATAATGGCAACTTGCTCACCAACTGCCACGTGATCCCCAACTTGTTTAAATGCTGCGGCATCGGGCTTAGCTTTTAAGTAAACCGTCCCAACTAGTGGTGCCTTAATGGCGCTTGTTGGTTTTGCAGGTTTGTCCATTGGATTGACTTTCACTTCATCAGATACAGGGTCTACTGTTGGTTCACTAGTTAACCCAGTGGACATTGCCGCTAATTGTTCATTTTTACTCAAATGAAGGTGAAAATCACCATCATCGATACGCAACTCTCGCAATGATGATTGTTCCAATTCCGCCATTAATTGACGAATCTCTGAAAAATCCAAGCTCATTTTAATTCTCCCATTTTTTAAAGATTATCGCGGCGTTATGCCCACCAAATCCATAATTCGCACTCAAAACATATTTTGGATCGACTTGCTTATTTTCAGCATCAACTAATAATGCGTCCATAGTATCCGGATCTTGGTTTGTTAAGCCAACATTTTCAGGCAAATAATGCTTCTCAAAGGCGCCAATTGCAGCAATGGCTTCAATCGCACCCGCTGCGCCCAAAAGATGACCAGTCATACCTTTTGTCGAAGACGTCAATACGCCCCGCGGTCCAAAGGTCAATGCTAAAGCCTTTGCTTCGGCTGCATCGTTTGCGCCGGTTGCCGTTCCATGCGCATTTACGTAATCAATATCTGCTGGTTCTAATTGCGCATCATCAATCGCTAATTGCATCGCACCCGCTGGACCAGAACCGTCTGGTGTTGGACTCGTTAGATGATACGCGTCAGAATTCGCACCATATCCAACGACCTCAGCAATAATCTTTGCACCGCGTGCTGTTGCATGCGCCAAAGATTCTAAGATTAGAACACCAGCCCCTTCACCCATTACAAAGCCATGCCGATTAACATCAAACGGTGTCGATGCTTGTAATGGATCTGTTGCCGTTGATAAAGCTGTTAATGCCGCGAATCCAGCAATCCCAATTTCATTAATGGTACCTTCAGTCCCACCTGTAATCATCATATCATTTAAACCATGTTTAATTCTTAAATATGATTCACCGATGGCATTTGTTGCAGATGCACACGCTGTTGAAATTGTATAATTGACTCCCTGTGCGCCATATCGAAGTGACACATTACCTGAGGCCATATTTGGAATGCCATTGGGCACGAATAGTGGGCTAACACGCTGTGGCCCTTTTTGATTCATTTTAATGACATTATCTTGAATTGTTGTTAAACCACCGATACCATTACCTAAGACCACACCAACTCTTGCTGGATTTTTAAACCCATCTTTTAATCCTGCTTGTTCAAGCGCTTCACCTGCCGCATGAACACCATATTGCGCAAAAATATCCATTTTCCGAGCTTCACGTTTCCCCACACGCTCAGCTGGATCATACCCTTTCACTTCACCAGCGACCGTAATGCCCGTTTCACTGGCGTCAAAGTGTGTGATTGGTGCAATCCCAACTTGATTAGAATAGATGCCGTCCAAAAAGTCTTGTACATTATTGCCAAGTGGTGTAATCGCACCCATACCTGTAATTACGACTCGTGTCATATCTATCTCCATTTCATTATACGTTATTCATAGGCTTATTCAGTTGCAATATTTCTGATTCATCTGTTAAATATACAAACCACCATCAACAGTTATTGTTTGTCCAGTAATATAATCATTTCGAGTTAAGAAAAGAACTGTTTGTGCGATTTCATCCACATGGCCATAGCGTTTTAATGGAATATTTGTCAAAATTGTCTCACGTTGCGCCTCCGATAATGCGTTTGTCATATCAGATTCAATCATACCTGGCGCAATCGCATTCACTCGAATGCCTTTTGTCGCCCCTTCACGAGCCAACGACTTGGTCAAGCCAATAATACCAGCCTTTGAAGCCGCATAATTAGCTTGGCCAATATTGCCCATCAACCCAATAATTGAACTTAAATTAATAATGACGCCTTGTTTCTTTTTACGCATTTGTTTGAAGACTGGTTGTGTGACATTAAAAGTACCATTTAAATTCACATTAATGACCTGAGCAAAATCTTCTGAACGCATTGTTGCCGGTTTATCATTGGTCATACCAGCATTGTTAATTAAAATATCTATTTGTGTGCCTTGTTGATAGAGGTTGTTTATCTCATTTTGAATCAATTCAGCGTTTGAAATGTCACCTGTAATATATGGCATATCCTTTGAGAATTGGGCTAAAATTTCTGCCGATGGTATTTGGCGACCATGCAAGATAACTTTTGCCCCTGCTAAATCAAAGGCTTTAGCAATTGCCAACCCAATTCCTCGGACTGATCCAGTAATTAAAACTGTTTTTCCTTCAATTTCCATGCCTATTTCCCCTCCGTTAACAACAATGTTCGCACTTGTTGAAATGAGACTAAGTCATTGACTGCATATCGCTTAATTTCTTTCCCAACAACTTTTTTCGCAAATTTGCTCAAAGTATCACTGGGGCCCAGTTCAATCAATGTATCAACACCTTGATCAATCATCGCCTGTAAAGCTTGTGCAAAATACGTTGGATGGGTCATCTGTTTTTCTAGCGTTGGCAAGACTCCTGAAAACGGTTGTCCTGTAGTATTTGAAAATACAATCTTGTCAGAAGCCATAACTTTCTCATGGCTTAATCTTTGTTTTAATTTTTCAGCTGCTGTTGCTAGGAGTGGCGTATGAAATGCGCCGGCAACCGGCAACTCGACCATTCGTGAAATTCCTAATTGAGACAGTTGTTCAACTGCTACATCTACATCTGTAGCCACACCACCAATTACCAATTGACTAAATGTATTAAAATTTGCTGGATAAACGCGCTTACCTTGTGCTTGAAGTTGAGTTAACAGGTTAACAATCTGGGACTGATTATCACTCATCACAGCAACCATTTTGCCAGGTTGGGTCTCACCAGCATCTTGCATATAGCGGCCACGATCGGCCAAAATGGCAACTGACTGTTCAAAATTAAAAATTTGTGCCGCTGTTAACGCTGAATATTCGCCCAAACTCAGTCCCAAAAGGTAGTTTGGCTGCGAAAGCCCTTCAAAAAGTGCTTGATAAATACCGACACTCATCGTCATAATTGCGGGTTGTGCGAAAGCCGTTTGCTGAATGCGATTCGCATTGCCACATACATCAGCCATTAAATCATAGCCCAGAACTTGATTTGCACGCTGAACATATGCTTGATAAACAGGTAAATTGTCAAACAAATCTTGTCCCATACCAACTGTCTGTGCGCCCTGCCCACTCATTAAAATCCCAATTTTCACAGTCTTATTCCCTTACTTTCGATTTAATAATGACTCAGCCTGTGTCCATATATCGGCCATCACTTCAGCAACTGGTTTGATTTCATGAATCATTCCGGCAATTTGACCAGCCATAAAGGCACCGTTATCTTTATCACCATCAACGACAGCATTTCGAAGTGTCCCATTTTCTAATTCTTCACGTTGCTCAGGTGTTAATGCTGGCTGTGAAATTAATTCTCGTTCTTTTTTGACAAAGTTTTTTGACATTTTAGTTTTTAAAACTCTGGCCCGATTGCCAATCAATTCACCCGTTACAATTGTATCGACGTCTTTTGCTTTTAAGACCGCATTTTTGAAATTATCATGAATTTCTGATTCATTGGTTGCTAGGAAACGAGTCCCCATTTGCACACCGTTTGCACCCAACATATAAGCTGCTGCAACACCACGGCCATCCGCCATACCACCAGCTGCAATAACTGGAATCGATACAGCGTCCACGACTTGAGGCACTAGCGTCATAGTGGTCAAGCTTCCGATGTGCCCACCAGATTCCATTCCTTCTGCAACCACGGCGTCAACACCTTTTTTTTCCATCATTCGGGCCATAGCAACTGAGGGAACAACAGGAATGACAATAATATCATGTGCATGTAATTCATCGATAAAAGGCGACGGATCACCCGCTCCTGTGGCCACAACCTTGACACCTTCTTCGATGATGACATCAAATACTTCCCGAATATGCCACGACATAAGCATCACATTGACACCAAATGGCTTATCAGTAATTTCACGCGCCCGATGAATCTCACGACGAACATCCTCTGCATGCCAATAGCCCGTACCAATGATACCAAGCCCACCAGCTTCCGATACTGCGCCGGCTAAAGCACCAGTTCCGGCCCACGCCATCCCGCCTTGAATAATAGGATACTTCATCCCTAACTTCTCAAACAACGGATTCGTTAAATTCACGCTCATATACCTTTTTCCTTTTCTTCATTTCAACCCATGTCATATTGATAAGATGCTTTCATGACACATTTTATGTTTTACTGGCACAACATATGTCATGAAGTCACCTTATCCAGGGACTTTATTTATCATTTATCACTTACTACTTACTTATTAACTTGTTCAGCAATTTTAGCAACTAAATCTTCTACAGTTGCTACATTTTCAGTGGCTTCAAGTTTGATATCAAAGTCATCCTCAACGCGATTAAGCACTTCAAACAGATCCAACGAATCAGCGTCAATATCTTCGGCCATATTCGTTGTCATCTCAACTTCACTTGCTTCTAAGTCAAATTGATCCATTAAAATTTCTTGTACTTTTTCAAAAATTACTTCATTTGTCATTATTTAATCCTCTTTCTTTTCTCTCATTAATTTATAGTTTTATAATCATTGCTCCGGCGGTTAGACCACCACCAAAGCCTGCTAAGGCAATTAATTGACCTTCATGTATCTGACGTTGCTCAAATAGTTCCGTCAAAACAATTCCAATACTAGCCGCACTTGTATTACCATAAGCCATCATATTCATCGGGAATTTCTCAATTGACTGACCAAAACGTTTAGCGATTGATTCAATAATCCGTCGATTAGCTTGATGTAATATAAACACATCAATATCGTCAGCAGTTAGGTGTGCTTTCGACAAAGCATCATTAAGCACATTTGGCACCTCCCGAGTTGCAAAACCATAGACTGCACGTCCATCCATGTGAAAAAAAGAATCACCTGATGTTATCGTACCCAATAAATTTTGGTTAGGAAATTCACCCGCAGTCAACGCATCCGATTGTGCACCGTATGCTTTCAAAGACTCGCTCATAATTCGACTGGGCGTTTGTGTCCGCTCAAGTAAAATACCTGCTGCGCCATCTCCAAATAGCACAGCCACTGATCGATCCTGCCAATCAACTAACTTACTCAAAACTTCCGCACCAATCAAAATACCACGCTGATATTGTGTCGACAAAAGTGCATTGGCAACAGATAAACCATATACAAACCCTGAGCAAGCAGCATCTAGATCAAAAGCGAATGCATGATTTGCACCAATAGCGCCTTGTACTTTTGCCGCCACACTCGGCGTCAAAGTATCAGGTGACATCGTACTCACAATCACAAAGTCCAGTGTGGATACATCAATCTGATTTTTTTCAACTAATTGCTTGGCCACATCAATTGCCAAATCACTGGTATTTTCAGTAGTCACTATGTGACGCTGATGAATACCCGTTCGGGAATAAATCCAGTCATCAGAGGTATCTAACTGTTGCGCTAATTCATCATTTGTCACAATACGTTTTGGAATTGATTTGGCAAAACCTGAAATTCTAATATGTTCCATCTATGTCTCCACACCCACTGCTCATTCAACTAATTGATGTAAATATGCCTGTAATGCCATCACGGCTGTCTGAATCGTTCCCGTATCCTTCTGTTCAACTTGATCGAATAATGCATGTGTCAACCCACGATGGAATGCATCATGTGCACGATTCACAATTCGGCCTTTATGAGTCAGTTTAATCATTACCAAGCGCCGATCCGTTTCATCGCGATGACGCTCAACATAACCCTTTTTTACTAATTTATCGATTGCACTCGTCATTGTACTAGGCGTCACATGAACAATTTCAGCCAATTTTGAAGCTGGGACATCATTCTTACCATCAATAGCAGCAATGATATGCATATCTTTAATCGTAATATCATTAAATTCTGATTCACGAAGTGAGGCTTCCTCAATCCACATCACATTATTAAAAACGTCAACAAGTGCTTCATTAACCAATTCAAAGGAATATTCTTTTTCTTTTGTCATAGCATTAATTTTAGCGATTCTATTTGTCCTCTGGTGCAACTACAAACATTAGTGTCGCTTTGGTTGCAATCTTTCCAGCAACAATTGCTTCAACATCAACCGTTCCCATATTGCCCCTGACTGCACCTAATTTGACATGTAATTCTAGGACGTCTCCTGGTCGTACCATTTGTTTAAATTTCGCATTATCAATGCCTGTCATGTATGCTGTTTTACCTGTAAACTGCGGCGACTTCAAAATTAAAATTGACGCAGCCTGAGCCAGTGATTCAATAATCAATACGCCAGGCATTACCGGATTTCCTGGAAAATGGCCTTGAAAGAATTGTTCATTAATTGTGACATTTTTTATTGCAACTAATGATTCATCTGGGACCATCTCGATGACTTGATCCATATACAATATCGGATAGCGATTAGGAATAATGGCCATAATTTCTGTTGTTGTAAGAACTGCCATAATCAACCTCCTTTCTAAATATGTTTCGGTTATCGAAATATCCGATAGACTAATAATAATAAAATCAAAATAATTTGTCAATTAATCATTTAATCTTTTCAATGACATGCACATTCATATCAATATCAATTAACTAAAAAGCAACCCATGCAAAAGAACAGCAACTATTCACCTCAAATCAGTACCAAACACTTACTATCATCATAAATAAGAGGTATGAATAAATGGTGATAGCTAAGTAAATAGTTTTAAACAAAAAAGACTTACCAATATGAAGTAAGTCTTTCTTTCGTTTGATTCTAGTTATTCAAGACCTTCCACCAATGCCTCTGGGAA
Organism: Weissella diestrammenae; assembly: GCF_014397255.1. NCBI lineage: Bacteria > Bacillati > Bacillota > Bacilli > Lactobacillales > Lactobacillaceae > Weissella > Weissella diestrammenae. The sequence goes on from NZ_CP060724.1 coordinate 250,264, forward strand.
GTTATCACGAATAATTTGTGCTTCGTGTGCTGACAACATAGGAAAAGCTGAATCCGCCCCTAAGTCAGTATGGTACATACGATCACGAGGCGACATCTCACCAGCCGCCCGAGTAACTCGAATCTGATAACCATCAAAACTAGCAACCGTATCATCCGCCTCTTCCACATGCATCAATGTCAGTTGTGACACCAACAGCGTTACCCGAACATTTTGGTGCAAACTATCGATTAGTTTAGCTTGGTCATCAGTCAAATATAATGTTACCGCTGCTTCAGCTGGTTTTCCAATCAATTCATTATTTCGTGCTACTTCCAGTGCCTTATTAACAGCATCGCGTACGGTCATAAATTTTGTCCAATTAGCAATTAAATCAGTGGTATCACCAAGATCCTCAACCGTTGCCATGCCAGTTAAATAAGCAAAATCGCCTGTTTCGAATGGTAAATATTCAAAAATTTCTTCAGCCGTATGTGGTAAGATTGGCAACAACAATTTTGTCATATCAACTAACATTTTATACAACACAGTTTGAACTGAGCGTCGCAAATCACCATTTGGTGCTTCAACATACAAAACATCCTTATTAAAGTCCAGATAGAATGCTGACAAATCAACGTTGATAAAGTTCATCATTAACTTATTGACCGTCTGGAAATCAAATTGGTCGTAGGCGTTTTTAACATCACGAACCAACTCATTGAATCGTGCATAGAAATATTGATCTACCGGTGTCAAATCCTTGAAAGCAACTTGATTTTCATTTGGATTGAAATCAGCGGTATTGGCCAATAAGAAGCGCATTGTGTTACGAATTTTACGATATGCCTCCGCTGTCTGTTTGAAGCCAGCCATTGAAACACGAACATCTTGAGAGGTATCAACTGATGATACCCACAAGCGAATGATTTCTGCACCCATTTCTTTTGCCACATCGTTTGGTGAAATGATATTTCCCAGTGACTTTGACATCTTCTCGCCTTGGCCATCAAGCGTAAATCCTTGTGACAAAATTTGCTTATATGGTGCCTGTCCAGTCGCTGCAACTGAAGTAATCAGTGATGAATTAAACCAACCACGATATTGATCTGAGCCTTCCAAATATAAATCAGCGGGGAAGCTTAAATCATCACGGGCAGCCAAGACACCTTGATGCGAAGTACCTGAATCAAACCAAACATCCATGATATCTAATTCTTTGGTGAAAATACCATTTGGTGAATGGCTATTCGTATAACCCTCTGGCAATAATTCTTTAGCTTCCTTTTCAAACCAATAGGTTGATCCATGTTCTGCAAACAATTCAGCGACATGCTCAATTGTCTCAGGCTCCATAATTGGCGTACCATCTTCAGCATAAAAGATTGGCAAAGGCACTCCCCAAACGCGTTGACGTGAAATGACCCAGTCACCACGATCCTTTAGCATATTATACAGACGTTTCTTACCCCATTCAGGTGAAAATGAGACTTGATCTAATTCATTCAACAAATCATCCCTAAAGGATTGAATTGAGGCAAACCATTGTGGCACTGCTCGGTAGATAACCGGCTTTTTTGTACGCCAATCAAACGGATATGAGTGAGTGATGTCTTCTTGTTTAAGTAAAACACCTAAATCGGCTAATTTTTTCAATGAAATCGCATTAGCGTCTTCATAGAAAACACCCGCAAAATCTTCGCCTGCTTCTGGCAACATTTTTCCCTGATAATCAACCGGTACGGCTACTTCTAAGCCGTACTTTTGACCAACAAAGAAATCATCTTCACCAAATCCTGGTGCGGTATGCACTAATCCTGTTCCTGCATCTAGTGTCACGAAATCAGCTAACATCACCAATAATGAGACATCATCATAAAATGGGTGTTGAGCAGTAATGTACTCTAAATCTTTTCCTTCAAATTCAGCCAGTACAGTATACTCGTCCCAACCAAACATTTCAGCATCTTTGGCTAACAATTCGGTTGCAATAATATACTTCTTATCTGAACCCTTTGATTGAACTTGACTATATTTAAAGTTGGCATTAACAGAAATACCACGTGAACCAGGAATCGTCCAAGGCGTTGTTGTCCAAACAACAAAGTAAGTATCTGTATCAAGTTTACCTTGACCGTCTTTAACCTGTTCAGCATAAAATGCAGTTGGTGAAGTCACATCATGGTATTCAATTTCAGACATCGCGAGGGCTGATTCTGATGACCATGACCAGAAAACAGGTTTCTTACCTTTATAGATATAACCCTTTTTGACCATTTCACCGAAAACTCGCACCTGCGCCGCTTCAAACTCAGGTAATAATGTCAAATATGGGTGATCCCAATCCGCTGAAACACCTAAGCGCTTAAAGTCAGCCATCTGGGTTTTAACTTGCTTACGCGCAAATTCTTCGGCCATCTTTCGCCAAACAACGGGGCCAACCGCCTTGCGATCCTTTCCCATTTTTGTCAATTGTTGCTCAATTGGCAACCCATGTGTATCCCAGCCAGGAACGTATGGTGCACGGAAGCCATTCATTGACTTATATCGAACAATGATATCTTTTGAAATTTTATTCATCGCATGTCCGATATGAATATTACCATTGGCATATGGTGGCCCATCATGAAGCATGAAGGTAGGCTTACCTGCATTCAATTTTTGACGCGCTTCGTACACTTTGTTTTCAAACCAAATGTTCTCACGTTGGGCTTCAGTTGTTGGCAAATTACCTCGCATAGGAAATTTTGTTTTTCCAATGTTCAATGTTTCTTTAATTTTCATATTCCAATCATCCTTTCAAATGACTAACATTCGGTTTATCCGACGACATTAAAAGATCAAAAAACCGCGCTGACGCAAATGCATCAGTGCGGGACGTCTATAACAACGTGGTACCACCCGAATTCACCCATCACTGGGTCTCAATTTGGTATTAACTTTAATTTTTTGCTGATAAGTATTACTGTTTGAACTTTCCTGGCTCACACCATCTCCAGGTCGCTTTAAAGTATCATTAATACCGTTTGGTCAAAAAATATTATCGACAAGCCACCATCAATCCTAATTCAAAAACTTGTCACTTTCAGAATCTGCCTCAGGGAAAACAACAACTGTCTCAGAAGCATTTTCCGCTTGTTCCTTTTCAGAAAACTCAGCTAATTTAGCTTGAACAGCAGCTTCAAATTCTTCTTCACTCAAAGCAGATGAGTCAGGCGTGCTTGTTTTCTCAATCTGTGCTGCTTCCTTGTTGTTATTAGCCTCAGTCGTTGCTTCCGCCGGTGCTAATTTTTCAGCAGCAACGGCAACATCGGTCCAATTGTGGTCACCATTAACCAAATCAATTTGATTTTGTAGCATACCAGTCAATTTTGCTTTGAAGCCAGCCATTTCTTGAGTTAACGCTTCTTTCTCAGACTTTAACTTAGCAATTTCTGCGGCAGATGCTGCCTCAGTTTGCGCTGCTTCTTCGTTAGCAGTTGTCACAATCGTATTCGCCTTAGCAGTTGCATCTAAGACCGTTTGTTGTGCTTGTTCTTCTGCTTGGTTTCTTGTGGCTTCAACTTCAGCTTCAGTTTGCTTCTTCAAACGCTCTGCAGCCTCTTGGGCAATTAGGATTGATGAGTTAACTGATTGCTTCATATCTTCAACTTGTTTAACATTGGCTTCTGATTCAGCCAACTTTGTTTTCAAAGTTTGATTTTCATTAATCAATGTTTCAAAATCAATCACAACTTGATCCAAAAAGTCATTAACTTCTGTCTTATCAAATCCGCGTCCACGACTAGTGAACTCTTTTGAATGAATTTCTTGTGGTGTAAGTGTCATACAATTAACCTCTTCCTATTTCCTTATAACAGCAAGTATAATTCGCCATTTTTCTTTTTTAGTTAATCCATTTTCTGCTAGTAATTTCAAACGTCCAAATTGACGCACTGAAACTAAATCGTCAATGGCTAACACATAGTCGGGGCGCCGAATTTCAGCCCAATTGACCCGAACTTTCCCATGCTCAATTAACTCTTTTGCATGCGTTCTAGATATATTATACCCATTTGCCACAATAATATCCAATCGAAGTGATGAAACTGTCTTTTCGATCGTTTCCCACACTTCATTTCGGATAATCAAATCTTGCTGATTAATGGCCAGCATTCGAACTTTTGTTCGACCAATATGCGTTAAAGTTGCAAGAATGTACCTGCTCATCGGGTTGTCACCATCAGTTGCCAAACACCTTGGTCATTGGAAACAATATCACCAATACTGTCACGCTCAATACCAGCATGCATTAACGCCCCTAAAATTGTACTATGATGTAGCACGGAAAATTTAATTGGATAATTTATTTGTAGGGCCTGCATGTCATAATCGGTAGGCGTCGGCTCATAATAAGCAGGGAATAATACAGCGCGTTGATTCTCTGCGTCCAAAAAGCCACCTGACATTTGCATTTTTACCGTATCCTGGGCATTAATTAAGGTCGTTAAAATATATTGTTGCCGTGGATTAAGAAAATTCGTTGCCACTAAGCGGTATTCATCCTCGACTTGACGGATTAAAGCCACTGCGAAATCAATAAAAGAGGCCTCGTCTGGACGAAAATGTTGTTTCACATTATCAGCCATAGCGCTGCCTCCTTCTTTTTAGTAAATAAATAATATTTGGGCCAACATTCGAATTCCCATTTCTGCTGCTTGCAAAACCAACAGCGCGATTAGTGGTGAGAAATCAATCATGCCAGTCCTTGGCATGATTCGCCGAATCGGATTGACCAAGATACTTGCCACACTATTAACCCAGCGTCCTAGCGGCGATTGACTAGCACCGGGTAACCATGACATTAATGCAGAAATAACAATAATAAGTTCTAATCCTTGGATCAGATAATGTAGTAAAGCAATGATTAAATTCATACAATCTCCAGATTAATTACTAAATGCATTACCTAAATTTTGAGAGATAGTGCCTGAAATTTCAAAATTATGTGGTGCAGCTAGGAAAATTGATTCTCCAATACGTTGCACACTACCATCGACTGCTTGTGCTGCTCCCGCTAGGTAATCGACGATTCGCATTGATTGCGCATTGTCAATTGAACTAAAATTTACCAAGGCCGCATTACCGCCAAGAATTTCATTAACAATTTCTTTGACATCTGAATAAATGCGAGGTTCAAAAACGACAATCTTTGCCGCTTCTCCTTGACGAGCCGCATCCATTGCTAAAACATTAGCTCGTTTGTTAGCTTTTGGCCGTGACTCTGTTTGTGGTTGACTCACATTTTCTTGATTGTCAAACGTGGCGTCATCATTTTCATAATAGCCTTGTGACGAGGCACTATATTCATAATCATCTTCGTCTGAATTAAAAAACTTTTTAAACGTGTCCATGAATCCCATTTCCTATTCTCCGTTAGTTGTTGTCCCGATTCTTCCATGCGAAGAATGGTGGACGTTCAACCTCATCCTCATCTGTTTCATCGTTTGAAAATGAATCAAATGCTTGTTGATCTGCAGCAGCTGGTGCTTGTTGCGCCAAATTTTCTTCAGTTTCACGTTTTTCTGGCTTCGTTTCAAACGCATTCCAACCTGCAAACGGATCATTAGTAGTCACGCTAGGTTTTACTGCTTGGGTAGTCGTCGTTTCATTTGCCGGATTACTTTGAGTAAATGCACTGGCAGCAGATTGTGCTGTTTGATTAACATTCAATCCCATCTTAGTGGCCGCTGGTCGATCAATACCCGTAGCAACAATTGTTACCATGATATCATCACCGAGACCTTCATCCAAAGTGGTTCCAAAAATAACATTCACATCATCGCCAGCTGCCTCTTTAATTGCGTCTGCGGCTTCTTGAGCTGCGAACAATGGCATGCTTAACCCACCTTTAACAGATAGCAAGACATCTGTTGCACCATCGATTTTTGACTCCAATAATGGGGATTTAATGGCAGCCTTTGTCGCATCAGCCGCTGCACTTTCACCAGTCGCAGTTGCAATTCCCATAACAGCCGTACCCTTATTTTCCATTACCGTTTTAACGTCCGCAAAGTCGACATTGATTAGGCCAGGATTTGTGATTAATTGTGAAATACCACTCACACCATTCACAAGCACTGAATCGGCCATTTTAAAGGCGTCAATCATTGTTGTATTACGATCAAGTACCTGTAATAAGTTATTATTTGAAACTACGATTAACGAATCAACATTTTTCTTTAAATTAGCTAATCCTTCAGCTGCGGCAGTCCCACGCTTAGGCCCTTCGAAACTAAATGGGCGGGTCACAACACCAACTGTTAAGGCCCCGGCCTCTTTTGCAATTCGAGCCACAATCGGAGCTGCACCAGTACCAGTTCCTCCACCCATACCTGCAGTGACAAAGACCATATCAGCACCAGCTAAAGCATCGGCAATTTCAGCTTCGGATTCTGAAGCCGCTTCTGCACCAACTTCTGGTCGTGCACCAGCACCCAATCCCTTAGTTGCTTTGGTCCCAATTTGAATTTTTACTTCAGCTGGCGAGTCAGCCAGTGCTTGCGCATCAGTATTGGCAACAATAAATTGCACGCCAGAAACACCACTTGCCACCATTTGAGCGATGGCATTACCACCACCACCACCAACACCGATAACCTTGATTGCTGCGCCAATTGGTTGGTTTTCAATTTGCATATCCATGGGATAACTCTCTTTCATAATTAGCATTTATTAGTTAAATAGTTCTTTAAACCACGTATTCACGCGTTGCCCAAACGACATGCGATTTCTTACAGGTTCAGATTCACGCGCTGGTTCTTCAAAATTTTGTGGCGTGTTTTGCTTTTTCACTGTTTGTGGTCGATGATTACCTTGCCTTAAGTTCTGACTACCATTTGTCATAAATGATATAGGTAAGCCATATAATGCCTGTTTGACGACCAAAGCGACCTGCGTCTGACGCGCCGCATAATTGACAATGCTCCAAGCTCCAACATATGCTGGGTGCCTTAGGCCAATTTCATTTGGCATATAGAGTTTAACATTAACCCCATACGTCGATTTTAAAACATCTTGTGTATGTCTTAATGCCGCACTACCACCGGAGACCACTAAACCGCCTGGTAATTGGAAGCCAGATACCGTATCAATTCGCTGACCTAATTTTGTCAGAATTTGATGCACGCGCGCGCCAATGACTTCAGCTAATTCACTTTCAGTAATTCGCATATCAGATTGACCCACTGGCTGAATCGTTAACTGATTACTATTATTAGCAAATTGCGGTGCAGCTAATCCAGCATCCAGTTTTAAACGTTCAGCATCTTGATGACTAATATTGAAAACAGTACTGATATCTTTTGTAATATTCGAGCCGCCAGCTGAAAATGTTGCGATAAATTTCATCTGATGATTATGCACAATGGCAGCAGTCGTCTGACCGGCTCCCATATCCAGCATAATCGTGCCAAATTCTTGTTCTGCATCAGAAACAATGGTTTGACTGGCTGCTAATGGCGCAAGCACCATGTCACGTAATCGTAAGCCAGCACGTTCGATTGCAGCACGTAAGTTGTCAGTTAATTGATGTGGTCCAACGTAAGCGATACCGCGCATCGTTAAATGTGTACCAACCATATCATTTGGGTCTGTCACACCAGCAAAATTATCTACAATAAATTCTTGCGGGGTCAAGTCAACAACGGTCTGATCCTTCAGTGTCAACTGTGAAATACTTGCTTGGACTGCTGCCGCTACGTCAGCATATGAAATATGTTGTGAGTCGTGTACCGCGACTGTCCCGTTAACGGCCCGCATTTGAATCGCGGTTGCCGGAATACTTGCAATCACTTCTTTTACTTCTTGATTGGTTTGTTCGGTTACTTGAGCAAGGGCCATTCGGATGTCATTTGCTGCAGCATCAATATCGACTACTACCCCACGCTTGACACCATGTGAAACGGCCCGCCCAACAGCGATCACATTTACTTGTTTGTCCCGAACATCAGCAACTAATACTTTAACTGTATTTGTCCCGACGTCTAAGCCAACAATCATTCCGTGATTGGCCATTTGCAACCCTCCTATTCTTTAGGCATTTATTATCATTTTAATTTTAATCCTTATAAATAAAATAATACCATAAATTACCGCTTGGTAACTATGGTATTTATCATATTATTGCCCATATGGTTTAAAATACGCCCCAACCTGTAAATCAACCACTCCTTTTTGGGATACTTGCACGACCATCCCCGGATAATATTTCATATTATCTGAGATCTTTTTGGCATTAACTAAGACCTCATTACCGTCATCCATGAACATCATAATGCGCTGAGGATTGTCCTTAGTTGGTGACCAAACAACTTCTGAAATACCGTTACGTAATGCGGGTGAAAGTTGTCCAATTTGTTTAGCGACCATCGCCAAAGTCGTATCACTTTTAAATTGATTATAAATTGGTAAATTACGCGTCTGTTGCAGATTAATCGGTTGTTGTAGACTCTTACCATCCGCCAAAATATAATGGTACTGATTATTTTTGCGAATAAAGCCAACTTTAACAACTTCTTTGACCTGAATCTGAACTGTATTCATCTTTGTGACTTTAATTTGAACTTGTTGAATTTGTGGATTTTGTTTAGCCTGTGCCAAATAGTGTGATTTCTCCATGATGATTTCGCTCATGGCTGTTTGATGATTAATCCCCACTGTGTTTAAGACTTCTCGTCGCGTCAAATCAGAATTCCCAATCACTTCAATTTGCTTAGCTTTCCCAAGTGGTGAAATCATCCATGTTAAGACTATCGCACAAACAAGTAAAACTAATAACATAATTATGGCATGTTTCTCGCGCATTGTTAATGTTAATTTCCGTTGCACATGTCTCCAATGCGTCGATACAAATCGAGTTGAGAACACGGGCGAGCCTGACGTCCATTTAGATTGCTTGTCATGCGATTGTTCACTGACCAATTCAGGCTGATTTTGATCTTCCGTGAGGCCTAACAGTTCATCTAAATGTTGTGTAATTTTCTTCGATGTGTTGATTTGATTAGTTTTATCAAGAATCTTTTCATCTGATTGCTCTTCTTTCGTCATCCACTCGCCCTCCTTTCCAAATCATTGACCGATAATTGGCACTACTTTTTAACAGCTGACTGAATTAATGCGATGAATTCGTCCGCAGCATCACGAACCCCAAGTTGTGCGGCGTGCTGAGCCATTTCCTGTCGTTTGGCAACATCGCTCATTAATTGGTGTACGGTCTTAAACAAGACTGCCCCATCTAATTCTGATTCTATAATCATTGCCGCTGCACCAGCATCAGCCATACTTCTAGCATTTTTTGTTTGATGATCATTTGTCACATACGGACTTGGAATCAAAATCATTGGCTTACCCAATGCTGTTTGTTCAGCCATACTTGTTGCACCGGCTCGACCAATGACCAATTCCACACGAGGCATTAATTCTTGCATATTACTTATATACGGTACAATTGCAATGTTTTTTGCGACTGTCATTTGTCGTTGCTTAATCATCGCTTGTACCTCATCAAATCGACTTTTACCAGTGGCAAACAGTATTTGATAATTTTGATTATTAAACTGAGATAGTGCCTCAACCACAGCCTGATTGATTTTTGGTGCCCCTTGTGAACCACCAAATATCAATACAGTTGGCTGATCATTTTTCAAACCAAATGTGTCAAAATCAAACCGATTATCTTTTTGTCCAGCAACAACTTGCTGAGCACGCGGGTTGCCAACCACTGTCGCTTGTTTAAATTGGCTACGAGCTGCCGGGAAGGCAACACCAATTTTTGTCGCATGCCGAGCCAAGAAACGATTACTCACACCAACAACTGAATTCTGTTCATGAATGACTGTTGGGATTCCTAAAAGTTGCGCCGCATATAAAACAGGTCCTGAGACATACCCACCAGTCCCAACGACTACATCGGGTTGAAAAGTACGCAATTGACGTTTAGCACGTTTTACCGCCTTTAGAAACAAGTAAACAGTTTTCACATTTTGTAGTGATAACGCACGCACAAAACCTTGAATGGCTACGGCATCAAATTTTATTCCCGCAGCAGGCACGATTTCCTTCTCTAAGCCACGCTCACCACCAATATATCGCACCTCTAAAGTCGTATCACGTTTCAGCCATTCATCAATCGTCGCTAAAGCTGGATAAATATGACCGCCAGTACCACCACCTGAAAAAACGACTTTCATGTTATTGTTCCTCTTTTTCTATAAACGTCTGGACCGAATCCATAAACAAATTGCCTCTGGTTTCAAAGTCAGGGAATTGGTCCCAAGATGCTGCGGCCGGTGACAACAAGATAACATCACCAGGTTGACTCATTTTAAATGCTGGCTCAAAAGCATACTCAACCCGTTCAACAGCTTGATTGGGAATTGATAATTGGTTGGCCAATTGTGCTAATTTTGGACCAGTTTCTCCAAATGTGATTAAAGCAGAGACATGTGTTTTGAAATCATCTGATAATCGCTTCAAATCATCACCCCGATCTAATCCCCCTGCCAACAATATGACAGGTGCTTTAAAGCCTGACAATGCTTTTTGTGCGGCTTCGATATCAGTTGCTTTGGAGTCATTGTAAATTTTTCGACCTGCATAGTCACCAATGTATTGCAACCGATGTGGGACGCCAGAAAATTGTCGAAGCACCTCTGCGATTGTCTCAGCTTTCACTTGATTCAAACGGCCAATGGCAATTGCAGCTAATGCGTTTTCAATATTATGTTCACCAGGAACACCCAATTGGTCGGCCGGCATAATTGCTTCATCTCTAAAATAAAGTATGCCATCTTTTTGATAAGCGCCTTGCGTCGAACGACCCTCACGAGATAAAGGAACGACCTGGGCTTGTGTTCGTTCTGACAAACGCTGCCATTCTTCCCGATCCCAATTGATTAACAAGTAATCACTTGGTTGTTGATACAGCGTAATGTTCATCTTAGCTTCAATATATTCATGCCGATCCGCATGCCAATTCAAATGTGATGCGAAAATATTAGTAATGACAGCAAAATGCGGCCGTGCATCGGGCATATCCCATAATTGAAAACTCGACAGTTCTGTCACAATCGTGTCCGTCTGACGTAATGTTGGTGCGACCTCTGATACTGGTACGCCAATATTTCCCGCCACTTTCACTTGATGTTGCTGGTCCGCATCAGCCCTAAGCACGGCTGCAATCATCTCTGTTGTGGTCGTCTTACCATTTGACCCTGTCACTGCAATCCAATTACCTTGAATATATTTTTGAGCTACTGCAACCTCAACTTCAATTGGCACATGTTGTTCTAATGCCGCTTGCAAAATTGGTGCAGAATACGGAATGCCTGGATTTTTGACAATCAAATCAATTTGATCGAGTAAACGAATATCCTGCGTCTGTGTGAAGTGCACACCTTTTTCTTGAAGGGCCACAACTTGATGATCAGTCATATCCAACTTTGGGTCAGACACTGTGACTTCAGCCCCCTCCCTAACTAATAACGTTGCAACTGCTGAACCAGAACGTGCAAATCCAATAACCAATACATGCTTTCCCATTTAAGCATTCCTTCTTTCAATCAAATCCAACGTAAGCTTATGTCTAATGTCTAATAAAAATAAACTGCTAAAAATACTAATGCTGCAACGAGTCCAACTGCCCAAAATAGTAGATCAACTTGCCATTCACGCCAAGGCTTTTCCGGGTTCATCGTAATACCACCTTTTTCAAAAGCATGATGAATCGGTGTCATTAAGAACACACGCTTATGCCTTAGTCGAAAACTACCTACTTGAATCATGACAGACAAAGTTTCTAACATAAATACTAACCCAATGAGTAATAAGGACCATGGCGTGTGTAAGACCAAAGCATTCATCGCAAGTCCGGCACCCAATGCTAATGAACCTGTATCCCCCATAAATATAAAGGCAGGAAACTGATTCCAAGCAAAAAATGCCAAAAGTGAGCCAATAATCAACCCGTTAAGATAAACCATGTCTAAATTGCCTTGATGTAAGGCAATGATGAGGTACACTGCATACGCAATCACAGATAATCCGGTGGCTAACCCATCCAGACCGTCCGTTAAATTTACTGCATTCGACCAGCCGACTAACCAGATAATCGTTAATATTCCAAAAACAATTAAGTGATTTGTTGTCATACCAAAAATATTAACTGTGAAATCAAATTTCCCCAGAATCAAGAATAACAATGCAACGATACCAGCAAAGATTTGTGCACTCAACTTAGGAATAAACCGAAAGCCTTCATCACGATGTTCAAAAATCTTAATGCTGTCGTCAAATGCACCTACAGCAGCGTACAACACAATCCCCATCATGGCTGACCAACTGGTTAAGTTCATTCCCCCAAAGAAAAACTGCTTAATCAAAAAGAGAACCAAAATAATACTAATAAATCCTGCACCACCCATTGTCGGTGTGCCAGCCTTTGCCTGATGATCTGGCCCTTTTCCTGCATTTCGAATCACTAATTGTTGCACTTTAATTTTCATAAACCAGTCTCGTAAAATTCGAGTTCCAATAAATGTCATCAAAAATGCAATTATCATGCCTGGCAACCAACTCACTATCATTCAACTGTCTCCTTTAATCATCATTCATTACATGCCATCACGTTTTTCTTATTGCGGTGTCACAAACTTAACCGTTATTTCATGAATCCCGTCTGATAACGCAGTATTTGCTAAGACTGATTGCTCGGTTAAAAATCCTTCACCGCTGGCATTGATTTTAATTTTTGCTAAACTACCCCAAGCCATCACGTCAGACTTTGACCAGCCTTGCATATTAGGTACTGAAATATCACCACCAGTATTTAATATAATACGCTGATTAATTAATGATGCCTGACCACCTTTTGGATACTGCGTAATTACTTTTTTACCATTCCCCATCACTTCAACTGCTAAGCGATTAGCTTCAATCTCTTTTTTTGCGGCCGAAATACTCTCATTTTCAACCGTTGGGATTTTGACCTGTTGTTTTGAACTCACCACAATTTTATCATCAGCCGGTGTCATTTGTAATGCCTGTTGCATCATAGACACAAAGACATTTGACATATCTTTAGCGAGATTACCTGTATTTTTTTGTGGTTCTTTCACAACAATATACATCATATACCGCGGATTATCCGAAGGTGCCATCCCCATCCATGAATGAATTTCATTTTTATTATCACCCGGCGATGAGTAACCACTCGCGGTTGAAATTTGAGCCGTTCCAGATTTACCAGTTGTTCGAACGTCTGGAATGGCATACATTCTCCCAATTGCCTTAGAACTATAAATAACATTTTCCAATTCTTCACGTGTCGCTTTGGCCGTCTCAGCCGTAATAGGCTTCCCAACTTTTTCACGTTTTGCAGCGTAAATCACTTTTTTGGTGTTCGGGTCAACAATTTTAGAAATAATATGTGGTTTAATTTCATCCCCATTATCTGCTATTGCTGAATAAGCTTGTAACATTTGGGCTGGTGTTGTTTTAATACCTTGGCCAAATGCAGTACTAGCTTGTTCAATTGGGTATCTAAAATTCATTGAGCCTGATGCTTCAGAATTAAAACCAATTTGCGTGGGCTTTAAGAACAAGAACTTGTTGAGATACTTTTGCCAAGTATCAGCACCCATTTTTTGTTCGGTCAAAACCATTGCCACGTTGGATGACAGAGCAATCCCATCAGAATAAGAAATTCTTCCCCAACCAACGCCATCATTCCAGTCCTTTACTTCTTTATCATTAATCTGAATCGTCCCAGACTGATATGTTGCGTTACCATCCCAATTACCTGAATCAATGGCTGACGCTAAGGTGATACCTTTCATCACTGATCCTGGCTCATACGGTTCTTGAACCAACAAATTTGACCAAAACTTTCCAAAGTCTTTTTGGGTTGTCGCATTATAGGTTGGCCTTTGCGTTTCAGCCACAATATTACCAGTTTTCGTATCAATCATTGCCGCAAATGCCTGTTTAGGTTGTAAATCGCTTTGCAAGGCATCCATTTTTGATTCTAATGCAGACTGCAGTTTCGTATTTAATGTGGTATAGATATCGTAACCATTTTTTGTCGCTAGGCTCACTTTGGCAACATCGACATCTGTACTATCTTGACTTGTCGTATTAATCCCATCTTTACCCGTCAATTTTTTATTCCATGCAGCTTCAATCCCTGAAATACCTTTTAAAGAATCAGTCCCTTGTGCACTGACCGCGCCGATTAAATCAGACGCGAATTGTCCATTTGGATAGAGCCGAGCAGGATGAGATTCAAAGGTAACACCTGGAATTTTGGCTTTTTTTATCTCTAAATATTTATCTTGCGCAATATTTGAACCACGTGTACCAAATTGAACTTGAAAATATTTATTCTTACGACCATTCGTCATTGTTTTTTCATAATCACTAGCAGACCCACCTAGATATTTCGCAAGTTGTTGCGCCACCTCGCCAATCTGACTGGCTTTAACATAACTTGGTTGATCTTTTTGTAATACCACTTGAATCGTATAAACTGATGCATTTTCAGCTAAAACATTTCCAACAGCATCATAAATCTGTCCACGCTTTGCTGTAACCTTACTTTGGGTACGATATAGTGTCTGGGCACGCTGTTCTAAATTAACATTGTCAACACGTTTTGTTATGGCGACACAAAAAAAACGGTAGCCGATATAGCAAACTACCAGTGTGAGCACAAGCAACATAATTAAAATTGCAGACTTAGACCGTTTTAAGTTCACTTTATTAAACATCCGTCTTCCTCGATTACTATTAATGTTTCAATCATCTATTTAACGTTTTTAATATTTTCATTTTCTAGGGTCATGCCCGCTTTTTGAGCAATCTCATTTAACCGATCCTGTGTGGTTAATGCACTAATTTGTTCTTTTAAATCGGTATTTGAATTTCGTAGTTTATCTAATTGTGCCGATTTAACCCGTGATTCATCATTATAAGCAGTTGTCTGATTGGTAACCCAAACACTACCAATTGCAAAAATGGTAATTAGTGCTATCGCGCCAATTAAATGTTTGATGTCTCGGCCCCATGACACAGGTGCATACGGCACACGCCGCGGTTGCGTTTTAGTTTGTCGATTGGGCAATGGGCGAATTTGAGGTGCCACATTAGTTGCTTGAATCTGTTGCACTGACTGAGCCATAGGCCTTTCCTTTCATTATCCTGCTTTTTAGCTTAATTGACTACTCATTTTTATCTATCGAATACGTTCAATCACTCGCAGCTTAGCTGAATGTGCTCTGTGATTATCTGCTAATTCTATTTCCGACGCTGTAATTGGTTTGCGTGTCACTAGTCTGAAATCAGGTTGCATATTTTCTGGAATCACCGGCAATCCAGCTGGTAAATCAGGTAGCGAGCTGCGTTCTTTAAACATCGTTTTAACCAGACGATCTTCCAAACTATGAAAAGTAATGACAGAAATACGTCCGTTAACCTTCAATAAATCTAAAGCTTGTTGTAATGATTCTTCAACCGCACCTAGTTCATCGTTGACCGCAATTCTGATGGCTTGGAAGGTTTTTTTAGCAGGATGTCCGCCTGTGCGTCGTGCGCCCATCGGAATCGCTGACTTAATAATCTCAACAAGTTCAAAAGTCGTTTCAATTGGTTGTACTTCACGGGCTTGCTCGATTTTTCGCGCAATTTGCTTTGCAAATTTTTCTTCACCGTAACGCGAAAAAATTCGCATTAAATCTTGAAACCGCCATGTATTCACAATTGTTCGCGCATTTAACGTTTGACTCTGATCCATACGCATATCAAGTGGCGCATCATAGTTATAAGAAAAACCGCGCTGACCATCATCAAACTGTGGTGATGAAACACCTAAATCATAGACAATACCGTCAATTGCATGTACACCCTGTTTGGCAAGCGCTGCTGTTAAATGACGAAAATTATCTTGAATAAAAGCAATTTTCCCATCCGCTAATTCATCCGTTAAATGGTTTTGATTATAATTAATGGCCGTGATGTCTTGATCAAAAGACCATAATTTACCGCTGGTAATATGACTAGCCAATAATTTTGAGTGGCCACCACCGCCTAAGGTTGCATCAACATAGATCCCATTCGGTTTTACCGCTAGGTTATCGATGGCTTCATTAAGTAATACTGTGACGTGATTAAATTCGACCATCATTTCTCCTAACGTTGGTTTAAATTTCAAAGCCTAAATCTGCCAATTCGGCAGAAATATCATCGAAGTTCTCAGTGATTTCGGTATTGTACTGCTTGAAGTGTTGTGCGTCCCAAATCTCAAATTCATTTTCACCATAACCAATAATCACAACTTCTTTGTTTAATACGGCATGTTCTTTTAAATTCATCGGTATCACAATTCGACCTTGCTTATCAAACTCAGCTTCAGTAGCACCCGCTAACACGGCACGCTTGTATTGCCGTACTTTTGGATTATTTGATGGTAATTGGTTCAATTTATTTTCAAATGCTTCCCAGCCCACTTGACTATAAGCATGAAGTGACTGTTCGTTACCTTTAGTGATAACAAAACTATCACCTAATTGATTCCGAAATTTTGCGGGAATGATTAACCGATTTTTTGTATCAAGCGTATGTTCGTATGTACCCATAAACATTGGTATCATCCCCCTTTCGTCAATTTCATCGTCTTTAGTTCCAAATTTAGTCATTCAATATGTATAATTTACCACTTTCCACCACCATTTACCACTATCCACCACCACTCCCCACCTTGTATAGCCATACTTTAAGCCGACAAATCCACTGATAGCGCTAAAAATACAATATGTTGCAGTTTGGTTACAATTTGTTAATAATTTATTAACATTGATGTTTTAATTCAAATTACACTAAAAAAAGCCGACAAATTAACATTTGTCAGCTTTTTCAAGTTTATTATTGAGTGGGACAAAGTGGTGGCATTATTTCACCTCTTTGATACCACCATCGATTGGAATCTGTTGTTCTACATCAACCTCTTCTTCTTGACCAGATGTATATGCGAACAATTCAATAATTAAATACGTTAACGCTAGAAAAAAACCATAGCTTAGCGCATTTAGCCCAAAAATGACACCAATCGCAAAAATAATTGGCCATACAGGCAATAGCATCCAAAACGACCCATGCTTACGTAAATATATCCCCACAAAAATACTAAATATCATATTGATCAAAAAGAGTGAAAGCACTAATTTATATTGTTTAAAGCCGCTTGGTAAGCTATTAAACAACAATGGCACACCCCACGCTAGAATTGGCATCCAAATCCAAAAACGCCAATTACTGATTTTTTTAAATTCTCGCATAACTAATCTCTTCCTTTTTTATTCTAATTCTAGGCTATAACTCAATGCACTCAATGCATATAGTGGCGCTGTTTCAGCACGTAAAATTCTTGGGCCAAATCCGGCTGCAACAAAATTTTGTCGTTCTAATTCAGTTAATTCGTCAGGCGTTAAACCACCCTCAGGACCAATTAAAAATACAATTTCGCCGGATATTTTTGCATCACTAATTGATTTAACTAATTGCTGTGTCTCACCCATTTTTGCGCTTTCTTCCCACGCAACCACTTTGGTCGCATTTTGCAATAGCGCCTGTGACAAATCTGACAATTGTTTAACATACCCCACTGTTGGAATAATTAATCGGTGGCTCTGCTCAGCTGCATTTTGAGCAATTTTTTGCAAGCGTTCAATTTTACGCTCAACTTTCATCCCCCAATGCACAACCGACCAATCAGTTTCAACAAAAATAAAATTCGCCGCACCTAATTCAGTGCCCTTTTGAACAACGAGTTCTGGTTTATCACCCTTTGCTAATCCTAAGACCAAAGTTGCACGAACAGGTAGTTCGACTTGTTTCGATTGATCCTCAATGACTAACATGTCAATCGCTTCAGCACTAATTTTAACTACCTCAGCGACATGAACCGAATGATCGGGATATACAAACTCAGCACGGGTCCCTATTTTTCCACGTAAAACAGTCATTAAATGATGCTGTGTCTCTTGATCCAGTTGAAAGGTATTTGCTTTAGGTGTTTGCTTTAGGAAATATCTTTGCATATGTTATTCCTCTGTAGTCGTTAATTGACAAATCAAACCAAACCAATCACCCATTTGAAGTGTTTCCATTATCTCAAAACCGGCGGAACCTAGTTGTGATACAATTGCTTCTTTTTTGTCAAAATAGATGCCTGAAAGTAATACATATCCGTTTGGTGTGACATATGTTTTTAAATCAGGGATCAATAAGACTAATACTTCGGATAACATATTTGCAACAATAATATCATATCGTTGCACTGGTACTGAAGTTAAAAGATCACTTGGAATCACTTTAATTCCCGTTGCACTTGGGTTAAGATCAATATTTTGCTGTGCCGATTGCACTGCAACTTCATCAATATCCGTTGCCAATATTTGGTGTACTCCAAGTTGTCTAGCGCCGATACTAAGCACACCCGAACCAGTGCCAATGTCTAGCATACGCTCACCCCCGCGAACGACAATCTCTAGTGCTTGAAGCATCAATTGAGTCGTCGGATGGGTACCAGTTCCAAATGCCATTCCAGGATCTAATATAATATATTTTTCATCAGGTTGACTAGCAGGGATTGTTTCCCACTTTGGTAAAACGGTCAGATGGCGAGTCACTCGAACCGGATGATAATACTTTTGCCATTCCGTTGCCCAATCTTCTTCTTTAACAATATTCGTCTTAACAGAACCAGGCAGCGCATTAAGCCCGTAATCTGCCAGCTGATTGACACGTGTTTGTACGTCCAAAGCAATTTTTTCAACATCAATGGTCGTCGCAAAAAAACCAGTAACAACAGCCCCTGAGATTCGATGTGGCATAGTCTCCCAATCAACCATCACAGTTGAATCATGCGCCTCAAATGTCGCCTTATCTGCCGAATCATCAATTTGAATCCCTTCAGCACCTGCCTCCATCAAAATATTACTAATCGCTTCAACTGCTTCTGTTTGTGTGTCCACGCTCACTTCGTGCCAGCTCATTATTCGTCCCTCATCCTTGCTTATTTACTATAGAATACCATATTATTTTAAATACTTCTTGCCCTTCTTACGCGTATCCCAGTTCCTTAAAAAACATTTTTTGTTAACCTACATCGATTTAATACGATGAATGAACAAATCATTAAATGTCATCGGCAGACAAAGATTAGCCACAAAAAAAACATCGATCAACAATCGATGTTAAGGTCAGATTAATCATTCTGTTTTTTTGATACATTGTCGCCCAAATCAATGGTCTCTAATGGTCGTAGTTTAGAATGATGCTTGATTTTATAGTAAAGATATAGCCCAATAAACAATGGCAATGCCATGTAGGTCGTTATAATTCCTTGCCAATTCCAATGTGTAATTGTACCCGAGAAAGCTGCTGTATCTTGTCCTATAACAACTACAATACTCAAAACTAACGCAATAATTGGCCCCACTGGGAACCATTTAGCATGATATCGCAATTCAGAAACATGATGTCCCTGTTTAATAAATGCGCGACGGAAGCGGAAATGTGAAATAGCAATCCCAATCCAAGCAATGAAACCTGATAAGCCAGAGGCAGCAACAAGATAATAGTAAACATGGGGTCCTAAAATGGCTGTTAAAAATGTTAATAAGCCAATGAAGACCGTCAATAACAGTGCTGGTACCGGAATACCTGTTTGTCGATTAACTTGCCCAAAAATCTTTGGTGCCATACCAGTTTTTCCCATTGACCAAAGCATACGAGATGATGCGTACACACCAGAATTAGCCGACGAAATAACTGCGGTTAAAATCACAGCGTTCATCAATGAGGCCGCTGCTGCAAAGCCCGCTTGTTTGAAGACCAATGTAAATGGCGAAACTGCAATATTAGTTTCAGATGCTTTTAACAGATTAGGATCGCGATAGTAAATTAATGCCCCAATAATGAAAATTGCAAGAATATAAAATAATAATATACGCCAAAATACCTGTTTAATCGCTTTAGGCACTGATTTTTCAGGCGTTGCTGATTCACCAGCTGTGATACCAATCAGTTCTGTTCCTTGAAATGAGAACCCTGCCACCATGAAAACAGCCAAGATACCATTTATTCCGCCAACAAAACCAAAATGTCCATTAGCTGAAAGGTTTTTAGTAACATCAGGATGATAATGAAAAGCACCCACGATGGTTAGAATACCAATGGCTAAAAAGGCGATCACTGCTACAACTTTAATTAAGGCCATCCAAAATTCAGTTTCACCATATGTTCTTGCCGACATTAAATTAATCGCCGTAATTAACGCAAGGACAATTGCTGACCAAATCCATGTTGGCACATGTGGGAACCAAAATTCCATCACTACCCCCACGGTCGACGCCTCAACCGCCACAGTAATTGCCCAATTAAACCAATAATTCCACCCCATTGCAAATCCAAACGCTGGTTCAACATACATATCTGCATAGGTTGAAAATGACCCAGAAACTGGATTATGCGTGGCCATCTCCCCTAACGATGTCATTAAGAAAAATACCATAATACCAATAACGCCATAGGCTACTAAAGCACCCATGGGCCCTGCTTGTGAAATTGTGGCACCTGATGTTACAAAAAGACCCGTTCCAATAGTGCCTCCTAAAGCAATCATTGAAAGATGTCTCGTCTGCATTGTTCGTTTTAATTCGCCTGTTTCTTTTGCCATGTAACCCACTCCTCGGCTAGCATAAATTTGTAATAAACAAAAAGTCTGCAATCTGCTCCATCAAACAGACTACAGACATTCAATTAGTCGATAGTATTTGTCGATAGCGCTCCGTAACAAAAGTTACGACAGTCCAAATGCTATTAACATTTAGACCAACAGAGTCAACATACCTGCACTCCATTTCGGCAACCGCCCCTTTCACTAATCTCTTGACCTGTCGGTTCAATTAGTTACTTTTGTTGGTTGCGACCTCTAATCATTTATTTAATTACATGCGTTCAGTATACGTGTTTATCTTTGTGACGTCAAATTAATATTATTTATTATATTTGACGGTGTTTTAGTTTTTCAGGTACTGCTTGTATTCATTTTCAATCCGCATTGTTAAATGGTGCGTATTCCAAAAATGTTCATGCTTACATTTAAACGTTTTGACAAGTACGCGAAAAACGTATAGTGACCCATGTCAGAACTTGCAACCAACCCTGTATCTCCATTAATATCATTAATGTTATACAAATAATCTCATCCATTATCACGGCTTGATGAGTGCTTTCAGCCATAAATTCTTTCCTATTGATCAATGCTTTTCTGTTCGGCTGAATTTTTGCCACGCCTTCATGTGTGACAAGATGCACTAAATCATTCCTGTGTGTTTCACCCTCTATCATTTTAATCTGGATGCCATCGCTCTCAAGATAAATTTCATTAACTTTTTTCATCTGGATCAATTCGTCATCCTGATAATATTTATAATCTTCATTTTCTTTAGTATCTTGTTCCTATGAGAATCTGCTTTTAGTCTTTTTTCATCATAATTTCTTTCAGTATCAATACAATAGCCAAGATTATCGACAAACCACAAGAAATCCAAACAGAATACCCTTCAATAAACAAATAAATAAAAATTTGTAATAACACTATAGTTATGATTGAAATATTTAGAAATCTAATAATCATTCTTAACTTCTCCAACTCCTGTCCAAGTACCATTACTACGATAGTCGCAAGACCAACCGCCATAAAAGACTATTGGTATCTCTCCCAATCAGAACACGGTAAAAATCAAGTCGAATAAATAATAAAAAATCATTTCTCATGATTTGTCTTATCTGAATATCGCAATAATAGTCTCGGAATAATTATTAAAAAAAAGAGAATTAACAACAAAAAAGGGGACAAATTATTTATTCTAAAATAATTAATAAAATTAATTGGTATGAAATCCAAAAAAATAATCAAAATCACAAAAAAGAACTGTAAACACATCAGAGCCTGTGAAATTTTAGTACGCATTTTTAACCCCTCCTACTCCTACCCAATGAGCATTCTTATTATAATCACAAGACCATCCACCATAAAAATCTTTACGAATATAATTCAATCCGCCTGGCCAATCATTAGGCGTCCTTGGATCTGAGCCATCTGGTTTACTTAGCGCAACTTGTGGCGTATCCCAGCTATCATTATAAAAATAATCTTTGTATGTATACACTCTTCCTTTATTGGGGTAATCACCCCATGTATAAGTAATGACCGTCCCAAATCCACGATCAGTCGTTTTATCGGTTGCATGAATAATGTTGTCACATTTTGCATTAAATCCACTAACGGTTAAACTTGCCCAATCAGAAAAGAATGTCAATACCGACCCAGGTAAACTAATCTTTACATTTCCAATGTTCATGGCTTTAGCCAACAAATTTACGCAATCAGAAACTGTTCCCATACTCGATTTTGCTTGTTTAGCTGCACCGTACAATTGCAATGATCGTGCATAGCTCAACCCATCTGCTCCAGTCATTGGTACATACTTACCATTAGCATCATACGCTTTATCATCAGTGTGCCAATCTCCATAAATACCACCAATATTTTGTACAGATTGAAGAACAGCAGTTTTATTATCTCCTAAATTGTGAAACATTTTATCCCATTTGCCATCAACATGAGGGACTAAATCAAAATCTGCAGTTTGGATCAGTGATTTATTATCATCACCTGCGTAAACCTCCGAACGATCGCCCTTTGGATCTCCTGTAATAGTATCGACAATATCACTATCTTTAATAGTAATTTTCTTACCATTATCCATGGTGTATTCTTTAGCATTGAGTTCATCAGCTAAAACCGGTGCGATTAGCACCAATGCTGACGATGCTAAAGTAACCGTAGCAAAAAAAATTGTTATGTATTTTTTCATGAAAAATCTCCATTTTCCCGCAAATGTAATATTACATTCACAACAACTAACTAAAACAAAATACATTAATTAATCACCCAATACACAGAGTAATCAGCAAAATCATTAATGGACGATTGAAATAATTAGTTAACACTTAAAAAGTATATTAATGTTTATAAATCAATTAAACAAGTAATTCCGACGTTTGTTCTTAAAATAATCTTGCAAATTTCACACCATTTTCTATGGTCTGTTTTTCCGGACTTTTCCCGCCTTGTTTTTGCTAGTTTTTAAGGCAGTTTTAGTTTTTAATTCACAATTTTGACTAACCTTGCTGGCCTAAAAAAATTTAAAATTCGACGCTTTCGCTTTCAATTTAAAATCATCTGAATCAGAGTGATACATTAATGGATAATCTAAACGTTGTTTGCTTTTACTTTTATAAATTGACGCTACCTGTCAATGCGTATACTTTGGGTACGTATTTTTGAGGAATGTTCATATTTTGATGCAATCCAATCAAAAATCAATTTAATGGCTTCCCATTATTCATCACTAGTACCTCTCCATCAAATTATTTATCAGTCACCATATTCGTTGAATTAAAACCAAGGTGATTATGACTGTCTCCCCACTCAATATGTGTGGCCATCATAAATTCATACGCACCGCCAGTAAATCTCAAAAAATCTATCGCCCAATCTCATGAATTTTTTTAACCATCTCTCCAAAAAACAAAAAAAGGAATAAATTTCTCTATTCCTTCAAACGTTTATATGATGGGGTTTTTGGGTTCTAACTAAACTCTCGAAACTTATTTATTCGTTAGGATAAACTGCTGAATCAAGTCTATAATCTCATCATTTTGGGGTAGTGCCGAATGATCAGCATCTTCGCCTGTCACCATAATTAATGTGTAATGTGCCACCTGATTCTGATAAATTTGCCGACCCTTTGCAACACTTTGAAAAGGTACAATCCCATCACTAGTATCGACATCAGCTCCACCAACACTAAAAACTGTCATTTTTTCTGGCAAGTGCGTATTGTTGGCAATCAGATCTTTCAACATCATCGTTTGCGTCTCCCAATTTTCTTCATCCCCATTATATGGCGTCCCGATTGTCATTAATTTCTTGACGTTAAACTGTTTTTCGTGATGATACTTTTCAAGGTACCGGGTTAAAATTAACCCACCATTTGAATGCCCAATTGCATTAATTGCGCCAAAATTATATTTATTCTGTAATTTTTTTAGTGCTAGATCCAACCATTGTGCTTGCTTTTTAATATTGTCGTAACCATCAGCATTATCTTGAAATGCCACAACAACATATGGATGATGATCATCGCGTTTTAACTTACCACGAATTGAAACCAAACTCGTTTTGCTAACAGTTACTTTAATCACACTATGTTTTCTCCGATGTTGGTCTAATTCAGACACCAATGTATCAAATCGATTTTGTGATGCCGATGAACCTGGCACCAATAATGTCGGCACTAACTTAGCATTTCGAATTAATCCATCCTCAACTTGATAGTTGTAATAGGCTTCAACACCAATCGGCAATAAGGCAACCATTATTACTAGCCCCATCACCACTACATCTAACCATTTTCGCTTCACTTCTGGCATTTCCTCATCCTCTATTTTTACACACACTCATAGTCATTCAGTTTGCTCATCGTGTTTAAGAATCGTTAAATGTTCTATACATCGGCAACATTTGCCAAAATTATTACCAACAACGGTTTCATTTACAGATTCAGATTCCAAAAAAATATCACTGATGTCATTATACCGCGATGGTTTGAAGTTTTTACACACAATTAAGTAAACATTTTCTTTATCTCAGGCACATAATACATAAAAAAGTCCGTCCACCCTACAACTAAGATGTAGGATGAAACGGACATATATGTGAACGATTATTTAGGGATAGCTACTGATACTACCGGAATATTATTAAAATCAGTTGATGGTTTAATGTAAATTTTTTTCGATAGACCATAGTCGTTAGCCTCAACAGAACTCACCTTTCCGACGTAAAGCCCAGCCGGTGTGACGCCACCCAAACCAGACGTCGTAACGAGGTCACCCTTCTTTAACTTAACATCTGAAGTGATATCGGCCATAACGATTTCATTCTTCGATTGGTCAAAACCGGTGATAATACCGTCGACCACTTGCCCATCTGAATTTGTTGCGCGAATCGCAAAGCGATCAGTCAATTGGCTATTATCAGATAATAATTCAACTTTCGCACTCGTCGTATTCACTTGTGCAATACGTCCAATTAATCCGCCTGAACCCATGACTGGCATTCCTTTTTGGACACCCGCATTGCTACCCCTGTTAATAATCAATTGTGACTGCCAATTGACAGGGGAACGAGAAATGACTGACGCACTCACAATTGAATAATCGGTCAAAGTCGTATTAATTTCTATTTGATCTTTTAATGCTTTGTTCTCAGCCTTTAAAACTTGTAATTGTACCTTAGCTTGCGCCAGTTCATCAACACGTGCACTCATCTTTTGATTTTCAGAATACGTGTTCATCAAATTTCCTAAGCTATCAAAGCCATTATGCACTCCACCAATCGGCACAGAAACGACATCGGACAACCAACCAGTAATATCACTTATAATTCGACTTGGAATCGACGGCTCTTTTTGAGACTGTTTTGCCTGCGAACTAACCGTAATGACACTAATGGTCAAAATTGCGATAATAACTGCCACTACCAGTCGTCGTGATGAAAAAAATTTTTTCATTATTTGACTATCCTTTGATCTATTTACGCATTATTCCTGTCACAAATGTTTCAATGAATTAATTATTCTTTAAAACATCAATTGACTTTAATGCTTCTCCAGTGCCAATTGCAACTGCCTCTAATGGTTCAGGCGCAATGAACACTGGTACCTTAGTTGCTTCGGCAATTGCTTCGTCAATATGTTGCAATAGTGCACCACCACCCGTTAAGACAATACCATGGTCAATCACATCAGCTGCAATTTCTGGTGATGTTTCTTCCAAGGTTTCTTTAATTGCCATAATAATTTCAGCGATGACATCTTTGATCGCAGTGGCAACATCCACGGCTGTGACTTCAATTGTCTTTGGTAATCCAGTCACTAAGTCACGACCACGTGCTGTCGTACCTGCCATATCTTTTGCTGCCTCAACATCAGCTGAACCAATCTCGACCTTTAATCGCTCAGCCGTTTGTTCTCCAATTAATACTGAGTATTTTTGTCGAATATATGATGCAATGGCTTCGTCTAATTTATCGCCTGCCATTCGAATTGAACGTGATGAAACAATTCCGCCAAGCGAAATAGTTGCAACATCAGTAGTACCACCACCCATATCAACAACCATTGATCCCATAGGCTCCATGACTGGCAATCCAGCACCAACAGCCGCTGCAAATGGTTCTTCAATAACGTATGCATCTCTTGCACCCGCCACACGAGCCGCATCAATTACGGCACGCTTTTCAACAGCTGTCACACCTGAAGGTACACCAATTGTGACATATGGCTTTGACCCACGTCCAGCTAATGCTGTACCTAAGTAGTGCTTTAACATCTCTACCGTTGTGTCATAATCGGCGATTACACCGTCTCGCATTGGCCGAATTGCCTTAATTGATTCAGGCGTCCGTCCTAACATATCCTTAGCTGCTGCACCTACTGCAACGACTTCGTTGGTCTTCGTATTACGTGCAACAACAGTCGGTTCGCGTAACACAATACCCTTACCTTCAATATAGACAAGTGTATTGGCTGTTCCTAAATCAATTCCCACATTTCGAGTTCCAAATGAAAACACAGCTTTCACCCACTTTTCTTTTTAATTTTTTTATTTTTATTCTTGAATAAATGTTCTAAACAGTATAATAAATTTTATCACAAATTCGTAGCCAGCGTCCATAATTCTAAAATTGTTTTTCGTGTCATTTTTGGTAATACCTTTTGATTAAAAAAGCTATAGGTACCCATTCTGGCAATAATCACAAAATCCTGTAATGGCATTTGCATAATGGTGCCACACAATACAAGTTGTCGCGCCAATTCTCGATCAGCTGTTGATGGCCAATATTGTCCACTTGGGTGATTATGAATGACGAGTATCGCATAAGCATTATAAGCAACTGCATACCGAAAAACATCTCTTGGATGAATGTTAACAGCGGTCAGACTACCTTTAGCAATACATTGTTTACCCAAACATGTCATTTGTGGACTAAGATAGATAACCCAGCATTCTTCTTGTGGTAAGTCGACTAAATGGTTTTGCATTTTCAACATCACCCTATCAATCGTTTCTTTCATTTGCATACTCCTTATGTCAATAAGGAGTATGACTCATAAAAAGTATGACATTCTTTTTAAATTAATTTCTGCCAATCAAGCGCCCAGATGAAACCCAAAGCTTTTTCGCCAGTATGCACACCGATGAATGCCCCAATTGGTCCTCTTTCAATCGCAAAATTCTCATACTTTTGACGCATCGTTGCTGCCCACTCATCCGCGATTTCAGGATTATTGGCATCAATAATTGATATGCGGATTTGATCTTGGTTGTCTATTTCTTCTACAAAGCGTTGTTGGATACGCACCCATGCACGCTTCATTTGTCGCACCTTATCAATTGCGATAATTTGACCAAGGGGATTAAAAGTGAGCATTGGCTTAATATTCATCATTGTTCCTAAAAAAGCAGCACTATTTGAAATTCTCCCCGTTCGCTTGAGATGCTTCACATCATCAACTACAAACAAGACGTGTGTACTATCACGTAGACGAGTCAATTGTTCAAAAATATGATTTAAATGAGCACCTGACTGTGCTAAATAAGCAGCAAGACGGGCTTGATTACCTGCTCCAGCTGCAGCAATCCGCGAATCCCATGCGTGTATATGAATACTATCTACCGTTGCGCTCAAACTCTCTACGGTAGAGAATGTCCCGGAAATACCACTCGAAATCGTCACTACTATCACATCTGTATAGCCATCTGCTGCGATTTCAGCAAACTTTTCCAACCAAGCACCAATCTCGACTTGTGACGTGGTTAATGGTTGTTGCGTTTGTGATTGAAATTTAAAAAAATCAGTTTGTGTTTGCCAATCAACATTTTCATGATACACACGTTCCCCAACTAAAATTGGCGCATTCACTGCATACATGTTTAATGCCGCTTGCTCACTTTGTGTCACATTACTAGAGCTATCAACTAAAACCGCAATTTTTTCCATTTTGTCATCCTTTAAAAAATCATTCTTGCTTTCATCATAGCATATTCTAACCATACCCCAGTCAATGATATATACAAATACTAGTTGATTACCAAAATAAAAATGCCTCATGACATCTGAGACATCCTTGATGAATTATGATTCAAACGGTATTAATTGAGATTCAATTACTTGGCGCCGATGATTTAAAAACGGTGGTAATTCAAGTTGATGTCCCGCCTCTTCATAAGTTTCATCTGTAAAAAATCCTGGCCCAGACGTTGCTAATTCTAATAAAATACCTGGAGTTGCTTGAAAATAAATCGAATCAAAATAAAATCGATTAACCAATTCTGAATGTGGCATGCCAATTTGATTAAATCGATTCAGCCACCATATCAAATTTTCAGTCGTGTCAACTGCCAAAGCTAAATGATGTGGCATGCCAAATCCTGGTACACTACGCCTTAAATTTGACTTGAATTGCGTTTGAATCTGGGCACTCAATCCACCATGATTAAATTCATACAAATTACTCTGAACATCTGTTGTCAGCAATTCTGCCCTAACACATTCGTTAGAATTAAGTGCATTGCGTTTTCATTATTGATTGTCATCAATTCTGGACCAAGACCCAAAATAGCATATTCGGGCTTAACTGTGGCCGCTACCCATGGATGCCCCTGAACGAAGCCACCTTGGTTGTCTTCGTCTGACACCAAAGCATATTGTTGATCATCAAAATCATAGAAATTCAAATATTGTACGCCAAATTGTTCATGAACTTTTTGATCATGTCTGACGTGAAACGCATCAAATCGGTCAATCCAATAATCAAACGCCTGCTGATTCGGAATTCGAAAACTTGTACGAGTAATCTCGTCCGTCCCTCTTTGTGCTTGGTGTAGTTGCTTAAATTCGAAGAATGTCATATCGGTTCCAATTTGACCAATATCATCTGTGAAATATAGATGGTAGGCTGATACATCATCTTGATTAACTGTTTTTTTTACCAAACGCAAGCCCAATATTTGCGACATAAAATGAAATATTTTTGGTGCACTTGATGTCATTGCTGTTAAATGATGTAGTCCTAATATTTGATGAGTCATTTAGTTACTCCTTAATTAAAAGTATTGCTTTGAATTTACCACGCACAATATGGCTTTTAAACAAAAAAGGGACTAATCCCAAAAATAAAAACCAGTCAATAAACAGCAGTGTGCTTACTAACTAGTTTTTAAATTCAATCGTTTAATCATTTCTGATTGAAAAAATCAATCAGTACTTGAGCAGACTGCTGTCCTGCCTGAATCACAAATTCATCGTATGAGACACCCGCATCTCCGTTAGCATTATCTGAAATTGCGCGGACAACTGTAAATGGCACATCAAAATGATGGGCGATTTGTGCGACAGCTGCGCCCTCCATTTCACCTGATAGGCCATCGGAGAAATGTTGTTTAATGGCCATGCGCTTTTCTTGTGAATCAATAAATGTGTCACCTGAAACAATAAGCCCATGGACTACCTTTGCTTGTTCACTCTGGTAAGCTCGGCCTAATCCTTCTGATAATTCAACATCTGTTATAAAACGGGCAGGCTGTTGTGGTACTTGTCCAAAAGTATATCCGAAAGTTTGCGCATCTGCATCAAAATATGCTAATGACTGCGCAATAACGATATCCCCAACCTGTAAATGATCATCTAACGCACCAGCTGACCCAGAATTAATTAAACGATCCACGCCAAAATTGGTAATCAACAAAGTTGTCGTTAGGGCTGCCGCCACCTTACCAATGCCACCATTCACCACAACCACATCAACATGACCAATTTTCCCATGATGAAATACTTTCCCCGCAATTGTCGAAACATGATCATCTACCATCGCTGCAACTAAGGCTGTCATCTCAGTTTGCTCAGCATTAATTATTCCATAACGCATAAAGAACCTCTTTACTCCTGTGATTAAGTCTAATCACGTAATATTAATGTCACTACCCAAAAAATAAAATTAACCATACCACAACAATACTAGTCATTAAGAATACAATTAACCAATTCAACCGATATTTTAGCCTAGCTGTCTTACCTGTTGGCGTCAGCTGCCGTGTCACTTCATCCAATTCATATTTTCCTTTGCGCGTCAATCGTCGTTCTTCACGCGTTAACGGCCGTTTAAGGTCGTCTCCGGCCTGTTGTTTGAGTTGCTCAAACGTGGAATTAGTATTTTGTTCGGCCACTTCATTTCGCTTAAAAAGATTTTTTACTATCTTAAACACATTTGTCCTCCGCTATTGCAACGTCTGCCAATATAAATAAGCCATAATGGTTTTGCCATCTTCAAATTCACCCGAAAGGAACATCCTTGTTGCCATGTTAAAATCGAGCCAAATCATTTCGATATGTTCGTCTATATCCTGCGGTAAAGCTGATGCAACTGGTGATAATTTTTTTGCTACATACAAATGCATATACTCGTCAGCAAAGCCAATTGAAGTATAGAAACCAGTAATTTTGTTGATTTCTGCAGCTTCTAATCGGGTTTCTTCGTTTAATTCTCTAACAACCGCATCAAGGGGTGTACTGTCACGCGCGTCAATCTTACCAGCCGGTATTTCAGTCGTTACTTTTCTAACTGGTGCCCGCCATTGCCGTTCAACTAACATTTCATTTTTAGCATTTAACACCAAAATCGCAACTGCGCCAGCATGATGGACAACATCCCGATGGCTGACCTGTCGATTAGGCAGCGTCACTGTTTCGTTGACAACTTGAATAATGTGCCCATCATACACTAATTGCTCATCGATTACTTTTTCTTCGAATTGACTTTTTTCTGGTTCATCTATCATTCACTAATCTCCTCAACTAGTGCCGCCTGTGGTCCTCTAACACCTTGGATCACAACTAGTTTCACATCTGAACCTGGCACTAAATTTCTCAAAGAACCTTCTAATCCTGAAAAATGTACAAACACATCTGGTTCTCCTGAAACTTCAATATAGCCATAACCTTTTTCTGATTCCCAATTTTTAACTTTTCCAATTATTTTTTCCATATTTTTCACCTCAGCTTCAATAGCACAGCTACCACACAAACGATTAAGATCAACAATGATACAAGTCCAATTATTCGCCACCACAAGACCACAAAGCGACGAAGTGTGTAATTCTGACGGACAAATGCCTGGTAAATGACAACAGCCATTCCCCACAAGATGAAGGTTAGCCACATATATGGAACGAAAGCATGCTGCCAATTTTGAAAAGTAATCGCACCAATTTCCCACCAAATGAGCGGAATCATTAAATCAAATGTTTTAATTTGTGTTGGCATTAAATTTTTCAGCCCAATCCGCTGACTGAATAAAAGTATCCCCCACACAATCACTAAGATACCTAACCCAGCTTTCCAATCAAGAAAAGATAACATGGTTGTCCCTCACTCATTATTTATCCTATCATTATAGCATGTTCGTCTACTCAAGCTGGATAGGATTTGATACAATTAAACTATTATTGAAATGAAAGTAGGCATTATCATGGCTAAAAAAAAGAAATCAAGACTAACACGAATCAATCAAGTATTTGTTGTGATTATGCTAATCTTATCGCTTGCTAGTGTGTTCGTCGTTTTACTCCAAGCATTTATGAATTAAATAAAAAAAGCCTAGTAGTACTATCAGGTACATTAGGCTTTTTTATTTTTTGTCAGTTATTTGAGAACTGATAGTATTTTCAATCATTCTTCAATCAATCCAAATGTCAGCAACGGCCATTTGCGCTTCCAATGCAACTAATTGTTCACCACTGGCGATAACATAACCTTCATTTTTTTCAGTATCAATCGTTATTTGCCAATTAGGTTTAATCGCCCACTGCGGATATAATCGCGAAATTTCTTCATCATTCATTGGTCGATAAATAGCTACTGAATGTTGACGCGTTGGTTTTAAAGCTTGACCAGTTAACACTCGCAAATGTTGCTCAATTAAGTCAGTTGTCATCGTAGCTGAATAAACGAACTGTTCTGATCCAATACCTGGGAAAATATCGCCAACATACAAATTACCAGTTGTACTATACAAAAACGTGACATAAAAAGCACCAACATAATCCAAGGGTCGTGCAATTTGTTGAATCGTCTGTTGCATTGCCTCTATAACGTCAGTCGTTGGTCCGTCTTCTAGCCATATTTGCGTTACTTGATGTTGCGAATTCCGTCGAATTTGAGTTAATGGATAATTAATGACATTACCATTGGCATCTCGTACAACGGATGCGCGATATTCAACTGCATCTTCTAACCATGTTTCAACCAGTAATTGACCACCATCTATTAATGGTGCAACCAATCCTAAGTCCCAAGCACCAGACAAAATGACTGTTTCTGCACTTTCAGCATGCTTAAATATTGGTTTTACTGCGACTGGGTAACTGAGTGCAGTCGCGGCTAAAGCAATTTCATCTAAGGTACTTGCCAATTTGTATGGTAGGATATTAATCGCATGTTCATCAAAAAAACTACGTGACAATGATAAATCATCTGCCAAATCTAAGGTCATAGTACCCTGTGGTAAATTTAATTGGTCCAATTCGGACACAAGCTCAAATGGCAAACCTAAATCATTATAAATCACGATGGCGGACAGATTGACAAAGCTTTCCCAATCTTTACGACCAATAAATATATAGTCAGCACTTGTATTTTGTCTTGTATCTGCATTTTCTAAATACATAGCAACTAAATACCCTGTATTTCTCGCTGCTTGTGCAATTCGCCAGCTTACAAGGTTATTGCCAATAATACCGATTGTTGCACCTGGTAATAATGTCATTTCATTTCCTATCTTCATTTTCAATTTTTGCCGTTATTGATAATCATACTGTTCTAAATGATACGTATTTATAATGTAAATTAGTTTCTCCGCATATTTTGGATCAGTTGCATACCCACCTTCAACCAATTCTTTGGCGGACTCCTCTGCTGTCGATCCTTGAATTACTTTAAGGTATCGCGCATGGTTATCAGCTGTCCCGTTCACTAATAATTTGGCATGATCAACCATTGATTCTTGCCATGAATCATATGCCCGAAATGGCGCATCAACTTTAATCCACTTACCATTGACATACTCACTTGTGGGTAAACTCACTTGTTTCATCCCACTGGAAGCTTTAACCCCAAAAAAGTTATTGTATTTATAAGCTAACTCAGACTGTCCCCAATCTGACTCCAGGGCAGCCTGGGAAAGTGTAATTGATGCACGTACGCCGTACTGTAATTGAATGGTTTGAGCTTCAGGTGCCAATCGTCTGATAAATTGATCTTTTGTCAATTGATTCATCGGCAACTTGGTGACATCAACCATTTCTGGATCAGCAACTTTAACCTGTCTTAAATCACTAATATGCCATGAAATGAACATAATGCCACTAATGACTATAATGATACGCCAGGGGCGCAAATGACCAGCTCTGATAAAAAATTTTGCGGGGTGCCACCGTGACCAACCTTTCATTTTTCTTTTTCTTTTTTTACGTGTCACGATATTCCCCCTCAATCATGTTAATCATAATTTACATCTTTACCATTATAGACTAACATTATAACAAATATTTTTCAGGCTCCGATAGCAACAAAATATTTCTAACTACCGATGTGTTAAACAACACGTTAACCTTAGTCAGAGTTGTGTCAACAGTTTGCTTACAACATCATTGATCAAATATATCCACGTTTTGAGCCAATAAGTATGGTTTAATGTCATCCATCATTACAGTGTCGCCTAACTCTTCAGCTGCAGTATATGCTCTAAGATATGCCCGACACGAAGCCTTTATTTCATTATCTTTTTGATGGACACGGCCACGAATAAAATTTAGCTTCACAATTTCACATGCAAACGTTTGAGCAGAAACATATCTTTGGGCTTGATTTAAGAAACGTTCTGCACTCTCAGTTGCTTCGTTTGCTAACTCTAGCTGTGCACTTTGACGATAAATTGTCACGATTGTATTATGATCAATATTACTATTTTTCATTTGAATGAACGACCGCAACTTACTTAATGCGACCTCATTACAGAACCTAGCTTTTGCCAAATCATGCAAACCTAACCACACCTCCGTTGTCACCGTTTCTATTTCCAAAATTAAACTTCTTTGTAAGGCAGTAACTGCCATCGAAGCATTCTGTAAATCATTCAATGCACCATAATAATTCTTTTTGTTTAATTCAAGTTTGCCATGCAACACATGATATAAAGGTTTAGCTTCTTGAGGTAACCGATTAATATGACATTGTTTTTTTAATAAGTTTTTGGCTGTTCCATAATCACCATTGTTAATGGCATTTCTCACAGCACTTAAATTATTGTGGTTTGGCTCATCAAAAGAAACAATGTTTTCCATGTTAAGCTGCAAGCGATGACACAATTCCTGTAAAATGACCATACTTGTAATATGATTTTCACTTTCCATTCTTGACACTAACGATTGATGACAAATACCATCTGCTAAAGCACGCTGACTTAATCCCATTGCTTCTCTATGCTGTCTTAATAAGTTCCCTCGGATAATCATATCAGTGTCTCCCAATTCTATGAACTATTCTTAGTATATTTTGTATCAAATACCAATACAACCCCTTGATTAGTTCCTTTGATGTTCGGAATTTTACTTGTGCAAGTTTTCATCATGTCATAAATCATATTTGTTCAACAAAGTTGATTATATCGGACCTCACAATAGAATTATTAGATGTATTCTAATGTCATCATGTCTTTTTTCATCAAATTTTTTTCAAAAAACTAGCGTCATTATGTCCGTATTTAATTTACTGCATTATTCACAATGCGTAATAATCGATGACACACCATTTAAAAAAACAATTTTCAGCCACATTGAAAATACATATCATCTTGAAGCCGACAGTTTAAAAGTGATGCGTTCTTAGCTTGCATACACTAGCAGGCTCGCCTATGATCATCATTATCATATACAAGACCTTTACATGTCATTTCATAACGCCAATTTGTATACGACAGATAAACAAAAAAATGCTATATCAGCGTGACGACTGATATAGCAAATTCTTAATGTTATTTGACGGAGACAGAGGGATTCGAACCCTCGCGCCAGTTTCCCGACCTACACCCTTAGCAGGGGCGCCTCTTCAGCCTCTTGAGTATGTCCCCATTATCAAAAATAATTATTTGATAATGGGCCTGACAGGACTCGAACCTGTGACCCCTGCGTTATCAACACAGTGCTCTAACCAACTGAGCTACAGGCCCAT
Organism: Weissella diestrammenae; assembly: GCF_014397255.1. Classification (NCBI taxonomy): domain Bacteria; kingdom Bacillati; phylum Bacillota; class Bacilli; order Lactobacillales; family Lactobacillaceae; genus Weissella; species Weissella diestrammenae. The sequence goes on from NZ_CP060724.1 coordinate 285,758, forward strand.
ATAAGAGCGGACGACGGGAATCGAACCCGCATTCCCAGCTTGGAAGGCTGGAGCACTAGCCATTGTACTACATCCGCTTAATTAAATTAATACATGGCATAAAGCCAATGGCGCGGGAGGGAATCGAACCCCCGACACTACGAGCTTCAATCGTATGCTCTACCAACTGAGCTACCGAGCCATTAACGGTCACAACGGGACTCGAACCCGTGATCTCCTGCGTGACAGGCAGGCGTCCTAACCACCTAGACCATGCGACCAAATTGCGGGTGCAGGATTTGAACCTACGACCTTCGGGTTATGGGCCCGACGAGCTACCAGACTGCTCCAACCCGCGATAATAAATAATAAAGTTCTTACGAACCAAAGGAGATGGTGGGATTCGAACCCACGCGCCGGTTTCCCGACCTGACGGTTTTCAAGACCGTTCCCTTCAGCCAGACTTGGGTACATCTCCATGATTAATAAATAAAGGACCGAATAATGGACCTTGTCGGACTCGAACCGACGACCGGACGGTTATGAGCCGTCTGCTCTAACCAACTGAGCTAAAGGTCCGTGGTTAAGTCAAATCGCGGCGGGGGGAATCGAACCCTCGACCTCCCGGGTATGAACCGGACGCTCTAGCCAGCTGAGCTACACCGCGAAATACAACTGATCTCTTCAAGAGTAGTCATAATAGTCGGGACGACAGGATTCGAACCTGCGACCCCCTGGTCCCAAACCAGGTGCTCTACCAAGCTGAGCTACATCCCGAATTAAATTTTTAAATAGCTAATAAAATTAGCTGATGCACCTGGCAGGACTCGAACCTGCAACCTTCTGATTCGTAGTCAGACACTCTATCCAGTTGCGCTACAGGTGCATTAAATTTTAAAATGCTGGATACCGGAATCGAACCGGTACGATATTTCTATCGGGGGATTTTAAGTCCCCTGCGTCTACCTATTCCGCCAATCCAGCAGAAACGAATGACAGGATTCGAACCTGTTAAGAAACATTAGTTTCTTAAACCAAACTACATTCGTTACTACCATGCCGACTAAAGGACTCGAACCTTCGACCCCCGCTTTACAAGAGCGATGCTCTACCAACTGAGCTAAGTCGGCAATTTATTGCCATGCCTCTCGGCAATGGATCGTCAGGGGCTCGAACCCTGGACCCATGGATTAAAAGTCCACTGCTCTACCAACTGAGCTAACGATCCAATGGACGTTACAGGGATCGAACCTGTGACCCCCTGCTTGTAAGGCAGGTGCTCTCCCAGCTGAGCTAAACGTCCAAAATTGCATCGCGACTTCCTATCCTCGCAGGAGGCGATCCTCCAACTACTTTCGGCGTTACTGAGCTTAACTTCTGTGTTCGGTATGGGAACAGGTGTGACCTCAGTGCCATCATCACGACACGCTTACGAGAATTAATTTTCTCAAAACTGAACCATATTGTCAAGTAAATTTATGAAATAAATTGAACCACCACGTTTTATTCAACTTGGTTAAGTCCTCGAACCATTAGTACTAGTCCGCTCCATGCCTCGCGGCACTTCCACTTCTAGCCTATCTACCTCATCATCTATAAGGGGTCTTACTTCTTTCGAATGGGAAATCTCATCTCGAGGCGAGTTTCACACTTAGATGCTTTCAGCGTTTATCTCATCCGTACATAGCTACTCAGCGATGCTCCTGGCGGAACAACTGATACACCAGTGGTACGTCCACCCCGGTCCTCTCGTACTAAGGGCAGCTCCTCTCAAATTTCCTACGCCCGCGACGGATAGGGACCGAACTGTCTCACGACGTTCTGAACCCAGCTCGCGTACCGCTTTAATGGGCGAACAGCCCAACCCTTGGGACCGACTACAGCCCCAGGATGCGATGAGCCGACATCGAGGTGCCAAACCTCCCCGTCGATGTGGACTCTTGGGGGAGATAAGCCTGTTATCCCCAGGGTAGCTTTTGTCCGTTGAGCGATGGCCCTTCCATGCGGAACCACCGGATCACTAAGTCCTACTTTCGTACCTGCTCGACCTGTTAGTCTCGCAGTCAAGCTCGCTTGTGCCTTTACACTCTGCGAATGATTTCCAACCATTCTGAGCGAACCTTTGAGCGCCTCCGTTACCTTTTAGGAGGCGACCGCCCCAGTCAAACTGCCTGCCAGACACTGTCTTCCATCACGATTAGTGATGCGAGTTAGAGTGATCATACAACGAGGGTAGTATCCCACCAACGCCTCCATCGAAACTAGCGTTCCGATCTCTACGGCTCCTACCTATCCTGTACAAGCTGCACAAGCACTCAATATCAAGCTACAGTAAAGCTCCATGGGGTCTTTCCGTCCTGTCGCGGGTAACCCGCATCTTCACGGGTATTTAAATTTCACCGAGTCTCTCGTTGAGACAGTGCCCAGATCGTTACGCCTTTCGTGCGGGTCGGAACTTACCCGACAAGGAATTTCGCTACCTTAGGACCGTTATAGTTACGGCCGCCGTTTACTGGGGCTTCAATTCGCACCTTCGCCGAAGCTAAGCACTCCTTTTAACCTTCCAGCACCGGGCAGGCGTCAGCCCCTATACGTCATCTTACGATTTTGCAGAAACCTGTGTTTTTGATAAACAGTCGCCTGGGCCTATTCACTGCGGCTCAGCTTGCGCTGAGCACCCCTTCTCCCGAAGTTACGGGGTCATTTTGCCGAGTTCCTTAACGAGAGTTCACTCGCACACCTTAGGATGCTCTCCTCGACTACCTGTGTCGGTTTGCGGTACGGGCAGGTAAACACTAACTAGAAGCTTTTCTCGGCAGCGTGACATCATGGACTTCTCTACTTAATTTCGATCCTCATCATCGCTTGTTCTTATAGGGATAAGCATTTAACTACTCCCAAAACTTACGATTTAACCCAGCATTTCCATTCGCTGGGATCCATTAGCCTTCTGCGTCCCTCCATCGTTCAAACATGTTCACCTGGTACTGGAATCTCAACCAGTTATCCATCGACTACGCCTCTTGGCCTCGCCTTAGGTCCCGACTAACCCTGGGAGGACGAGCCTTCCCCAGGAAACCTTAGTCATACGGTGGACAGGATTCTCACCTGTCTTTCGCTACTCATACCGGCATTCTCACTTCTATGCGCTCCACCAGTCCTCACGGTCTGACTTCATCGCCCATAGAACGCTCTCCTATCGCGCCAACTTAGTTGGCACCCGTAGTTTCGGTGGTGTGTTTAGCCCCGGTACATTTTCGGCGCAGAATCACTCGACTAGTGAGCTATTACGCACTCTTTAAATGGTGGCTGCTTCTGAGCCAACATCCTAGTTGTCTATGCAACTCCACATCCTTTTCCACTTAACACACACTTAGGGACCTTAACTGACGATCTGGGCTGTTCCCCTTTCGACAATGGATCTTATCACTCACTGTCTGACTCCCGGACATACGTAATTGGCATTCGGAGTTTATCTTAATTTGGTAACCCGAGATGGGCCCCGCACCAAAACAGTGCTCTACCTCCAATACGCTACATTCCGAGGCTAGCCCTAAAGCTATTTCGGAGAGAACCAGCTATCTCCAAGTTCGATTGGAATTTCACCGCTACCCACACCTCATCCTAGCATTTTTCAACATGCACAGGTTCGGGCCTCCAGTGCGTCTTACCACACCTTCACCCTGGACATGGGTAGGTCACCTGGTTTCGGGTCTACAACTACATACTATGACGCCCATTTCAGACTCGCTTTCGCTTCGGCTCCGGTCTTTCCACCTTAACCTTGCATGTAATCGTAACTCGCCGGTTCATTCTACAAAAGGCACGCCATCACCCCTTAACGGGCTCTGACTTCTTGTAGGCACATGGTTTCAGGAACTTTTTCACTCCCCTTCCGGGGTGCTTTTCACCTTTCCCTCACGGTACTGGTTCACTATCGGTCACTAGGTAGTATTTAGCCTTGGGAGATGGTCCTCCCAGATTCCGACCGGATTTCACGTGTCCGGCCGTACTCAGGATCCTACACGGGAGATTGCATGCTTTCGTTTACAGGGCTATCACCTTGTCTCGCGTGGCTTCCCAACCACTTCAACTAACATACAATTTTGTAACTCCACAACGGTAGTCCTACAACCCCAAAGTGCAAGCACTTTGGTTTGGGCTCTTCCGGGTTCGCTCGCCGCTACTGACGGAATCGATTTTTCTTTCTACTCCTGCTGCTAATGAGATGTTTCAGTTCACAGCGTCTACCTTCAACTAGTCTATAGATTCAACTAGTGATAACTTGCATAACAAGTTGGGTTCCCCCATTCGGAAATCCCCGGATCAAAGCTTACTTACAGCTCCCCGAGGCATATCGGTGTTAGTCCCGTCCTTCATCGGCTCCTAGTGCCAAGGCATCCACCATGCGCCCTTAATAACTTAACCTATCAACTGACGTTGATGATTTAAGTTTTGAGTATGTGACATCTTTCAGTCACTTGCGATTATCACGATATTGCTATCGTGATGAACTTGTATAAAAACTCAAAATAACGCGGTGTAATACACTGTCAATTGTCTTGCGACAATCAACTCTTGATTACTCGGTTCAATTTATTGATTTTCAATAATTTGAAATTTTAAATTTACTAATATGATTCAGTTTTCAAAGAACTAATTTTAGAGAGATAGTTCTCTCAAAACTAAATAACGTTTCAACGATGTGCAAGTTTCCGATTTTCCTTAGAAAGGAGGTGATCCAGCCGCAGGTTCTCCTACGGCTACCTTGTTACGACTTCACCCTAATCATCTGTCCCACCTTAGGCGGCTGGCTCCTAATAAAAGGTTACCCCACCGACTTTGGGTGTTACAAACTCTCATGGTGTGACGGGCGGTGTGTACAAGACCCGGGAACGTATTCACCGCGGCGTGCTGATCCGCGATTACTAGCGATTCCGACTTCGTGTAGGCGAGTTGCAGCCTACAGTCCGAACTGAGACAAGCTTTAAGAGATTTGCGCACCCTCGCGGGTTGGCGACTCGTTGTACTTGCCATTGTAGCACGTGTGTAGCCCAGGTCATAAGGGGCATGATGATTTGACGTCATCCCCGCCTTCCTCCGGTTTGTCACCGGCAGTCTTGCTAGAGTGCCCAACTAAATGCTGGCAACTAACAATAAGGGTTGCGCTCGTTGCGGGACTTAACCCAACATCTCACGACACGAGCTGACGACAACCATGCACCACCTGTCACTTTGTCCCCGAAGGGAAAGCACCATCTCTGGTGTGGTCAAAGGATGTCAAGACCTGGTAAGGTTCTTCGCGTTGCTTCGAATTAAACCACATGCTCCACCGCTTGTGCGGGTCCCCGTCAATTCCTTTGAGTTTCAACCTTGCGGTCGTACTCCCCAGGCGGAGTGCTTAATGCGTTAGCTTCGCCACTTAGGGGCGGAAACCCCCAAACAGCTAGCACTCATCGTTTACGGTGTGGACTACCAGGGTATCTAATCCTGTTTGCTACCCACACTTTCGAGCCTCAACGTCAGTTACAGTCCAGAAAGCCGCCTTCGCCACTGGTGTTCTTCCATATATCTACGCATTTCACCGCTACACATGGAGTTCCACTTTCCTCTACTGCACTCAAGTCATCCAGTTTCCAAAGCAATTCCTCGGTTGAGCCGAGGGCTTTCACTTCAGACTTAAATAACCGTCTGCGCTCGCTTTACGCCCAATAAATCCGGATAACGCTTGGAACATACGTATTACCGCGGCTGCTGGCACGTATTTAGCCGTTCCTTTCTGGTAAGATACCGTCACACACTGAACAGTTACTCTCAATGTCATTCTTCTCTTACAACAGTGTTTTACGAGCCGAAACCCTTCATCACACACGCGGCGTTGCTCCATCAGACTTTCGTCCATTGTGGAAGATTCCCTACTGCTGCCTCCCGTAGGAGTATGGGCCGTGTCTCAGTCCCATTGTGGCCGATCAGTCTCTCAACTCGGCTATGCATCATCGTCTTGGTAAGCCATTACCTTACCAACTAACTAATGCACCGCGGGACCATCTCTTAGTGATAGCATGACCACCTTTTAAGTGAGAACCATGCGGTTCTCATTGTTATACGGTATTAGCATTTGTTTCCAAATGTTATCCCCTGCTAAGAGGTAGGTTTCCCACGTGTTACTCACCCGTTCGCCACTCACTGCAATGTCTGAATCAAATCTGAGCAAGCTCTTCATTTCATCAAACCACAGTGCGTTCGACTTGCATGTATTAGGCACGCCGCCAGCGTTCATCCTGAGCCAGGATCAAACTCTCAATTTAAATTGATCAGCTTGAGTATAACTCAATCTTTTTTTGTTGTTTAACAGATGTTAAACGAATTTACTAGCGAAATTGACTTCGCAAATGTTTGTATCATTTTTACGTGATACACTTGCACATTTGTTTCATCGAAACGTTATTTAGTTTTCAAAGAACTATATCGTATTGCTTCTCAGCAACAACATTAACTACTATAAAGCATGTTAAGAACAATGTCAACAACATTATTTAACGATGTTTTACGCTTGTGATTTACAGAATAGTTACTGCAAAAGACAACTTAAATATCATATCGAATATTTCATAATGTGTCAACGCTTTTCGCCAACTAAAAACCAACAAAAAAGGATATGCCTGTGACAGCATATCCTTTATTTTCTCAAAGTCTTAATCGAGTGCAGCCACACCTGTGACATCCACACTAGTTAATAAGTCTGAAAGGTTCGCTGCACTAGCAAAAGACATACCAAGATCTGATAGTCGTTTTAAGTCAACACGATTTGGTTCAACTAATTCTAGTGTATACAAAGAAATTAAATCTTCGGCGGTAGTTCCACCTTTGATATGCCACGCACCTAGTTCACCAAGCCGTAAATCATTGGGATCAATCCCTAGTTCACCCTTAATGCCATTTAAAAGTGATCCCAGCGCTGTGTCGCCTTGATGTTTATGCATTTTAACAGTGAAAAACTTAGAATGTGGTTGATCTGTCACAAGAAAAAAGGTTTTATCTTCTTGCGTAAAATACACAGTACCAGCAATTAATGACATGATATACGCCTGCTTTCCTCAAATGATTATGCTCTTAATCGATTTAATGCCTCATTTAACATCTCATTTTTAGCTTTAGCAATTGTACTAAATCCAAAATCAAGATATTGATTGGTCCAATAGTGATTACGGCCTTTAGTGTTTCTAATGCCACTGACTGACAATAATTTTTGTCCGTTTTCAACAACACTGCGTCGTGACAAAGAGACTTTGCCATTATACTCGTCAATATCTAAAATCATCACTTGGATGGTCATACCAACTGCCAACTCGTCATCAACACATTTAATAAAAGCAGACCGACACTCAGAAATATGAATCAACCCCTGCGTTCGAGAATCCAATTGCACAAACGCACCATATGGTTGAATACCAGTGACAGTGCCCATCACTATTTGACCAATTTGATAACCCATCACTATCGCCTTTCTATATAATCTAACAATCGATATCCGGCTAATGTTTTATTGGTTAACGACGGTTGCCTTAGTAATCACCACTGGTTCAACTGGTTTATCCGCATAATCAACCGCAACTTTAGCAATTTTCTCAACAACATCAAATCCTTTTAACACGTGTCCAAAAACCGTATGTTTTCCATCTAACCAAGGTGTTCCGCCATCTTGCGCGTACTTTTCAACCACCTCTTTTGGCAAAACAGTTTGCATTTGCTTCACCATATCATTTGGCACTCGTGACGCTTCTACAATAAAGAATTGTGACCCATTGGTATTAGGACCAGCATTGGCCATTGATAGTGCCCCTCGGAAATTAAACAATTCCTTTGAAAATTCATCTTCAAAAGCCTCACCAAAAATTGATTCACCACTCATACCTGTACCAGTTGGATCACCACCTTGAATCATAAAATCACGGATGACACGATGGAAGATAATACCATCATAATAACCCTGTTCAATCAACCCAACAAAATTTTCTACCGTCTTAGGGGCTTGTTCAGGAAATAATTTAAACGATACAGTACCTTGTGTTGTTTCGAATACTGCGATTGGACCGTTGACATTTTCTAAATCAAATTGAGGTAACATTTTTTCACTCTCTTTACATATAATTTTAAAGTTTATTATAACACAACCCGCTTTTTCAATTTTTTTATTTAATAATGTTAAACTAGGAATATTGTAATATCAATTAGAGGAGAAATTTAATGAACTTTCTACAAACCGGTGTCGAAGTGATGCTGCATTTGGATAAGCATCTCGCTCACTGGGTAAATATCTTAGGTCCTTGGTCATACGCCCTTTTATTTGCGATTATTTTTATTGAAACAGGGGCAATCATTTTACCTTTCTTACCAGGTGATTCGCTGCTATTTGCCGCTGGTGCTATTTCGGCCATTCCTGGTAGTCACTTAAACCACTATTCTCTAATCATTCTATTTTGGGTTGCTGCAGTTGCTGGCGATTCACTCAACTTTTTTCTTGGGCGTACCATTGGCTTAAAATTAATCAACCATCCATTTTTAGGTCGATTCATTAAACAAAAACAATTAGACGAAGCCAATGCGTTTTACGTCAAGCATGGGGCAATGGCAATTATTTTTGCTCGTTTTCTACCAATTATTCGGACCTTATCCCCATTCGTTGCGTCAATCTCTGGTTTCCCATATCGAAAGTTTCTTAGCTTAAACATCATCGCTGCTACGCTCTGGGTTTTCATCGCTGTTGAAGCTGGTTACTATTTCGGTGGCATTGACTTTATTCAACAACACTTTTCACTCGTTATTGTCGGTATCTTAGTTGTCACTGCACTGCCTGCAATTATTGCAGATGCACGCTCTCAATTAGCTGCAAAAAAAGAAGCAAAAATGAAAAAAGATTAAAAAAATAAAAAAAGGCGTGCCGGTGGCACGCCTTTTTTTACTCACTATCACTGTCAATTGATGGAACAACAGGATCTTCAAACAAATCAGATGCTTTTTGCCACCATTGATACAAACGATAAATTAGTACTTTTCCAGCAGCATATCCAGGAATCCCAAATACCACCCCGAATAATCCAAACATGTTACCTGCCGAAAGTAATATCACTACCACCGTCACTGGATGAATGCGCAAAGAATTGCCCAATAATTTAGGTGCAATCACCTTACCTTCCAATGTTTGTTCAATAGCAAATACAATCAAAACATACAATAACATCATAGGCGACACGAAAATGGCAACCACAATTGCTGGCACCATCGCCAAAAATGATCCTAGAAATGGAATTAAATTTAAAAATCCTGCCGCAATGGCAATTAGCCAACCATATGGCAAATCAATAACGGTATACCCAATCGCAAACATAATTGCCACTGCTAATGCAACTGACAATTGTCCGCGAATGTAATTTGAAATTTGCATATTAATTTCTGTCAAAGTCTCAATGAACGACCCCTGTAAACGTTTTGGCAAAAAATGCGCCATATATTTTGGTAAATGATGCCCATCTTTTAACAGATAAAAAAGAATTAAGGGAAACGTTACCAGTGTAATGCCAAATGAGGTCACTGTGCCAAAAATTGATGAGATATTTTGAGAGCCACCTTTAGAGAAAGATTTTACCGCATGCTCAACCGACAAATTAGTCGAATCAAACCATTGATTGAGCGCCTTGAAATTGTCATCCTTTGTTATTCTCTCTACAACATCCATGACAGCGGACCAATATCTTGGCCAATTATGCACTAAACTCAAAGATTGTTCACGTACCCAAGGAATGACCGCTATCACTCCTAATGCAATAAGGAGCACTAAGACGATGAATTGACCAGTGATTGTTAAAACCCGTTGAACATGCCATCTTTTTTCAAGATAATCGACCATTGGGTTCATCAGATAGTAAAACACACCTGCCACAATAATGGGGGCACCCACCGCAGAAAAAAGCGATAACAACGGTTTAAATATGAAACGGACCTGATTGGTCATAAAAATGATAATCAAAATTAACAATACAACTAGTAATGCGGCTACAAGTTGGTTGTTTGCTACCCAACGCCATGCCCATGATTTTTCATGCCTATCTTTTTCTACCATCAATACTTCCTTTAATTATATAAATTCAACGCGAACACCTTCTGGGATTTTGAAATCTTTTTGCGTCAATTCTAATTGTCCAGTTTCAGGGTCACGTCGATAAACTGAAACGTTATCTGTATTTTGATTTGCCACAATCAAATAATCATCATTCGCACTCAATGCCATATCTCTTGGAAAATCACCTGCCGTTGAAATGACTTGAATACGTTCCGGTTGCTCAGCAACACTAAATACGGCTACTGAGTTGTGGCCCCGATTTGACGCATAAACAAAACGGCCATCTTGCGAGACACGCAACGCCGCACTACCATTATGGTCATGCCAATCTGAAGGAATCGTCTTTAGCGTCGCCTTTAAGCTTAGTTGTCCATCAGCGTAATCTAAGATTGATAACTGTGAAGAGAGCTCTCCAAGTAGATATGCTTGCTTGCCATCCGGACTAAAACGAATATGCCTTGGTCCAAACCCTTTCTCTGTTTGAAACTTTGAAAACAGATGCAACTTACCTTCTACGTCAACATCAAAAATCAGTACCTCATCAGCACCTAAATCCACAACAGCTAATCGTTGATCTGGCGTTAAATTTGTAAAATGCACATGTGAACTTTTTTGTTCATCACGTGGCCCAGAACCTTCGTTTTTAAATGAGTCCTTTAATGTCAATTGTCCATCACTACCAACTGAAAACACATCAACCGTGCCTTTATGATAATTACCAGAGAATAGGAGTTGACGCTGAGCATCAAAACCTAAATATGCAGGTGATGCCCCATTTGCCAATACTTCTTGTTGAATTACGCCAGTTGCCAAATTAATAACAGCCACACCACCATCATCTTCATGCTTATCAACGCTATAAATAGTCGAATCATTACCCTTAATGGTATAAGTTGGGTTCCCAATGTTTGTCAATAGGTGCGCATTCTCAAGCACGCCCTGACTTGCATCAAAATCTGCAACATATAGTCCTTTAGAAACACGCTTTGTATACGTCCCAAACAGTACTTTTTCAATTGCCATGACTTTACCTCTTTATGATTTTATATTTACTTTTCGATTATACCATGCACAATGGTCATGAAACCGCTTTATTATTTAGTCATCGTCGGAATAACGGGCGTATTTTTTAAAAAACAAAAAAACCAACCATCGCTGGTTGGTTTTGTCTAAGCGGACGACGGGAATCGAACCCGCATTCCCAGCTTGGAAGGCTGGAGCACTAGCCATTGTACTACATCCGCATCTCTGCTTTGTTGCGATAACAACATAAATAATAATATCGATTTTTTCAACAAATGTCAACACTATTCTTAAACAATTTCATAATCAAAACTTCAATTCTGAAATTGAAGCGGACGACGGGAATCGAACCCGCATTCCCAGCTTGGAAGGCTGGAGCACTAGCCATTGTACTACATCCGCAACGTTAAATCGTTGCCTTAACAACATATAATACTTTACAGAATATCCCATTAATTGTCAACAACTTTTTTGTTCTAATCTACAACCACTTTGAAATCAATTTCCCATTTAATCAATGTACGTATCAAACACTTCAAACAAAACCCCCTTCTGATATTAAATCTACAGTCTTCGATCAATAAAAAAGACTGTAAACATGCCGATATGGAATCAACAATTTACAGTCTTAAAATTTAAGCTACAACTTATTTATTATATTATTAACCACATTTAGTCAATTGGGGAACCAATTAAAATGTCATCATCCATTTCATCTAAATTAGCAATAATTTCCAAGTGTTTTTGGAAATTATCAAATACCATCGGGGCATCCCCACCATACTCGCCATCAAGATTAACCATAACTTGCTCATCATTTGCTGATGTAACTTCAACATGAGATGCTTTAACATAAATCAAATTAGGATCATCTACATGTCGACCACCATTAATAATTTCTGTCATTAAAGCCATAATATCAGGTAACTTTGTCGTTTTCACAATTAGAACTGTAAACTTACCGTCATCCAACTTTGCATCTGGTACGATTGACTCAAATCCGCCAACCGAATTAGTTAATGCTAAGAAAAACATTGAAGCTGTTCCATGATATTCGCCTTCATCAAATTTAACATGCAAATTCATCGGCTTAACCCGTGTAATCAATTCTGCACCTTTAACGACGTAGGCCAAATAACCATACATCGTTTTCAGCTTAGAAGGGACGGAATACGTTAATTCTGAAAGTGAACCACCAGCTGCAATATTAATAAAATAAGTGTCATTGGCCTTACCAACATCCATCAACGCTGACTGACCTTGCAAAACCACTTTAGCAGCCTCAAGTGGTTCATTGCGCGGAATGCGCAACGCACGTGCGTAGTCATTCGTTGTACCAGCAGGAATAATAGCTAATTTAGGACGTTTCGTCAATGGTGCAATCCCATTAACAACTTCATTAATTGTGCCATCACCACCAGCTGCAATTAATAAATCAAACCCAGCTAATGACGCACGACGCGCCTCATTCTCTGCCGATTTGGCTTCTGCCGTTGTTGCAAAGGCAGACGTTTCATACCCAGCTTTTTCATAAACCGCCAAGATATCGACCAAATCACGTCGGATTGCTTCCCGCCCTGATGTCGGATTGTAAATAATTCGTGCCCTTTTCGTCACAATCTTTACCTCCGGGCTTCCAATGATTCAAGTAGCAACTGGTTAACCACATTAGGGTTAGCATTACCTTGTGTTGCCTTCATAATCTGGCCAATTAGCGCTTTGGTTGCGCGTTCCTTGCCACCCAGATAATCCTGAACAGATTGTTCGTTACGGTCGAGTACCGCTGTAATAATTGGTGATAATTGTGCTGGATCGGATAATTGTTTTAATCCTTGTTCCTCAACAAATGCAACGGGCTCTAGACCATCTGTAATTGCTACAAAGACTTTTTTAGCCATCTTAGTCGAAATAATACCATCATCAATCAATTTAATCATCGCGGCTAAATGTTCTGGCGAGAGTTTGGTAGCTTGTAAATCAACATGATTTGCATTCAAATAAGCGTTAACGTCCCCAATCAAATAATTGGCTGCACGTTTTGCATCTGCTCCCGCAGCGATTGTCGCATCGAAAAAGTCGGCCATAGCCAACGTCTGCGTCAACACTTGTGCATCATACTCATCTAACCCAAGCGTTTCAACATATCGTGCCCGGCGTTTAGGTGCTGACTCAGGCAACTGTTGTGCGACATCGTCGATCCAAGCTTGATCAATTTGAATTGGCGCCAAATCAGGTTCTGGGAAATATCGATAATCATCTGCTGTTTCTTTGACACGCATCAAAACAGTTTCACCAGTATTCTCGTCAAAACGCCGTGTTTGTTGCTTAATCGTACCACCAGCTAAATAAATTTTTGATTGACGTTGCTCTTCAAATTCCAGCCCTTTTCGAACGTAATTAAATGAGTTGAGATTTTTCAATTCAACTTTAGTGCCATACGTTTTTGAACCAACCGGTCGAATCGAGATATTGGCATCAACACGCATTGAGCCCTCTTCCATTTTAACGTCTGAAATGCCAGTAAACTGGATGGCTTCTTTAAGTGCTTCAAGATACGCATACGCCTCATCAGGCGTTGTAATATCCGGTTCACCAACGATTTCAATCAACGGTGTGCCTTGTCGATTTAAATCAACATATGAATATCCATCATTGCCGTGCGTATTTTTACCTGCATCCTCTTCGACGTGCATTTCTGTTATCCCAATCCGTTTTTTAACGCCATCTAATTCAATTTCCAACCAGCCTTGTTTAGCAATTGGTTCGAATTGTTGCGTAATTTGATATGCTTTTGGATTGTCCGGGTAGAAATAATTCTTCCGGTCCCAATGTAATTGGCGTGTAATATCAGCATGTAGCGCCAGTGCGGCTCGCATCCCATATTCCAACGCACCACGATTTGCTTGGGGCAAAACTCCAGGATAACCCCAGTCAATCACATTAGTGTTGGCATTTGGTACTGCCCCATATGCTACAGGTGAAGGTGACATTGCTTTTGACCGTGTTTTCAATTCAACGTGGACTTCAAGTCCAATTGTCGTTTCAAAGTTTGAAATTGCCATTACTTCACACCCCCAGGTACTTTTTCAAACAAACGCGTTGCTTGTTCAAAAGCATACGCCGCTTGATATAGCGTTGATTCTGCAAAGCGATTACCAATTAATTGCATACCAACTGGCAAACCATCAACAAATCCCGCATTAATCGACAATGCTGGCAAGCCAGCTAAATTTGAAGGAATCGTTAAGACGTCGTTCATATAGGCAACCTGCGGATCATCTTGATTTTCCCCAAATCCATAAGCGACATTAGGCGTCGTTGGCGCCACAATCAAATCATATTGTGAAAAGACCTGTTGAAACTCTGCGTTAATTAATGTGCGAATCTGAGCAGCTTTTTTAAAGTATGCATCATATGACCCAGCTGAGAGCGAGAATGTTCCCAACATAATCCGACGCTTCACTTCATCACCAAAACCTTGTGTCCTTGTTTGCACATATAATTCATCCAATGTTTTCGCTCCTTGCGCGCGGAATCCATAACGAATACCATCAAAGCGCTGTAAATTAGATGATGCCTCAGAAGAACCTAAAATGTAATAAGCAGCGACGCCATATTTCGTATGAGGCAAAGAAACTTCTTCGACACTTGCGCCTAATAGCTCTAATTGCTTAATTCCTGCTGCAACAGTGGCTTTAACTGCCTCATCAACCCCAGTTTCAAAGTATTCCTTTGGGACAGCAATTTTAAGGCCTTTAATATCACCAGTCAATCCAGCTGAAAAATCAGGTACAGCTTGTTTAGAACTTGTTTGATCACGGTCATCTTTTCCTGCAATTGCATTCAAAACTAACGCATTATCCTTTACTGTTCGTGTCAGAGGACCAATTTGGTCCAATGATGATGCAAACGCAATTAGGCCCCAACGTGACACACGACCATAAGTTGGCTTCAAGCCAATAATGCCGTTAAATGCTGCCGGCTGACGAATTGACCCCCAGTATCGGACCCCAGGGCAAATGGCACTTGACCAGCTGCTACCGCTACTGCCGAGCCCCCTGAAGAGCCCCCAGGAATCTTCGTCTGATCCCAAGCATTTTTTGTCTGCTTGTAGTATGAGGTTTCAGTCGTTGAGCCCATGGCAAATTCGTCCATGTTCAACTTACCAACACCTACTGCACCATTGGCATTTAATTTTTCAATCACAGCCGCATCATAAATTGGTTTAAAACCTGACAACATATGTGAGGCAGCTGTTGTAGTAACATTCTTGGTCACTAAATTATCTTTAATACCATAAGGAATACCTTGCAGCATTTGTTGCGCATCAATACCCTGTTCATCAACTAATTGGGCTTTCTTTTTAGCTTCATCTACCATGACCGTGATGAATGCATCGTATGTGCCATCTGTCGCCTGAATATTTGTCAAAGTTTGTTCTGCTAATTCAGTAGCAGAAATCTCTTTACTCACTAATTTTTGATGCCATTCAGTGATGGTCGTTGTCAAAAAATTCATTATTTTGTCTCTCCTTCACTTAGAATTGCCGGTACCTTAATCAGTGTTTCTTGTCGCTCTGGTGCATTGTTTAATAAGGCTTCCATCTGATTTGCTTGTTCTGGTTGATCCTCACGTAAATTGTTTTCTAATTCTGCCACTGTATACGTTGGTTTGACACCGCTAGTATCGACCTCAGCCATCATATCTACCAAATCAAATATCTTTTCTAACTGGGCTGTGAAAGTCTGTGCTTCGGATTTTGAAAGTGCAAGCTTTGCTAAGGCTGCAACGTGTAATACCTCAGACTCAGTAATTTTACTATCTGCCATTTGTTTCTTCCCTTCAGAATGTTATGTTTTTATTTTACCATTGTCTCAACAGTTGAGGCATAATGAGTTCATTTTACAAACCAATCACAAATACATAGCCTAGCTTTGAGACGCATTACCCGATAAATTTGTGATTATAATCGTTAATTTGCATCCATTATTTCACTTGAAAGCGTAACCCTTTCGGGTAAAAATTCTTCATTTGCCCATTGGTCAACTTGCCAAAGCCAGCGCCATTACTATTAATCGTCAGTAAATACCAACCATTCGTTTGATCCGTCACAAAAAATGTTTCACCATGCACATACTTAGCCCATTCATCATCACGCATTGGATATTGTCGGGCAAAATCATCCGGGCTAACAGCTAGCGCCAAGGCCAGGGCCGGCTCAAATCGATTCTTTTTAAAAGTTCCCAGATGGACACCAGCACGCAGCACCTTAATACCTTTCAAATCTGGCGTATGGTCAGGTAGTGCGTAGAGTTGATCGCCCCATGCCATCAAAGGCCCAAATATAGTTGTCAACCCAATGTCATCTCTGAATTGTTGCCACAACGTTTGTTGAGGTTGCGACAAATTCGATTCAGCCTCAGAAAGTAATACGTTATCAGTCTCATCTTCAATCTCAGCCAACTTCAATTTAGCAATGAAATGGCCCTCACCTGACAAGTGATGTGGAAATAGACGCACAGCCTTTGCTAATTCTGGATTACCATCAGCCCACTCTGGTCGCCCTGCATCAACGCCTTGAGGACGTTCAATTGCTACCATTGATAAGTTAGGATAATTTGACAATAACCAAGCAATGACCTGTTCATCCTCTTCAGGCGCAAAAGTACAAGTCGAGTAAATGAGTTCACCACCTGGGCGTAGCATCTTCATTGCCTCTATTAGAATTTCTCGTTGCAATTTAGCACAACGATCAGGATAGTTAATATCCCAATATTGCATTGCATCGGGGTCCTTTCGAAACATACCTTCACCTGAACACGGCGCATCTAACACAATGCGATCAAAATATTTTGGGAAATGGTGCGCCAATTCGCTTGGTGAATGATTTGTAACGATTGCATTTCGAATGCCAAAACGTTCAACATTTTCGCTCAATATATTGGCCCGTTTACGAAATATTTCATTTGAAACCAGCAACCCTTGCTGTTGCATAAACGATGCAAGATGCGTCGTTTTACCGCCAGGTGCTGCCGCCAAATCTAATACGCGTTCACCGGGGAGTGGTCGCGCAATTTCTCCCACTAGTTGAGCACTAGGTTCTTGAGAATAAATCAAACCAGTTGTGTGATCCACTGAATGACCAGAAACACTCCCAAAACGCCCCCATGTGCCCCAAGCCGTTTTGCCATCATTTTTTGTATCATAC
Organism: Weissella diestrammenae; assembly: GCF_014397255.1. Lineage (NCBI taxonomy): Bacteria > Bacillati > Bacillota > Bacilli > Lactobacillales > Lactobacillaceae > Weissella > Weissella diestrammenae. The sequence goes on from NZ_CP060724.1 coordinate 303,088, forward strand.
AAAGTTTGGCTGGTCTTCAACGGATTAATTCGAAACGCTTTAGTAATTGGGTGTTGAAAAGACGCAATAAAATCATCTGCTTCTGAGCCCAATAACTTTTGATATTTCTCAATAAATGCAGTAGGTAATGCCACCATTTCCCAATCCTCCACTTTCAAAATAATAATTAAAAAAAGCCACTTATCCATTAATCACGGATTGAAGTGGAACCATTTATATGCCTACAGCATTAAAAGACAGCTTTGTCAGTATTATGAACAGGTAAATTGATGAAATCATAGTCCTTGATTTGTTCAATCTCTTTTTCACCCCAGAAATAACCAGTATATGAAGCCGCTAGCATCAAATTCAAAGGTTCATCATCAACTTGATGTTGTAAAATAATGACCGGCTTATTAATGGCAATGGCATAACCAATTTCAAAGATTGTCCCTTCATCAGGCCGAGCATTACCACTTTCAATATCAAAATCAAAAGTTGCAACAATCACATCCGCTTGAGTCATTGCTTGAACGTCCGCCCGATAAGTTGCATCTTGCCACTCACGTTCATGCATTGCCGTCTCCAAATTCCCACCAAATTTCGCAACAATTTCTGCTTGTTGATGTTCACGAGGCTCATAAATGTATCCAATTGTCGGATTTTGTTCTAGTAATGCTTTAGCCTTGTTTAGTCGTTCATTTTGAGCATCTGAAAAAAATGGTCCTGCTAAATATACACGTTGTGTCATATCAAATTATCCCCTATAGTTCTATTCAATTCCCAAGCTGTCACACAGTCTGTTGTGTTTTAATTATATCGAAAATTTGAACACAACAACAGAGGCAATCCTGTTAAATTTTTGAAGTTTAAATTGGTAATTTGCCATTTAATACCATTCAAAAACTCATATATGATGTCGATTCCCTTTTTGCCCTTACACCACTCCCAAATCAGCCCGCATACCTCATGCCAATTTTAATAAGTTTTCCAAGTATCTGGCTAATCCGTCCTCCTCATTTGTAAATGGTGTGACATCATTGGCAATGGCCTTTAATTCCGGATTTCCGTTGGCCATGACAATACCATGTGTTGCAAACTCAATCATTTCCAAATCGTTCATCTCATCCCCAAACGCATAAATATCATCAGCATTAATTTGATAAGACTGTTGCAAGATAGCTAACCCTGTATCTTTTGAAATGCCAGCCGGTGCTACTTCAAGCACTGGTGAGTCGCCACCCCATGTTTTAACGTTGACTTGATCTTCACCATAGCGGTCAAGTAAAAACCGCTTAATTTGCGCTTGATGGCGCGGATTAGCGCTGTGCAACAAAATAGCATTCACATCAGTCTGTAATGAAAATCGATCGAGCATTTTTTTACCATCTTCGTCCCGTGGAAAAAATAGCGAATCTTTTGGCCTATGATCACTTATTTCTTTGCCCCAAACATCATCCTGATTCTCGGCCACAACGGTGTCAATTCCTAAATCAGCTGCCTGTTCTAGCATATCAAAGGCAATTTCATGGTTAATCTGATATGAGTATTCATCTTGCCAATAAGTACGTGGCACAATGCCTAACGCGCCATTAAAATTAATCATTGGTGACTTGAGTCCAATTTCATCATAAATATCAGTTGAAAGACGGGTTGGACGTCCGGTAATAATTGAAATAATGTGGCCCTCTGCCTGTGCGGCCTGTAAGACCTCCCGAGTCCGGTTTGACACCGTCCCGGTCTCATTCAACGTTGTATGATCTAAATCAATTCCAATCAATTTGCGTCCCATCACTTTTCTCCTGTCATTTAACTTAATAAGCATTATATCAAACTTATTAGTGAGATTGCGCAAAAAAACGCCATCAAAAGAATGGCGTCTTTATGGTATTTAGTCATATCTACTTGGTTAAAATCGACTCGATTTTTTGTAATTCTTCATCAGAAAGCTGTAAATTATCAGCCACTTTAATGTTGTCTAGTAAATGATCAATTGATGAAGCGCCAAAAACAATTGAAGCAACACGTCGGTCTTTTAATAACCAAGCCATTGCTAATTGTGCTAAGGTTTGTCCACGATCAGCCGCCACAGCATTCAATGCATTTAATTGACGAACCGTTGCCTCTGGATCATCAGCAATGTGTGCATTGCTACGATGCAATGGAAAATCCGCTGGGAATCCGTTTAGATAACGATCTGTTAATAACCCTTCAGCTAATGGCCCATAGGCAACCAATCCAGCGTGATTATCATCAAGTAATTGTAACATTTGATGATCCTCTGCCTCTTGTCGATGCAACATATTATATGAAACTTGATTCAAAACAAATGGTGTGTGTAAGGTCTTGAAAATATCAATAATCGCAGCCGTTTGTTCCGCCGTATAGTTAGAAACACCAACGTACAAAGCCTTTCCTTGACGAACTAAATCGTCTAAAGCCACGGCTGTTTCTTCCAAATTTGTGTTAGGATCCCATCGGTGTGCATAAAAAATATCAACATAATCCAAATGCATCCGTTGTAATGATAAATCTAATGCCGCATGCAGTGTCTTTCGACCGGAAAATTCACCAAGTGGGCCTGGCCACATATGATATCCGGCCTTTGTTGTAATCACTAATTCATCCCGATAGGGTTTCAAATCAGATTGGTAAACTGCACCAAACGTTTCCTCAGCCGTACCGTTTGAAGGACCATAATTTGAGGCATTATCAAACGAAAATATACCATGATCAAATGCTTTTAAAATTACTTCTCTTGAATTAGCTAGGGGCTTTTGATCTCCTAAATTCCGCCAAAGACCAAAAGACAGTGCCGGTAAAATCAGCCCTGAGTCAGATACTCGCCGATATGGCACTTGTTCATAACGATTATTTGCAGCTGCATATACCATCTTCATATTCCTCATTTCTTTTTGTTACGTTATTTATCGTTTAGATTTTTACATCTGGTTTATGTCGTGATCGTAAAAGACCAGACAAGTCTTGGTCATTGCGTAATCGGTTAATCGCCTCTGCTACCAATGGTGCTACAGTCATTATTTCGAGTTTCGCAAATTGCTTTTCAGTCGGAATTTCGACTGAATCAGTGACAATTACTTTGGCGATTTCTTCACAAGTTGCTAGCGCTTCCACTGAGCCATCTGAGAAAACACCATGCGTTGCAACGACATAAACTTCAGTCGCACCTGCATGTTTTAAAGCTCTAGCCGAAGTAATCATCCGACGCCCAGTATCGATAATGTCATCCACAACGATTGCGCGACGGCCCTTCACGTCGCCAACAATCCCATTTGGACTAGTAATGTCGCTTTGAACGGCGCGGTCATTAATAACACCCCATGGCGTATCTAAAATTGCTGCAAATTGGCGGGCACGACCAGCCCCAGCATGATCGGGTGCAAAAACGGTCATATCATCTGTTAAATTGCGTCCAAAGAAATACTCCGTTAAAAGCGGTGCTGATAATAACTGATCAACTGGTATATCAAAAAAACCTTGCACCTGATCAGCATGGAGATCAACTGCCAAAACACGCGCAACACCGTTCATTTCGATTAATGATGACACCATTTTCGCAGTGATTGGTTCTCGAGATTTCGTTTTACGATCCTGCCGAACGTAGCCAAAATATGGTAGTACGAGATTGATACGATAAGCTGATGCACGCCGTAATGCATCAACAGCAATCATGATTTCCATAAAACTATCATTAACTTCGCCTGCAATAGGTGCAATGAGATAGACATCATCACCACGTACACTTTCTAGTACCCGTTCATAGATTTCGCCATCCGCAAAACTTGTTATCGTAATGGGCATCAAAGGAATACCCATTTCATCAGCAATTTTTTGTGCCAAGGCATTATTAGTTCGTAAACCAATAAGCTTTAATTCACTTTCCACAGGTTAATCCTCCAGATAATCCTTATTATGCTTTCATTTTATCAAAAATCTGCATAATAAGCACGACAGGATCAATCAAATTTTATGTCATTCGATTTTCATAAAAATAAAATATAGACTTGTCAAATCTACAGATGTCGTCTACACTGTGGTAGACAAATCAAACAAGCTGGGGTGCCAACAATTGGCTGAGACAAAACCCATTGAACCTGATACGGTTAATGCCGACGCAGGGAGCTTGGTTATTTACTCTTAAGTAGATTAGCCACCCTCAAAAGCTTTTTTGAGAGTGGCTTTTTGTTTGTTTGAAATGTCAAAATACTATTTTTAGGAGCCTTTTTGTATTATGCAAACTATTTCAGACAAGAAACAACGTTGGGCATTAAAAGACGTTATCTTCTTAGCAATTATTGCAATTTTCTTTGGTGTCATCTATGAAGTTTGGGGCCTTTCATATAATGTGATTGCCGCTACACCACTTAAGCCATTTGCAAACGATATAACCCTTGGTGTTTGGTTAATGGCTGGTCCACTGGCTGGATTAATGCTTAAAAAAGTTGGTGCAACACTAATTGGCGAACTATTAGCAGCCGTCGTCGAAATGTTTTTGTTTTCCCAATGGGGCGCTGCCAATATTATCAGCGGCTTTATTCAAGGCTTTGCATCTGAATTAGGCTTTGCTGTCACGGGTTATAAAAATTGGTCAAAAATAGCCCTATTTTTCTCAACAATTTCAGCCACAATCATCACATTTATCTGGGATCTATTCCAAAGTGGGTATCTCGATTATCATTTCAACCTACTCATCTTGTTATTTATTGTCCGCTTCTTATCAATTGGTTTCTTTGCTGGTATTTTAGTGTACTGGATTAATCAATTGGTCAGTCAATCTGGTATTTTAAATCGATAATGATGACAACACTCAGTACACATCAACTCAATTTTACTTATCAATCTGATCAACAACCAATTCTCAACAACATTTCATTAACCCTTAATCCAAACAGCTTCAATTTATTGATTGGTGTCAGTGGTTCTGGTAAATCAACTTTGTTAAAACTATTAGCTGGATTATATCCAAAATTTGCTGGAAAAATTACTGCTGGAGAAGTCTTACTCAATGCACAACCGGTTGCAGATATCGTACCTTATGAACGTGCACAGCATGTTGCCATGCTATTTCAAAATCCACTGCGCCAATTTGCAATGGCAACACCATATGAGGAAGTCAAATTTGCACTAGGTAATTTACAATTTGACCCAAACGAAATGCCTGACCGAATTCAATCGGCACTTGCATTTGTTGGTATTACACATTTAGCACATCATCAAATTCGCCATTTATCTGGTGGCGAACAACAAAAAGTCGCATTGGCAACCATCATTGCCATGGACGCCGACATTATTTTATTGGATGAACCATTCGCAAATATTGACCCTATGGCGCGTCAGTCATTACTCACTGCACTCCAAAAACTACAGCAGACACGTGGAAAAACTATTTTTATTTCGGATCACGATTTAAGCGGCTATGATGGTCTTGTCGATTGTCTATATCAACTGCATGCCAATGGCCAACTCAATGAAGCAAGCTTGAACCTACTCAAGGCGCAACCAACAACGGTCCAATTTGAAAATCGAATGAATCAACAGGTAAGTCCTTTATCATGGCAAAATCTACAGGTTCAACTATCAAATACTTTACTCATTCAAGCTAATGAATTCAGCATACCTTACGGTCAAATCGGTATCATTTCAGGTCCTAACGGTGCAGGAAAAACAACTTTTTTTAAAGCATTGACGCAACAAATCGCCTATACTGGGCAAATTACTTGGCACCAAAAAAGCCTTAGTCAATTAAGGCCTAAACAACGAGCAAAAGTTATTGGGTATGGCTTTCAAACTGCTACTGACCAATTTGTTACTATGACAGTTGAAGAAGAAATCCTATTGAGCAAAAAGCAGACACAATCATCTGAGTTTTGGACGTCAACTCGGATTGAGAAATCATTAAAACAATTGCAGTTGTCCGATTTATTATCACATGTTGTCTACCGCTTATCTGGTGGTCAACAAAAGAAGTTACAAATTTTGTCGTTACTTATTTTAAATCTGCCAATTCTATTATTTGATGAACCATTTGCTGGATTAGACAAGGACTCTTTGAATCAAGTTTTAACACTAATGCGAAATTACGTTAATCAAACTGGTCATAGTATTTTACTCATCTCACATCAACGTCATGGTTTAGAGAATTTTATCGATTTTGAATTAACGATGACCAATCACAAACTACATTTATTGGGGGAGGATAGCATTCATGACTAAATGGTGGCATGTCAATCCAACCTTATTAACGCTCTTTGTCCTCTGGTTATCTTTAGAGATTTCCTTTATTAAAAGTATTAGTCTCAACTTGATTCTGATTGGATTAGCACTCATTTACCTGCTATTAACCAAGGTTAAATACAAAACATTACTCCTGATGCTATTCGTCTCACTACCTTTTGCAATTGGTACTTGGCTCTCATTTTGGCTTTTTAGTACGACACAGCCGATTTATTTAGCAGCAGTCTACACAACACGACTCTACGCTTATCTTTTATTGGGCGCCGCCATTACGCTGACAACCAATATTCAACCATTACTTTTGAGTCTTCATCAGCACGTAAAACTACCAAATACATTTACATTTGGTTTATTGGCTGCATTTAACCTATTGCCGAGAGTCAAACAACAATTAAAGACAATTCAATATGCAGCTGAGCTCCGCGGCTTGTCCTATCATTTATGGCATCCGCACTTATATTTCAAGGCAATCGTCAGCGCACTAAACTGGTCAACTGACTTAGCTGAGGCAATGACTTCTCATGGCTTTTCTGAAGGTTTCAATCGCTCAGAACCTGACCCCGACGTTCTGCCACTTTGGCAAGTTATCATGTTGACTGTCATTATTATATTGATTAATATCTATTATTTTAGTATGCTTCCAAAATAAGTATCTACATCACCTCATTTGTGATTAAAAAAAACATGTATCATCAATGTCGATACATGTTTTTTTGTTATTAAAATAAAATATAAATGACCTCAAAGGCGTAATCGATACTTACCGACTAGCGCCCTGATTAGGCTTAAAATTACGCGGGAAATTCTTTGGTATCGGGGCACCAATTTCAATTTGCTGCTTGGTTATTGGTAATCTCAGTTGTATCGCGCTAGCATGGAGTAATAATCGGGAACTAGCTATGTGCTGCCCCTGATTATTTTCAACATCAATAATCGGATGTCCAAATGATTGCCATGCTGATTGAATTTCAACTGCCGACAAATGATTGGTCGTCATACGAACAAGTGTCGTTTGATAAACCGTATGCACCTTTGTCCATTGCCAATCATCAAACCGTTCATTTTCGAGCGGCAAATGACCTTCAATCCAGGCCAAGTATGTCACTCGATACTGTAATAAATCAGCTTGATAGCCTGGTTTCATGCTAATTTCAATCCCTGATACATCATTGGGTAATGCCAGTACACCCCCGACTATGCTTTCACCCACTGCCTTATTAATCACCAAAATTGATTCATCTTCAAATAATATTTGCTGCGCCATCGTTCTTAGTTCCATTCTATCTTTTTCTCAGCATAACATAAAACGCCAAGATAAGTATCTTGACGTTTTACTATGATCCTAATTAATGCGCCATTTTGGCTGCCATTTGAGCTTGCATCGCCTGCGCTTCTTTTGCTGTCATTGCTTGCCACCCTTGCTTAGGCAAGGTAACAAGATGCTCTTTTTTCACAAGACTCCCATCGATACCAGTAAATCCAAATAGCCAACGAGATAGATCTGAATCAAAGCGCCATCGTGTAGTCTCTGTCGTGACCGTAGCTTGATTAACTGCTTTAAATTCGTATCGTGCTATCGTATGAATCAATTGATTCATATCAGATTTATTCGGCACAAAATGTGCTTTAGCTTGCTTATCATTGGCATTATCACGATAAACCATGACATAATCATCAGCTTTAGTGCCGATTTCTTGCGTAATCAATAATTTAACCGGTAACTGATCTGGTGCCGCCGAGTAAATATTTTTAGTCTGAGTCGTGGTGACTTTTTTCATTCCCCAATGTGCATTAAAATTCAAGGTTGTTAATCCAACTGCACCTAACAATAACAGAACACCCGTAAATCCTAATACTTCTCGCGCAATTTGATTTTTGACAAATATAAATGCGTAAAAGGTGAAGACGGCTAAAACTGCCATGACCAAAATCATCATAATGATTCTCCCTCCTCAGTAGTTTGTAAATCAACCACCTGTGACTTATGCATACCGGCTAAGAAATTCGCAACTAGAAATCCTAAGAGTGCAAAACCAAGTCCAATTGCAAAAGAAACATGGAAACCATCGAGTGATGCTTGCGCCATTTTTGCAGCATATTTAATCGGATTTTCAACCTGTAAGCTATGCACTGGCGTTTGATGTGAAATAATATTTTGAGTAACAGATGTTAACAACGCCACAACCACCGCAGAAGCGATTTGCCGGGCCGTATTATTTGAAGCTGTACCATTTGCAGATTGTTCGATCGGTAATGCTGACATCGCTGAAGCTGTCAACGGCATCATCACCATGGCAATACCAAACATGCGCAGTGCATACAATAATGTGATAAAGTGCACTGGCGTATCAATTCCTAAGAATAGGAATGGCAAAGTACCGATTGCTAAGATCAAGAACCCGACACGTGCCAAACGCTTAGCGCCAACCTTGTCATATGCAATACCTGCAATTGGCGAAATAATTCCCATCATTAATGCACCTGGCAAAAGCGCAATTCCCGATTCTAATGGTGTTAAGCCGTGCACATTTTGCATGTATAGCGGTAACATCATTTCAACACCCATCATCGCCATCATTGCTAATGATACTGATAATGTTGTCAACGTAAATTGCTTATTCATAAAGACACGGACATTTAAGAATGGCACAGGCATTACTAATTGACGCCAGATGAATAGTCCGATAATCCCAATTCCAAATAGTATAGGTAGGATAACAGTCTGACCAGCACCCCAACCATCTGAGGCAACATTTGTGAAGCCCCACAAGAAGCTTCCAAAGCCTAATGTTGACAAAGCAAGTGATAACCAATCAAGCTTACTGTTTCGATTTGGAATAACATCTTTAAGGAAAAAGAAACCAAGTACTAATGCCAATCCTAATACGATTAGTGGAAAGACGAAGATTGAACGCCATGAATTAGATAATGTCAGCCCTAAAATGGTATGATCCTTTTCCAAAATCCATCCTGATAACGTGGGACCAATCGCTGGGGCCATTCCGATGACTAAGCCACCTAATCCCATCACGGCACCCCGCTTCTCGGGTGGGAACACATTAACCATGACTAATTGCATCAACGGCATTGTGATACCGACAGCCATCGCTTGTAGGGCACGTCCAGCAATAAACATCATCCAATAGTCTTTATCAGCCGGCGTTAATGCTGATAGCAACATTCCAGCAAATAATAAAGCATAAGCAGACTGATAGAGCCACTTCGTTGGAAACTTAGTCATTAAGAATGCCGATACTGGCACCATAATCCCATTTACCAATAGAAACCACGTTGTTGCCTGTTGCGCAGTCGCCATTGTAATGTCAAAATCTTTCATTAATGTGGGTAATGCTGTCCCTAACGATGTTTGGTTGAGCATTCCAGCAAATGTTGCAAATAAAATAATCACGATTAATGTCACACGTGAGTATGGCTTTCCATGAATATCTAATGCTTGATTAGTATTCTCTGTCATTTTGTCCTCCTAGATATTGATAAGCTTTTAGTATTTAAACATTGTAAAGTAATTTAACAAAGGATGCAATCCTTTTATTTCATTTTTTCATGAAAACGTTTAAAAATACAACAAAAAAGCATCCAAAAAGCAGGATGCTGATTACTTGAAAAGATATAATCATTGCACCGATTATCGTCTAAGCATATGTTTTAAAGTCCGATAAATTCGATACTTGAACGGATGAACCGGTAAGATAAATTTTCCAATTAATTGACGCGCATGACCATTAAAGACCGTTTTAAACTTTAATACCCCATCACTCCCATCAAATCGACCAGCAATTCCGTAGAAATTAAAACGTTTAATTCCCTTGCTAATTGCGTGCCTCAACATTGCATCTTGAATCTGATAGGGGCCATAATATTCCATATATGTTTCATACGTACCAGAGTATAAATAGGTTATCTCTTGTGGTTGCTCAATAAACATCGCGCCAGCCACAATTACTTGATCTTGTCCTGCGGCTTGCCACTGATCTGAAGCAGTCGCAATGCGTTTATCATGTGCTTCTTTTTGACTAATATATTCAGCTTGTTGGCGTTTAAACTTCGGATTATCCGGATACTTCACCATTTTGTCTTCAATTTTGGTAATCTTTTGCGATAACAACTCAACATGTTGCCGTTCTTCAGCCAAATATGCCGCAAAGTCAAGTTCAGCAACGACATATGTCACTTCGTCTCCATAAATATCGTATGCTTTTTGATAGAAGTCCAAATCCTTATCGTGGTACGCCAACCGCTTGGCCGTTGTTTCAGTTAATGTTTTAAATTCTATCAAATCAGCGCGCTTTAAATAACGTAAAGTCACACCAAATTGGGCATTTTTCTTCAAATAATAATTAACTTTTTTATCATAAGAGTCCCGTAAAGCGCTATCATCATGAATGTCTGATAAATCTTTGACATATTCCCATTCCGGTGAACCATCAGTTGACATGCCAAGGGTAAATGGTTGATGACTAAATCCCAAGCTTTCAAACATACTGATAGCCGCATCGTGACTTGGACGTAATAAATTACCATGATTATCGGTTTCGAGGTACGTGATATTAGGTCGTAATTCAATGAAAAGGCCTTGATGTTGACGGGCAAATTTAATGATTCCATTTATGAAAAATTTGACAAGTATCGGTTGATCAAAATTCAACAAGGGGCCATGGTCAATTGAAAAAACATAGCCCATATGAATTTTCTCTCGAAGTACCAGAGCCGCAGCAACAATTTGATGCTTGTCTTTTACGCCTAATAACCAAACGTCATACCCACGGCTTTTTAATAATTCAGCTTGACGCGCAGATTGCACAAAAGTGCCATTTATCTGTTGACGTTCAAAATTGTCATATTCAGTTTCATTCAATTCGACAAATTGATACATAATCTCACTTCTCACTTTTTCATTAATAACATCTCTTGTTATTACTATACGCGATTAGAAACAAAAAAACCGGTAGCAACCGGTTTTTTATCAATACCTTTAATAAGCTTCACCAACAATCACACCGTTGACATATCCAAATCCAACGTGCGTAAATGATGCGTTCATTTCCCAATTACGATGACCATTGGCGGCACCCACCATGTTCGTTTCGTTATACCATGCAGAAATAACAGATGAACCTGCTGACCAACCAATAGCAATCACTTCAGTACTAAGCCGGAAATGATCTGCTGGAATACCAGACGCAGCAACTAATGCAGCCCGCCCTTGAGCTTTGGCAGCTAAACTGGCATCCCAAGTTAATTGAGGCAAACCAGCATTTGCTCGCATAGCATTCAAAGCAGCCAAAGTTGAATCATTTGAATCAACGGCTGTTGAATTCGTACTAGCAGTCGCCGTTGTCTGTGCGGCAGCAGTATTTTGTGTCGTACTACTTTCCGTTCCGTCTGACAACTTCAACTGTGACCCAGTAACAATCAAACTATTTGTTCCCAACTTATTAAAACGTTGTAGATCAGTAACAGAAACACCAGTAACTTCTGAAATACTTGCTAAAGTATCACCAGATTGGACCGTATAGGTTGGTGTATTGGCTGCCTCATCTGCGACTTTCTTAGCGTCATCAACTGACGTATCGCGGAATGATTGTGCTTGATCGGCTGAGGCATGGCCTCCTAAAAATGGAACTGTTGCAGCTGCTGCTGCGATTGCTGTACCAAAAATTTTCTTTACATTCTTCATAATTTTTATTCTCACCTTTAACTGTGTTTATCAACGCAATTTTCCTACGTGAATTACTATAGATATAAATATACCAGAGGTAAGTAACAAAAATATTACAGTAGTTAAACAGTTCAGCCCTTTAACTTTACAAAATATTTAATATTTCCTTTGAATTTGTCAAATTTATCTCAAACTAGAATTTGGGCAAGCCAATAACCCAATACTAAAATTGGAATACCGCCAATAAATGCTAATCCTGTTTTTAATAAAACACCCATCCGTTGTGATTGCTCTAACAAACCATCTGCCAATTCGACAATCGGGGCAGAAAAAGTTGAAAACCCACCTAAAATCCCTGTCATCCAAAACAGACTACTCGCCTGATTAAGATGTAAGCCGAAGAGAAAGCCCATCAATAATGCCGCAAGGAGATTAATTAACATAACCATCCAATTGCGACCCTGACCAAAAATTTTTGGTGCCACTTCTAAGAGATAGAGTCGCGCAATCGACCCGATTCCAGCACCAATTCCAACCATCCAAATCATTTCACGCCACCTTTATCTCGAACGGCCCAGCGAGCCAAGTAAACCATAGTCACGCCACCGATAACACTAATTAGCCAATATGCAATCGCAATCATTAACGGGACCTTCACTATATCTAACATAGCGGTTGAATAGGTCGTATAAGCGCCTAGGACACCCACTAATAAAAAATCAGCAACCCATTGTGCAACATGCCAATATTTCGATAGGATTGTTACCAGTAAAACTGATAAGAATGTCCCGCTCAAATTAATGATAATCGTCCCCACTGGAAACTGTTGCGCGAATAACAATTCGATAGCTTGCCGACAACCACCACCGATAAACCCACCGATGCCAACAACCATACCACGTTTAATTATCTGCCAGTTCATCTCAAATTTCACACTTTCTACTTTTATACCGGTTTCAATAATATCCCCCGTTCACACAAGGCATGACTTACTTCTCACCGTCATTCTGTCTAACATTTCTGACTAGCTTTCAAGTGTTTTTCCCTAATTATTCATCATAATCGACCACTGTTTCTTGTTCGTGATCAACCTCAGGCTGAATTGTCACATGTGATACATGATATTTTTCCATAATCACACGTCGCATCTCATCACTACTTTTTTCTACTTCGGACAACAATTGATTTCGCATCGTGACATGGAATGATAGCATTGTATGTTCTTCATCAATTTGCCACGCATGAAAATGATGTGCGCCTAACACATAAGGGCAAGTGAGAATATCCGCTTTAATTTGTTCAAAATTCAAAATTGGATTCGCCTGCATTAAAATCTGTGTCGCATCTTTTAAAACCGGATAAGTAGCAAATATAATATAACCTGCAACAATTAAAGTCATTAATGGATCCAAGAAAATCCAATTGAAAAAGTAAATCATAATCGCTGCAAAGATGACGCCGACTGAAGAAAGCGCATCACCGAGGACATGCAACAATGCTGCCTTAGTATTTAAATTTGCTTTACCACCCATTAACATTAGACCGGTCACCACATTAGCCACCAAACCAATGATTGCAATAATCAACATCAACATCCCTTTAATTGGATGCGGTGCCATAAAGCCGCGCACTGATTCGATAAGCAACACAATTGAAATGACCATCAAAAAAATAGAATTAACGAATGCTGCAATAATTTGTGCGCGTCGATAACCAAAGGTATTACGTTCACTCGTCCTTTTTCCTGAAATAAGTTGTGCAATCCAAGCAATGATCAAAGACAAAACATCTGTGAAATTATGTACTGCATCTGAAATTAAAGCTAATGACCCAGAAATAATTCCCCCAAACAATTCAGCAACTGTAATGATGACGTTCATAACAGTTGCAATCAAAAAACGCTTATTTGTTGCATCTGGTATCTCGTGTTGGTGAGCCATTCCTTAATCCTCGTCTCTCTCAAACTTTATTATCAGTTTACCACATCATATGAATTGTTTTTCATTAATTAAATAAATAAAAAACGCCCACAGGCGTCATTTAACTATGCTGTAAATTTTGCTAAATAAGTCAGGACTGGCATGCCAACTAACAACCCTAAAATACCATCGACTACTAACTCAACAATCGCATTAAATCCAGCCAATGATGTAAATAGCCAAACAATTCCAACGTTATCAGGCAAACCAGTAAATGTTGTATGCATTAAACTAAATCCGACCCACGTAATAACCATCACAAAGAATGTATTTGTTAGCGCTGCCAAAGCTCCTAAGCCAAATAGACTAATCGCTTTGACTTTAAACGTGCGATTACGAATAAAGTTGGCATAGACGATTCCAACAATGACCCCGACCAAGATGCGTGGGACAATGGCTGTGATAGGGTTTCGAAACATCAACGCCCCAATGCTAACTGGCATTGTCCAGGCATTATACAAAGAATACAAGCCCATAATGAAACCAAGCATACCACCAACTTTTGGGCCAAGTGCCATCCCACCTAACGCTATCGTAAATGGAATAATCGTTACCTGTACAACCGGGTTAATTGGAATATATCCTAACCACGGTACGAAGCATTGTAATAATATCAGTGCAATAAACATAGCCGTTAAGACTAATTTTCTCGTTGCGTTTGTCTGTTGCATTTTCTGTTCCTCTCAATCGTTTAGCTGACCATTTATTATGATGCCTGATTTAATCCGTTACATAGCTACTAATTCGATGCCCTATTTTTTGTCTCGAATATCTGTTATCCAATCATGCATCCGTTGCATCGCTTCAGTGAGCACCTCATCATCAGCTGCATACGACACGCGGATATAATCTCGTGTGTGCTGTGAAAATGAGATACCGGGTGTGACACCCACACCACCTTCATTTGCCAATTGCCAAGCAAAATTTAAGCCATCCTCTCCGGCATTAAAATCAGCCGGAATCCTAGCAAAAATATAGAATGCACCTTGCGGGTCAACAATGTCAAAGCCCATCTCTGTCATCGCTGTCACAACAAAATCCCGACGTTGACGATAGATATGACGCATTGCAAGCGGCGCATCTTTTGCCAAAGTCAAAGCGGCTGTCGCACCATCTTGTGTTATTTTTGGCAAGGAAAAAGTAATCGTATCGTGTACTTTAGCTGCTTCAGTAATAAATGCTTTAGAGGCCATGATAAAGCCAATACGATATCCTGTCATAGCATGAGATTTTGATAATCCAGTTATTAAAATTGTCTGCTCTGGTAATAAGGTCACCATTGACACATGTGGCATATCATACGTCAATTCAGCGTAGATTTCATCCGAAATCACCCACAATTTATATTTTTTAAAAACCGCCGCCAAAGCCACCAATTCGTCTTTTGAATAAGTCACACCAGTTGGATTACTAGGATAATTAAAAAGGACGGCTTTAATTGGCTGACTGGTCGTTGACATCACGTGCTCAACCGCTTCCGGTGTCAGCTTAAAATGTGTCTGGCTCGTATCGACCTTATAAAGCTTGCCATGGATTAATTCAATGGCTGCAAAATAAGGTGGATATGCCGGTTCCGGAATAATAATACCATCGCCTAGATCAAGTAAAGTTTGAAACGTATCATAAATTGCTTCAGAAACCCCAGATGTAACAATTACATTGTCAACGCCTTCAAAATTCATATTGAACTTTTCATTATAATAGTTTACTGCTGCTTGGCGTAATTTTGGATCACCTTCGGCAACACTGTAGTGAGACTGATCATTTGTCACACTTTCAATAATTGCGCTTTTAACCACATCATCTACCGGAAAACCTGGTTCCCCAAAAGTTAGCCGTACAATATCCTTAATCCCTGAAATTCGTTTTTGAAAATTTGTCAAACCATCCATTGTCATTTCAGTCACACGCGTATTCAATGGTTGAATAAATGAATCTGTCATTTGATTGATTTCCCCTAACTTTTCTCACATATTTTTTTTATCTATATTAAAATAGAAGTAGATTAGTTGATACCTCGCGAACATATAAGAGACGTCAATTAATTATTATTTATTTCTAATGATTTTCATTATACAGTAGATACACTAAATCGTACTAATCGAGGGACATAAATGACTAACTTATTAAATCAGCCCATTCCAAGCGACACTCCGCTTTGGAGTTGGGAACCTGTAATGCAAAAAGAAATTGTCGAGTCTAACGAGGATCTCGTCCCGCTTAGCTTCCTACCAGAAAAAGTTCTCATTAAACCCGATTATTTTATTCAAGGCTTATCTGGCGCCCTGCCTGAATTGTACGCGCGACGTTCAGTACAACAGCGGTTATATGAGGCCACCAAGCTTTTACCCACCGGTTATAAATTTGTGGTCTTTGATGCTTGGCGTTCTGTGTCAACCCAAGCCGCATTATTTCATTCCCTTAATCGCAAACTAGCAATTGACCATCCTGACTGGTCTCTCAACAAATTACGTCAAGCCACACTCGAGACTGTTGCTTTACCATCACGCGATCAACACAAACCATCACCCCATAATACTGGCGGTGCCATCGATTTAACTATTGTCGATGCAACTGGACTTGTGTTAGATATGCAGTCACCATTTGATGACATCACATCTCATTCCAGTGCCGCCTTTTTAGAGCAGCGTACTGACTTATCCGCTATTGAAATACAAGCACGCGATAATCGCCGCTTATTATATAACATTATGACTACCGTTGGTTTTACCAATTTTTCAAATGAGTGGTGGCATTTCGATTACGGCAATCAAAACTGGGCTTTTTGTTCAGGTGAAGACTATGCTTTATATGGTGCAACAAAGCCTTGTTTCCAATGGGCAAATATATTAGATTAAATGAACAATATAAAAACCGAGCCATTCATGGCTCGGTTTTTTACTATATGGCTCAAACAACTATCTCTACCGATCGGTTCGATGTTTAATCTCCTGATAACGCTGGTACCATAAATTAACATAGGCATCTGAAAATGGGCCACGTTTGTTTTGTATCCAATCAACCAAAATTTTAACATGCTCAGTTAAAATAAAGTCTATATCATCCGGATAATGCCATTTTTCACTATGCATCTGATATTCATCAGCATCGAGTAACCGCTTTTCACCATCTGGATAAACCTTAACATCCAAATCATAATCAATATACTTCAATGCTTCTTTATCTAAAACAAACGGTGTCGCCAAATTACAGTAATATGACACCCCATTATCTCGAATCATCGCGACGATGTTAAACCAGTACTTTCGATGAAAAAAGACAATTGCAGGTTCACGGGTTACCCACCGACGGCCATCATCTTCAATGACAACCGTATGATCATTAATGCCTATAATTTCATTCTCACTCGTTTTCAAAACCATCGTCTCGCGCCAAGTTCGGTGAAGACTCCCATCGTGTTTGTAGCTTTTGATCGTTATATAGTCACCCTCGCGCGGTAAACGACTATCTTGCATAACTTTCCTTCTTTCGGGCATAGACCACGAACTTTTCTCTAAAAGTATACCATAATTTCCGCTTTCCGCGCTTCTCAAGTTGTTCAACACTAAAATTCCATTTACCGATGCTGATAATCCTTAAGCCACGAACTGACCTGATTTAAGTCAAATCCTTTGCGATACATGCCAGATTTAACCCGTCTTTCAAATTCCCAACCTTCAAGTTGATCATAACGTTGGACAATTTTTTCAGCTTCACGAGATAAATTTTCCCACATCTCATCATCATCAACAGGATTGTTCAATTGATATTGTGCGATTTCTTTTTCAATAATGGCTTGACTAAATCCTTGCTGATACAGCTTCTTCATTACTTTCTGACGAGCCATACTTGTCGATTCGCGATCATACTTATCAAATAGTTTCGTTACCAGGCGTGACACATGAGCGCGTTGACTTTCATCATCGTATTTAACTAAAGCATCTTCAATCATCAATGCGTCGATTCCCATCTGGCGTAACTTAAAATTTACACCTTGAGGCCCAAATTTACCTGATTGCATTTGTTCGTCAACGTATACTTCGGCGAAGTGCTGATCATCAATAATACTTAAATCAATTAATCGTGCAATCGCCTGATTAATGACAAAGTCAGGGAAATCTTTTTCGATTAATTTCAAACGCACTTGATAGGCTGAATGAATTGCCCCAGTAGCATAGACTAGCGCCGTTTGATAAGCTTTTTGTTCATATTCCGCTGCAATGATTTCTTCTCGCAACTCAGGAGATACCACCGTATCTTTAAATAATTGATATGATGTCAAAATCTTCTCATCAACAGCGAAGGCAAATTCATCATCCAAATAAATATTGTATCGTCCTGGTTTACGTGTTGATGTGACACGTGTCACTTTTGCCATCATTTCTACCTTTCAACTCGATCATTCGCTGTTACATAAAAATCAATCGTCACTGCACCATTGAAAGCTATATGTCAACATTTTGTATGTTACAACAAACAACTTTTCTTTGTGTTTTTCACCATAATAATCAGTCAACCTTCAGAACGAGAAGCCAATTACCTCAAGCCATCTATTGTGCCTAGTGGTTGTTTTGTGCTGATTCTAAAGCAACTGATGCTTCCGTCCAATGTTCTTCAACCACACCTAACTTTTGTTCAATTACTTGCAGTTGTTCATTAATTGTCTGAAGCTTGTCGAGGTTTGATCCAATTGACGGATCATTCAATTGCTGTGTTAATTCCAATTGTTGCGCTACCAAGTCATTCATTTCTTGTTCGGTTGCGTCAACAGCACGCTCTAATTGTCTCAGTTCACGTTGTTGTGCCTTGTTTGCTTGATAGCTAGTTTCTGCCAGTGGCCGAGATTTTTCTTGATTAACTTGTTCTTTTTGTTCATTAATTTGAGCAGTTTTTCCCAAATAGTAATCATAGTTACCATCAAAGAAAGTCACCCCATCAGCTGATAATTCAAGCACTTCCGTTGCTACTTCATTAATAAAATAACGATCATGTGATACAAAGAAAATTGTGCCGTTAAACTCATTTAATGCAGTTTCCAAAACCTCACGTGAATCAATGTCTAAATGGTTAGTCGGTTCATCCAGAATTAAAAAATTATCCTCATTCATTGACAAAACGGTTAATAATAACCTGGCTTTCTCACCACCAGATAATGCACTCACTTTTTTGTCGACATCCTCACCAGTAAACATGAATGAACCTAAAATACTACGCACATCTTTTTCAGGTAAACTCGCATGTAAATCCCAGACGGAATTCAACAGCGACTTTGTTGGATTCAATGTCGCTTGTTCCTGATCATAATAACCAATAGTTACATTAGCCCCGATTTTAAATGAGCCAGCAATAATTGGTAATTGCCCCAGCAATGTCTTAATCAGCGTTGATTTACCAACGCCATTCGGTCCAACCAGCGCGACAGCGTGTTGCTTTTTGACATCAAAATTAATATGTTGTGCCAAAGGTTGTTCTGCATCATAGCCCAAACTCACATCATGCGCTTGTAATACCTCATTACCTGATGATGTTTTGGCCTGAAACGTAATATGTGCAACGCCAGATTCATTGGTCGGTGCTGACAAAACAGTCATTTTTTCCAGTTGCTTACGCCGTGATTGCGCCCGTTTCGTTGTCGATGCTCGAACAATATTGCGATTAACAAAATCTTCAAGCTTGGCAATTTCAGTTTGCTGCTTATCAAATGCCTTTTGTTCCGCCAAGATTTTCGCCGTTTTTTGCTCAATATATCGGCTGTAGTTACCCATGTAATGATCCATCATCCCTGCATGAACTTCATAAATTTCATTAACTACACGATCCAAGAAATATCGATCATGCGAGACAATTAATAACGCACCTTGATAATTTTGTAAATATTTCTCTAGCCACGCCAACGTTTGCATATCTAAATGATTCGTTGGTTCGTCTAACACCAGTAAATCAGGTATTTCAAGCAGTTGTTTTGCAATGGCTAAACGAGTGCGCTGACCACCCGATAATGCCGACACTTTTTGGGCATAAAATGACTCATCAAAACCAAAACCATGTAACACACTTCGAATTGTGGCTTCATAACCATAACCATTCATCGCTTCAAAATCATGTTGAATTTGATCATATTGTGCTAAAAGGTCTTGATATCCTGCACTTTGATAGTCATTGGTTGCTGCAATTTTTGTCTCCAATTGGTGCATTTTCTTTTCAACGGCAATGACGGTTGAAAAACTCGCCAACATCTCCTGATAAACGCTCAGTTCAGAATCAAGGCCTGCATTCTGTGCCAAATAAGCCACTTTCAGCCCTTTTTTGACCGCAATCGTCCCTTCATCAGGCTGTGTTTCGCCGATAATCATCTTTAATAAAGTCGATTTACCAGCTCCGTTTCGGCCAACCAATCCAATCCGTGACTTGTCTTGAATTTGCAATGAAAAGTACTCAAAGAATGTCACCCCACTAAAGCGACGAGCCACATCATTGGCTTGTAAAATAATCATAACTTACTACCTCATATTGAAAATGCCGCACTAGGCGGCATTTTTTTAATTCTTAATATCATTGTCGATAAAATATAACAATGTCTGTAATTCATTCGTTAAATCAACATTCTGAACATGAATTGCACGTGAGACATTTAGGCGTAATGGCGTAAAATTCAAAATACCTTTAACGCCACTTTTTTCTAAACGTGCTGCAATATCTTGTGCAACATCAGCTGGCACAGTCATAATTGCCACGTCAATTCGTTGTTCTGCAATTTGTTCTTCGAGATCATCCATTGAAAAGACCGGAACCCCGTCTTGAATCGTATTGATTAAGTCTGGATTCACTTCAAAGACTGCAGAGATACGGGCGTTTGAAGTTTTTTGAAATTTAAAATTCAACAACGCATGACCTAAATTTCCAAGCCCAATTAATGCTGCCGAAGCCAAATTATCTTGATTTAATTCGCCAGCAAAAAATTCTAGCAATGCTTCAACATCGTAACCATAACCACGTTTACCTAATGCACCAAAGCAAGAAAAATCACGACGAATGGTAGCTGCATCAATTTTAACAATTTCTGCTAAGTCAACCGATGAAATTCGGTTAATACCGTCATCTAATAATAACTTTAAGTACCGATAATAGATCGGCAATCGTTTTGCCGTTGCCCGTGGAATCTTCTGATCTGCCATTTCTGTCTCACTTTATCTCTAATTTTCATTTGCTTTATTCTGCCATCATTTTAGCACAAGTCGAGAAGTTTGTGAAATATACAACATTTATTCCTTCAAGGCTTCTTGAATCTCATTCATTAAAATCATGGCTTGTATTGGCGTTAAATTAGCCAAATCAGCTGTTTGTAATCGTGTTAATGCTTCACTCATTGTTGGCGTCATCAATGCATTATCGAACAGCGTCAATTGTTGTTCTGAGCTATTTTCAGGTGATTCAAACGTCTGATTATTAGGTGCGATATGCGCTGATTCGGCTTCCAATTGCTTTAAAATTTTGGTTGCTCTTTGAATGACAAGTTCAGGTAATCCCGCTAATTTTGCCACATTAATTCCGTATGACTGGTCAGCTGGTCCAGGTAAAACCTTATGTGAAAAAATTAAGTTCCCAGCTTCTTCATGCGCGCCGACGTGCATATTAAATAATTGGGGTAATTCATCAGCTAACGTTGTTAGTTCATGATAATGCGTCGAAAATAACGTTTTAGCATGCACATGATCATGCACGTATTCAATAATTGCCTGTGCAAGTGCCATGCCATCAAAAGTTGCCGTTCCACGACCTAATTCGTCAAACAGAATCAATGAATGACTTGTTGCATCAGACAAAGCTGTATTGGCCTCTGCCATTTCAACCATAAATGTTGAGTTACCAGAAATCAAGTCGTCTGCCGCACCAATTCGTGTAAATATTTGATCAAAAATGGGCAAATTTGCAGACTCGGCCGGCACAAATGAGCCCACCTGTGCCAAAACAACCGTCAAGGCCAATTGCCGCATATAAGTTGATTTACCTGACATATTTGGCCCAGTAATTAGCATGACCGTTTGATCAACAGCCATCTCAATATTATTCGCAACGTAAGCTTGATGACCTAATACCTTTTCAACAACAGGATGTCGACCATTCACAATTTTCAATTCATGCCCAGTTGTTAGTTCCGGTCGAACAAAATGATATTTTTCTGCAACAGATGTGAATGCAAGCAAGACATCTAATTCAGATAAACTTTTTGCTAAGTTCTGGAGTCGTGTAATATTCACTTTAACTTGTTCACGAATCTCAGTAAACACTTGATACTCTAAAGCACTAGACTTTTCTTCAGCCTCTAAAATTTGCTGCTCATGTGTCTTGAGTTCAGGTGTAACAAAGCGTTCAGCGTTTACTAACGTTTGTTTGCGCGTGTATCGCGTGGCATCTAACTTATCAATATTTGCCTTGGTGACCTCTATATAATAGCCAAAAACCTTATTGTAACCAATTTTCAAACTATTAATTCCAGTCTCTTGCCGCTCTGTCGCTTCCATTTCAGCAAGCCATTGCTTCCCATTGCGCATCACATGTCGATAATCATCCAGTTGCTTATGATAGCCATCTTTAATAATGCCACCATCTTTAATCGAAATTGGTGGCTCATCTGTGATAGCTTGCGTAATAAGCGTTTCTAATTCTGTGACAGGATCAATGCGACTTTGCAATTCACCGATTACCGCACTATCTAAATCCGAGAGTAGCGCTACAATGTTTGGAATTTGACGTAATGAATTTCGAATTTGTAACAAGTCTCGTCCATTCGCTGTGCCATATGCAATGCGACCAACTAGCCGTTCTAAATCATAAACACCTTTTAATGCCGTTTGTAAATCATTACGAATCAAAAATTGTGTTTTAAATTGGTCAATTTTATCATATCGAGCCAAAATATCATCTTGATCAAGTAACGGTTGTTCAAGCCATTGTTTTAGCATTCTACCACCCATGGCAGTTTGCGTTTCATCTAATAACCATAATAATGTACCGCCACGCTGCTGCGTGCGTAAATTAACCGTTAACTCCAAATTAGCTCGTGAATTGCGATCTAATTTTAAAAATTGAGCAATTTCATAGTGCTTTGCGATTTGTAAATGATCCAATGATCTTTTTTGAGTTGTAAACAAATACGCCAACAATAATTTTGCAGCTGTTAGCGCGGCGGCTTGAAGCGCCTGAACCAAATATGAAATATCTGCACTTGGATCAATTTGGTCCTGCTCTGATATCATAACCCCTAAATTAGTGAGGTTCGCGATTAAGTCCGCCGGTAATGTGCCATTACTGACCACTTCTTTAGCTTCTAACCGCACGATTTCATTTATCACTGTGTTCATAGCAACCAACTGAGTTGCAGATAATTCTCCTGTTGATAAATCAGCATATGCCAATCCATAGCTGCCATTTTCAGCACCAATCACACTGACAAGGTAATTGTTTTCTTTAGCTGAATCGGCGCCAGTTTGCATCCGCGTACCAGGCGTGATAAGTTGAACAACTTCACGCTTGACCATTCCCTCAGCAGTCGCAGGATTTTCCATTTGTTCAACAACAGCGACTTTATAGCCTTTATCGACTAAAATGTCGATATAATTTTGCGCAGCATGATGTGGCACACCCGCCATTGGAATTGGCACATCTGAATTCTTATTTCTTTGCGTTAGCGTTAACTCCAAGAGTTGTGACCCTAAAACAGCATCATCATTGAAAAGTTCGTAAAAATCGCCAAGCCGATAAAACAAAAAAGCATCAGGATACTGTGCTTTTATCTGATTATATTGTTGCATCATTGGGGTTTCTTTTGGCTTGGCCATTTTTACCATCTCCTCATTTATCTATTACTCATCATCTGAAGTCTGCGCAAATAAGTCAGCTAGTCCTGACATTGGGGTATGCTTTTCTATTGGTTGATTCGCTTGTTGGGCATCAAATTCATCTTCGGCAATAACTTCCCAACCTTCGCCCGATGGCATTTTTGCAGCCGCTTCACCCTCGGCTAAGATTTGTAATGGTACTTGTAAAAAGATATATTCCATTACAACTTGTTTGAAATCTAACACATCATCTTCAACCAGGATAACCGAATCTTCAATTTCATAACGATCGGTATGATCAGCCGATTGAATATAGACTTCATCAATTTCAAAGTCCAATGGTAAATGGACAGGTTGTGCTGAGCGAGTTGATGGGGTCACAATTTCTCCCCGGACACTGGCATGAATAATAATATCTTCATTTTCTGCCCGTGCTGTACCAGTCACTTGCATCGGGGTTGCTGCCAAAATGACATCCCCAAAATCAGCTAATAATGCCTGTTCTAAATCAAGCGTTTCTGAAAATTCAAAAGGCTCATTTTTATATTTTAATAATTCACTCAAATACCACTTCATTTTTTTACCTCATAACATAAATGGAATGCGACCTGTGTCTTGACGTAATGCTTGCTTATCGGTTGTTGTTAGCCATTCATAAAGATGCCCTGCCCGATAATCCAATTTTAAAATAGTCTGCAGTTTTTTTTGATCAACATGATGAATCATTGGCAATTCAATTGTATCTCGCTGTTGTTTAAGATGCCGGCGACCTGTCTGATTGCTGCCCAAGACACGAATATACAGATGATTTTCAGCATATAGCATTTCATCCGTCGTAATATTCAAAAGTGTATATAAAAGACTTCTTTGTATCCGGCTCAAAGTGTAACGTTTTGATTTAAATTGTTTCAAAAACGTCGTCCAGGTCATCGTCGGATCCACCATCGCATGTTCAACCTGCATCTTCAAGCGATAAGCCAACCCATTGTTTAATTGATATAGACGTTCTAATTCATCAATCGGCGTTGTCACTACTTTATACTTTAATAGCGACCATAACTGGCTTTCGGGAGCAGCAATTTGCAGCCCGGCAGCAATCATTTTTTTCGTCGCTGTTGGCACGTGGACCTGTACTTGTTTGGTTTCTCCGTTCGTTAACGCCTGTCTAATTGCCGTTGCACTCGCAATCGCATCTGAACCAAGCTGCGTTTCGTGGTACGCCGCCGTCCGCCTTTGAATTGGTTGTATACGAATATCATTAACCAATCCTAGTGTGACAATTGCCATCGCATAACTGAGGGCCAATAAGTCATTGGGGTGATCAACTACTAACCCCGTTTCAGCTTTTAATATCGCACTATATGTTGACGCATACGTGTTTTGATAGTCATGAAAAACATCATTATCATGTGTTGCCTGTTGCGCAATCTTCGCTAATGCAATAAAGTCCCATTCTGCATGTTCTGCACCGCAAACAATCACGTCAACACCAACATTTGCTAAAATATTAACCGCCCCTTGGCAAAGATATGGCCAGGTTGAACAGCAAAAGCAAACGGCAATTCGATAACTAAATCGACCCCATTTAAGATTGCTGTTTCGGCACGTCGCCACTTATCAAAATTAGCCGGCATCCCACGTTGGACAAAATTACCACTCATAACAGCGATTGCCGTGTCAGCACCGGTTATTTTTTTTGCTTGTGCCAAATGGTAAGCGTGTCCATTGTGAAATGGATTATATTCTGTAATTAATCCAACAACCGTCATTGACACACCTCCCTTTTTAACACACACTTCTTAAGCTTGATTATGCTTTGGTCGCACTAAAGAACCAGCGCGCCGTTTTATCATTCAAATCAGATTGCCGCCCAAAATCACTCGTAACGTTCACTTGACTAAACCCAGCTGTTTGAAGGAGGCGTTGATATGTAGCCAAATCATAGGTACGCTCAGTGTGAATTTCTGTCAATTGGCGATAACCATCGATCTCAGGTTCGTAAACAAAGAAAATCAATTCGTGTTCAACCGTGTGAGCTTGTCCGTCAACCCCATACGATTGCCATAAAAATGCAGTTTCATCATCATGATAATTGTACATATACCCGGGATAATAAACGTCCGTTTGATATGGTGTAATAACATCAAACAAAAACTGTCCGCCATCCTCTAAATGAGCAGCAACTTGTTGAAAAGCCATTAACATTTCCTGTTCATTTTTTAAATAATTAAATGAATCCGCAAATGATGTAATCGTTGTGAACTTCTCTTGAAAATCTGACCATTCGCGCATATCACCTTGAATCAAAGGGAGATCAACATCTGCATCTTGGGCATGTTGCATAGCAAGGGCCAACATATCCTCAGACAAATCAAATACCGTCGTATCATACCCTGCTTGAATTAACTGAATCGCCAAACGTCCAGCGCCTCCGGCTAATTCCAGTATTTTCCCTGTGGGTTGTTTGATATGTGTCGTTGCATACTCAAACCAATCAGCATAGGCATCATCATCAAATAATTCGTCATATAATTTCGCAAAGGTATGATAATTTGCCATTAATACGTTTCCTCAATTAGCCAGTCATCAAGATTAATTTCCTGACCTTGTGCTAGCCAAAGTTTTTCCAGGCCGTAAAAACTACGCACATCTTTTTTAAAGACATGGACAATTAAATCACCAAAATTCATCAAAACCCAATCACCCTCATGGCGACCTTCATGATTAATTAATTGCCAACCCGACTTGGCCATTTGATCCTCAATCTCATCAACGATTGCAAGCACTTGTCGATTTGTCGGTGCATCTAAAATCAAGAATGCGTCAGCTACCAATGATACCTCATGGATATCAATGGCTACAATATCTTCAGCGCGTTTTGCATCAGCTGCCTTTACAGCTACTTCTAACATGTTTTTAATTGTCATTCTTTTCCCTATCTACCTTTTTTCTATTGACCATGCATTATATGTTAATAATGCCATAGGATAAACACTTACCCGTTGGTTAATTAAATAAGCGAGCGTATGTGCTGCTTGCCAGCCCACACTTGCTTTTAAATCCGTCATTGCTAGTGCGCGTACTTCTGACACACCAGGAAAATCACGACCCGCTTCAACATAATCCGCCATATATAACACCTGTGATAGCGGTGACATTTCGACACCACCAGTCGTATGTTGCCGAATTGCCTCTAAAATGTCTGGGTTCAAAATACCCAACTCTTGTTTTACCATTTCAGCACCTACAATGCCATGCCAAATATTATTACCCCAATTTAACAAATCAGGATCCAACTGTTCTTGCATAATCATCTGTTTGAAGTCTGCATCCGATCGTTCCTTGGCATAATCATGCGTTAAGGCAGCTACTGATGCTAGTTCAATCGATACTTGCCACCGTTTTGCTAGCTGGCACGCCATCGCTTCTACTCTTAAAACATGTTCAAAGCGTCTTTGCGACATGTGTGCAGCCACAATTGTTTTCAATTCATCGCGAGTACCTTGATAATAATGCGTTTGATAAATTAATTCTTTATTCATTGCTATACAATCCATTCTCTACAATATAAGCAGCAACTAAATCTGGCACTAGATAGCGAACACTTTGATGTTTTGCAATCCGCTGCCGAATATTTGTTGAGCTAATATCTAAATTTGAAACAGTGACAAATTCAACTGGATAAGGTGTATCAGGGATTGCTTGCGTTGGCCGATTAACACCAACAAATTGAACCATTTTAACTAAATCATCAATTCGATACCAAGTCGGTAAATATGCAACTTCATCACTACCAATAATAAAATAATAATCATAATTCGGATGTTCGATTCGTAATTGGAGCAAAGTATTATACGAATAACTTTTTCCACCGCGTTGAACTTCCAACAATTCGATACCAAACCGCTGATTGCCATATATTGCAGCTTTCACCATTTTTGCGCGATCCCAAGCATCAATTGCACTTTTCTCATCAACATGAGGTGGTTTTGCATTCGGCATGAAATAGACTTTATCGAGTCCAAGTTGAGATGCGACCTGTTCAGCAATTACCAAATGGCCCAGATGTGGTGGGTTAAATGTGCCACCCAACAGTCCAATTTTTTTGCGTTCTTGTCCGAACTGTAAATCAGGCTGTACCTTCACTTGAATTTGAGTATCGCTTAATTTCACCGTTTCTAACATGTCATCCACCTCAGTATGATATGAATTTAAATTTTTTGTACCGCGACAGAATAGTGTCGATTTTCTTTTTGAGTCGCTTGGTCAAACAAAACTAAGGTGTGTCCAATCGTCTGAACCACTTGAATTGTTGTTTGCCGCTCAATAAAGCTTTTCACTTCAGCAGGCGTAACGTCTGAATTACTTAAGATATTAACTTTAAATAATTCGCGTTTTTCCATGGCCTCCCCAAGCTGATCCAACCAGTTTTCAGTTAAACCTTGTTTACCCACACTAAATAATGGCCGCATATCGTGTGCAGCTGCACGCAAATAGCGTTTTTGTTTACCACGTAATTCAATCATTTTTTATATCATCGCCTTTCGAGTGAGCACGGATACACCTTGTGGCGCCCATACTGCAATTACAACATTTCCAGGGACTGTTAACCAGCCCAACCCATCAATCACAACATCACTTTTTTCAGCTATTTTGAACTCATACCGTCGTAGTGGTGGTAACAAGCTCAAATTTTCTTGTACTGGTGGTGTTAGTAACTTACCAGCATGTTGCTGATAAAAATGATCCGCATTACTCAACTTTGTTCTGTGCAAAGGCACATTGTTCTCAAAGTACGCTGTGATACCACTTTTAGGCCCCTTCAAATAATCAAACCG
Source organism: Weissella diestrammenae (assembly GCF_014397255.1). NCBI lineage: Bacteria > Bacillati > Bacillota > Bacilli > Lactobacillales > Lactobacillaceae > Weissella > Weissella diestrammenae. The sequence continues at coordinate 331,658 of NZ_CP060724.1, forward strand.
ACCAAGCGCACCAAAGAATAATGTTTGCGCCTCATTTAATTGATAAGTCCGTGGTTTAATTTCTTTTTGTGGTGACACGAATTTTAAATCCTTAGATGCCAAATAATGTGCCATTTGATCTTGATGAATAATTCCTGGCGTATCAATAATATTAGTTGTTTCATCCAAAGGAATTTCAATGCGATCCAGGGTCGTTCCTGGAAAACGTGACGTTGTAAT